>JAFGPY010000051.1 GCA_016935955.1 Planctomycetota bacterium
ATGGTCTGGTCCGTGCACTTTGCGGCCGATGCGTCGATGCACGGCTGGAACCGCCCGAACCTCGTCACGCACTACGACCGCGACCGGGCCCTGAATCCCAAGACGCCCGTGCTCTGGTACCACCTCGGCGAGATGTGCATCACCGGCGACCAGCGCGGCGTGGGCCGGCTAGGGGCCGACATCTGGCCGCTCTACCAGGACAAGCGCGGACGATGGACCGGCTATATCTGGCAGCGCTACATCCAGAGCAGTTGGCGGAACCTCGACCTGCACAGCTACTGCCTGGCCCCCGGGCCGCACGGGCCGGTGACCTCGACGCGTTACGAGTGTCTGCGCGAAGGCGTTCAGCACTGCGAGGCCCGCATCGTGATCGAGGAGGCGTTGCTGCGGGACGACTTGCGTGCGAAACTCGGCGACGCCTTGGCCACACGGTGCCAGGCCGTGCTCGACGAGCGGCAACAGGCCATGGCCCGCGGCCTGCACCATTTCCGCATGGACGAGCCCAGCAATCGCGGCTTTACCTCGTGGAGGGACGGCGACGAGTTGCCCGGCCACGCGTGGTTCGTCGGCTCCCCCTGGCAGCAGCGCAGCGAGGAACTCTTCACCTTGGCCGAGCAAGTCCGCAAGGCGATGGCCAACTAAGGAACGTGCGGACACGGCGAGACAAGCCCCGCCGTGGCACATGGCGTGGTTGTTGTGGAGGTAGGATGGCTGCTCGCAGCCATGCGGATGGCTGTTGTAGGGGCGGCTCGCGAGCCGCCCGGCGCTGCCGCCAACCACGGGTCGCTCACGAGCGACCCCTACAACGGCGAGACGATCCGGTGGCATGGTCCACGCTTGCGTGGCCATGATCCAGATTCAGTGCAGGGAGGGTGCCCCGCACCCGCGCGGCGTCTGTTAGAGAATCAGGAAACGTGACACCATGAGCAGACCCTGGAGCATCGACGAGTTGCGGCAACGGGCCTCGCGCCTGCCGCGCATTCCGCTGGCTCATCTTCCGACGCCGCTGGAGGAGTGGCCGCGCCTGTCCGAAGCCCTGGGCAAGGATGTGCGCATCCTGGCCAAACGCGACGACCTGACCAGCGTCGGCTGCGGAGGCAACAAGATCCGCAAGCTGGAGTTCAGTCTTGCCGCCGCGAAGGCCGCCGGGTGCGACACGATCGTCCACGGCCTGGCCGGCCAGTCGAACTATTGCCGCCAGACGGCCGCCGCCGCGGCCAAGTGCGGGATGAAATGCGTGCTGGTGCTGGCCCTCGATCATAAGACTGACGGCACGCCGCAGGGCAACCTGATGCTCGATCACGTTTTCGGAGCCGAGGTCCGTATGGTCGCTCCGGCCGAGCAGGGCGCCGCCAAGGACGCTCTTATGGAGGAACTCGCGGCCCAGGGCCGCAAGGCGTACCGCGTCGGTCACGACGACGAGGTCTTCGGGGCGGTGGGCTACGCGCTGTGCATGGCCGAGATCGTCGAGCAGGCCGCCGCCTTGGGCGTCGACGTCGACACGGTCTGCGTCTCGGGCCGGTTGGGCACCACGGCCGGGTTGATCCTGGCCAAGCGGCTGCTGGGCTTCGAGGGCGCCGTGCAATCGTTCCACGTCGCGCCGGCCTCGGGCGACGAGGCCCTCCGCGGTCCGACCGTCAAAGTCCTGAACGATGCGGCCGCACTGCTCGGTTGCGACGAGCGGTTCACGATTGACGATGTGCACAACACCGACCGTTACGCCGGCCCGCGCTATGGCGAGCCGACGGCCGAGTGTCTGGAGGCCATGCTGCTGCTGGCCCGCACGGAAGGGCAGATCGCCAGTCCGGTCTACACGGCCAAGGGCCTGGCCGGGATGGTCGATTTCGTTCGCACCGGCCGCATCGCGCCGGGAAGCACGACGGTTTTCGTCCACACGGGCGGCATGCCCGAGACGTTCGCGTACAACGAGGAAGTCAGCCGCGCCGCGATGGGCGGTTGAAACGAGGCGTGGGATGGGACCACTTTCTGAAAGGGAAAGACCATGGAACGTTTGTCAGCCAAGCACAACGTGATCGGTCGCGCGGTGATCGTTGTCGCGACCCTTCTGCTGGCGGCGGCCGCCGCGGGGGCGGCGAATGTCTACACCCAGGACAACGCTCCGGCGGCGCCGGCGGTGGAAGACCTGCCGCTGAGAGACAGCGTTACGCAGTACTGGATCACGTGGCGATTCGACAAGAAGGTGCCTGTCGGTCGGTTCGTCAACGGCGATTACTACGTGGTCGGTCCCGTGACGGTCACGATGATCGACCCGAAGCCGTGGGTCGGGGCGGAGGTGAGCGAGGACGAACTGGACGCCACAGAGCAGCGGAAGATCAAGGACGTCAACGACCGCGTCCGCAACGGGTCGGTACTCAACCCTCCGGCCAAGCAGGAGGTGGGCTGGGACAGTGGCGTGAAGAACTGGTTCAACCGCAAGCTGACGACCTTGCCACCGATCGAGTTGAAGCCCGGCGACTCGCTCGTCTCGACGATCAGCATGAAACTGGGCGACCGGCCGGACTTCCCCTACCACGCCGGAGGCGAACGGGCCAAGGGCGACAACAGCCCGGTGAAGACGGCGGCCGTGTTGACCTGCATGGCCGAGCCGCAACCGGCGGACGCCTTCCGTCCGGGCTACTGCGACACGACCAACAAGGTCTACCTGGCCCGCAACCTGAAGCGCGAGATGCTTGGCACGTTGCCGAAGCCCAAGGACACGCCCGACCTGAAAACGTGGGTGCGCGTCTTCCAGCGTCCGTGGGTCAACCTGGGCTTCTTCGGCTTCGATCAGCCGATGGAGAACATGCCGCAGTACGGCCAATGGGTGGGCCAGGCCCAGTCGATCGGCGGCCTGATGCTGATGCTGGACTTCGCGCCCGAGGAGAAAGAGCCGCTGCTGGTGAACATGGTCCAGGTGGGCATCGACCTGTGGAGCGCCGTCAAGAACGGTCACCCGGGTTGGGAAGGTTGGGGCGGTCACGGCAGCGGGCGGAAGTTCCCGATCGTGCTGGCGGGCGTGCTGCTGGACGACGAAGAAATGGCGGCACCGACCGTGGCGTTTCCGAAGTGCAACTTCGGTGAGGACAATCAGACCATGTACGGCGACTGCTGGACGGGGGCCAAGGTCTGTTTCGCGGGCCACTCGGGCATGCACCAGGACGAGATTCCGCGCAAGCATTGGGGGCCCTACGAGCATCTGAATCCGAAGGACTGGAAGAACGAGGGCGACCGCAAGAACTTCCAGAGCGAGGCCTACCGACGAGCCAACTCGTCGAGTTCCTGGCCGGGACAGGCCCTGGTCATCCGCATGCTCGGGGCCGAGAAGCAGTGGAACCACGACGCCTTCTTCGATTACGTGGACCGCTGGATGTACGAGGACGACAAAGAATTCCGTCACGAGATCAACAAGTACTTCCCGGACAAGAATCTGGCCAGCGACGAGGCCAAGTGGTTCTACCAGGGACAGGCTTGGGAACCGTTCGTGACGGAGATGTTCCTGAAGTACCGCCCGACCTTGGCCGCACCGACCGACGGCTGGAAGAAGGGCAAGCGCTAGAGACTGATGTGCCACGGCGGGCCTTGTCCCCGCCGTGCGAACCGTAACAAGCCCCCGGCATCCAACATTATGCATCAAGGGTCATTGTTTTGACGGAGTCGGATGCGTCGGGCGGCGTCGATGATGAACTTGGCGGCGACCCATAGGG
>JAFGPY010000384.1 GCA_016935955.1 Planctomycetota bacterium
GGCCTTGGCCTTGCCCGGCCAACGGATGATCATCGGGATACGGTGCGTGATGTAGTCGCTCGTGCCGTGCTCACCGTAGATGCCCAGCTCGCCCTGGTTCTCGCCGTGGTCGCTGGTGATGATGACCACAAGGTCATCGTAGACGCCCTTGGCCTTCAGGGCTTCGAGCAGCTTGCCGACATGCTCGTCGCAATAACGGATGCCGCAATCGTAGCCGTCGATCATCATCCGCAGCGATTGCATGTCCTTGATCTGTCCCGGCTGGCGAGGGAACTGCTTGTAGGTGCGGTCGTCCCACATGCTCACTTCGCAGGCTCCGTGCGGGCCGACCTTCTTGCGGTGCTGGGCCAGGACGTCCTCGGTCAGCCACTCAGGCAGCGGCTCGTCGGCGAACGGGTTGCCGAACTCGGCCGGAGCCCGGTACGCCGTGTGCGGGTCCCAGTAGTTGACGTGCAGGAACCAGTTGTCCTGCTCGGCATTGTCTTCGATCCACTTGAGAATGGTCGGCGTCAGTTCCTCGGCCGACTCGTTGCCCCCCTTGCCCGCCGGGTTGTACGCCTCGTTGAACTGCTTGTAGAACCACCAGGCGTCGTGCCGCTCGGCGAACGGCGAGACGGTGACGGTCCGCAGTCCCGCCCGCCGCAGGACGCCCGGCAGAAAATCGTAGCGCGGATCGCGGAAGGAACGGTCGGCGCCTTCCAGCCGCATGTCGGCCGCCGTGCCGCCGTGGCCCACCACGCCCGTGTGGATGCCGAACTGCCCCGACCACAGCGCCGCCCGCGACGGCAGACACGGCGCGTCGCTGCAGAAATACTGGTCGAAGCGTACACCCTCGGCGGCCACCGAATCGATGTTCGGCGACGTGTCGCGATGGTAGCCGTAGCAGCCCAGGTGATCCGGCCGCAAGGTATCGATGTCCACCATCAGAATTCTCATGCCCGTCTCCTCTCTTCCCGGTTCATCCCCGTCTCAGCGCCCATCCCAGCGCCATCCCCCATCTCAACGCCGTCCCACCAGGACAGCAGCTGCGACGCTGGCAATCGTTGAAGAAATGTAGCCCGGCCGCCCTCGGCCGGGGAACGCAAACACACTCGGTCGCTTGCAGGCCGACGTCACGCCCGAGGGCGGGCGCGCTACACAGGCCGCGGCCCCTTCAACAAACCGCTAGGCCACCGGCAGGCCGTAGAAGGCCAGGGCCGGCAGGTTGGTTGCATAGTCGCACAAGGTCCACGCCGGGTCAATCCCGTAGGCTCCGTGAACCTGGGCCTCGCCCTCCAGCGACCGCGACAACCGCAGCACGACCCTCGCCCCATCGCAACGGGCCTCGGCGACCTCGGCTCGGCCCGCGGCGTCCTCGACAACGAATTCGTCGCGGCCTTTGCCAATGAACACCAGTTGGCTGGTCACGTCGTCGAAAATCAGGGTAATTGATTTGCCGTCATCGCCGGCCGTGGCCGAACGGACGTTCGGCGCCCGCCAGGCGATGTCGCGTCCGTAGAACGCTCCGAGAGCCGCTCGGGCCGCCCTCTCACCGAGGATCACGTTGCCCGCGGCGCTGTTGTGGATGCCGTCCGAGAGCGGCGCGTTGAACGACGGAACGACCACCGCGTCGCCCAGCCGCCCCACTTGCCGCTGAGCTTCGCGAATCTTCGACCAGCCCAGGTGGATCTGCGGCGGATGGTCCACGTCAGTCCAGCGGTTGATCTGCGTGGCCACCAGGGCGAACGGGCCGAAGGCCTCGCGGGCTCGGGCGATGAACCGCGCGAACCGCTGCTCGTAGGTCTCGTAGCACTTGGGCTCCGTGCCGTCGCTGCACCCCTGGTACCAGAGCATGCCGCGAATGCGGCCGCCCGCCAGACGCACGCAGTGGACCATGTTGTGCCAGAGCTTGGCCTGGGGGTCCTCCTCGACGTGCCACTCGACCAGGGCCGAACCGCCCTTGGCCGTCTGCACGAGGCCGATCGGATAGCCCAGCTCGCGGCTCAGGGTCTTGGCGAAACGCAGGGCCGGCGACGTGCCCGGATTGGCGTCGCGATTCGGATGGTCGGTGCCCGCCGGCTCGTTGAGCGGATGGGCGGCCAGACGCCAGCGCTCGTCGTTGCCCTGAACGTGCACGCCGATCTGCGGCCCGTCCTCGGCCGCACCGTGACCGGTGCCCGAGGCGTTGCTCTGTCCGGCCACGAGCCACAGGTCGCCGACGCCCAGAAAGTGCACCATGTCGCCGCGACGTCCGGCCTGCAGGCCGTCGGCCCCGGTCCAGACCAGTTGCGTCTCGATGCGGTACGGTCCACCCGCCGGCACGTCGCGAAACGTGTGCCGCCAAGTGCCGTCGTCGGTTGCCGTGTCGGCGTCGAACCACAGTCGCCCGGCGGGCTGCGCGGGCACGTTGTCGGTCTCCCGCATCAGCCGCACCCAGACCTTGTGATGGGTCCCGGTCGCCTCCTTTTCCCACGTACCGCCGACGGCAATGTCGGCCCGGCCCGACGCGTTCTGCTGGTAGATACGATAATCGCTGGCCCCCTCACGAATCCGCAGGTCGGCCACCTTCACACGCCACGTGTCCATTCTCATCACTCCATCTGCCATGCCACACGACCAATGCCCCGAAAACACGAGGCCCCATGATACGCATGCCGCAAAACACTGTAAACAGCCTTCGACAAACATCGTTTCGCGGTACGTGACTCGGAGGTGAATTGCTCTGGTCATGGCGCGCGGCTTCGTGTATCGTCCGCCGTATGCCACGATTCGGTGCTCACCTGTCCGTAACGGAGTTCCGCAAACCGGCCGCAGGCCGCGGTCGCAATCGTCGCGAGGCCGAGACGATCAAGGGTCCGGCTGCGGCGCTGGAGCGGGCCCGCGAGTTGAAGTGCGACTGCGTGCAACTGTTTCTGCGTCCGAACCGCCAGTGGCACGCGCCGCCGTACACGCCCGCGATGATCGAGCAGTTTGCCGCCGCGGCCGCAGCGCCCGTCCGTCGCGGCGGCGAGCCGCTGATGCCGATTGTGTCGCATGCGGCCTACCTCATCAACATCGCCGGGCCGGCCGGCCGCGCGGACGATCGCGACACCGTGGCCGCACGATCGAAGCGGGCCCTGATCGACGAGTTGCAGCGGGCCGACCGATTGGGCGTGCCCTACGTCGTGCTCCATCCGGGCAACCACATGGGCGACGGCGAGGAGGCGGGGCTGCAGCGTGTCGTCGACGTGCTGGACGAGGTGTTGCCGCAGTTCGCGGACTCGCCGGTCGAGTTGCTTCTGGAAACCACGGCCGGACAGGGTTCGGCCGTCGGCCACCGCCTGGAGCACCTGGCGTGGATCGTCGACCGCGCCGCCCTGCCGCACAAGCTCGGCGTCTGCGCCGACACCTGCCACATGTTCGCCGCCGGCTACGACCTGGCGACGGCCGAGGGCTACGAGGCGATGGTTGCGGCCATCGAGGGCACGGTCGGTCTGCAACGGCTCAAGGTCTGGCACCTGAACGACGCCCTGCGCGACCGCGGCAGCCGCGTCGACCGCCACACGCACATCGGTCACGGACACATCGGGCGCGAGGGCTTTGGCCGCCTGGTCACCGACCCGCGATTCACCGACGTGCCGATGATCCTCGAGACGCCCAAGGAAGACGCGCGCGGCCGGGCCATGGACCCGGTCAA
>JAFGPY010000385.1 GCA_016935955.1 Planctomycetota bacterium
CGGAAGCGGGCGTGGCCCAGTTCGTGGGCGAAGACAGCTTCGACCTGGACCGGTTGCAGCGAATCGATCAGCGTGTCGGTCAGGAACACGTACCTGAGCGGCCGTCCGAGACCGGTCATGCAGGCGTTGACCATCAGGCCGTCGGTTCGCCAGACGATGATGTCGCGGACGTAGACGCCGGCCCGCCGGGCAACCTGCTCCAGCCGAGTCCTCAGCGGCCCGTCTTCCATGCGAGCCGTCGACCAGACGACCCGCAGCAGCCAGGGGCTGAGCACGTAGACGAGCAGCATGGGCACGGCCAGCACGATCATCTCCGTGCCGTCCGACAGTCCGCCGCCGCAAGCCAGGACCGCCACGTTGTGACAGGCCAGCACGAAGACGTACGGCGCCAGGAAGATGAGCAGTTGCGTTCGGGTCTGGAAGACCAGGTAGCGCGGCAGCCCAACGCTGACGCGGACCTCGCCGTACTGCATCTCGGCGGCGCGGCGAACGACCCGCGACATGCGGTGGCCGACGATCCACGTGACCAGGACGAGCAGGACAAACGGCAGCAGAATGAGCAGCCGCTGCGGGAGCCACAGGTCGGTGCCCATCCACGCCGGCAGCCAGCCGAAGACCGTCTGCGGCCATTGGCCCAGGAAGAGCACGACGGCATAGACCGCGATGGCCAGCCAGGCGTAGAGGGCCGACGTGCGGCCGTGCCAGGCGAACAGGGCTTCGGCGTCCGGTGTGCGGCGAGCCCGCCAGGCCAGCCGCGCCCACAGTCCGAGCCCGGCCAGGGCCACCAGCACGACTGCGGCCGCCAGAACGCCCAGGCCGGTCGCCGAACCGGGGGCGACGGCCTCGGGATCGGCGAAAACGGCCAGGGAAAGCAGAATGGCGACCAGAAAACGGATCGGCATGGACATCCCCAACAAATGCTGTGGACGCCGATAATACGCCTTTGCATGGCCGCAGACCAACGAAAAACGGCCTCCCGGCGGCCGGGAGGAGTCGGCCGGGTCTTTGTGCCGGCCGGTTTCTTGAAATACCTGTCGCCGAACGCCGTTTGGACTTCGTATCCTTGGTGTATGTGGGGGCAACCCTGTGTCCGTTCAGGTCACGTCTTCATTTCTTACGAGAAAGGGTTCTGGCATGAAACGGTTGATCGGTGTGTCTCTTGTGGTGGGCTTGGCAATGCTGATGACGGCGGGTTCATTGCTGGCTCAGGACGAACGGCCTCGCCGTCAGCGCCCCGCCGGCGACACGATGAATCGTGAGCCTCGCTTCGGTGGCAGGCAGCAGATGAGCGTGGCCCAGTTGAATCGCCTGCTGGGGCAACTGGACCTCAATGCCGAGCAGAAGGAAAAGATTGCCGAACTGCAGAAGACTTACGAGAAGAAGCAGGCCGAGCAGCGGGAGAAGATGGCCGCCGTGCGGGAGAAGATGCAGAGCGCCGGGGAAGATCAGGAGAAGAGGGACGCGGCGAGAAACGAGATGCGCGAGCTGTCCACCGCCGGCGGCGAGTCGTGGAAGCAACTCATGGAAGGCACCAAGGCCGTGCTGACCGACGAGCAGAAGAAGAAGTTCGAAGAGCTTCAGCAGCCCGTGCCTTCGGCGGAGGCCGTTGCGAAGATCATCGAGGACAAGGCCGAGGAACTGAAGCTGACCGACGAGCAGAAGGAAGCCGTCAAGAAGCTCTCCGACGAGTACAAGCCGGCCGAGGGCGCCAGCGACGAGCAGCGCAAGGCCATGGAGGAGATGAGGACGCGCATGCGCGAGCTTCGCCAGAGCGGCGGCTCGCAGGAGGAGATGGGCAAACTGCTGCAGGAGATGCAGGCCAAACGCGAAGCGGAGCGCGAGAAAGTCGACCAGAAGAGCCGCGAGTTCATGGCCAAGCTGGCCAAGATTCTCAACGCGGATCAGATGAAGATCGTCAGCGAAGCCGCCAAGGCCCAGGCCCAGCGTCAGCCGCGACCCGAGGGCGCCGAGCGAACGTTCCGTGCCCGCAGGCAGGGCGACCAGCCGAATCGGGCTCCCGAGGAGAAGAAGGAGGGCGAGGGCGACAGCGCGGAGTAACCGCCGGCGTCACCTGAGCAACCATGCTGCGGCTGAAGTGCCGCGGCAGTCGGCAACAGCAATCCGGGCGCGACCGTCATTCTCGACCGTCGCGCCCGTTGTCTCTCATTCGCCAACGCCTGCCGTCAGGGCTTGGGGTCGGCGGGCTGGGCGGCGTCTTTCTTTTCGGGCAGGGCCAGCCAGTGTTTGTAGCCGGGCGGCGGGTCGTTCGACTTCTCCTTGACGGCGTGGTGGTCGATCTCCTCGACGTCCTTCCAGAAATTGAAGTCGGGGCTGGTCACGACGGTGTGGCATCGCTCGCAGGCCCGCTGGTTGAGCGGGAAGTCGGGGTCGGACTTGATGCCGCGATCGTTGTGGTCGTGGGTCACGGGGTGGCACGCCTGGCACGAGACGTTGGCCAGGTCGGGCGTCTCCTTGATGCTCTTGAAGCCGCCGGGCTTGCGGTAGCCCATCGTGTGGCAGCTCCAGCACTCGCGGTCCTCGGTCCGCTTGGCGTC
>JAFGPY010000052.1 GCA_016935955.1 Planctomycetota bacterium
CAGCACCCGTTGCCGCAAATCCATAGAGTAGGTCTTCATGCCTACTCTATCGGCCATGACCACAAGCAAACGTGAACTGCTCTAGAAGCCCTCTGACCGCCGGCATGCTTGTGCCCCTTGGCTTCACTCAGGATCTGCGACAAGCACAAGCATGGCATCCAGCAATCACAAGGGGCGCCTCGCGAGCCGCCCCTACATGTCCGGGAATGCACTTTCAGCGATCAGTTGCTCTGGGGATTGAGGTCCACCAAGTCGGCGAACTCCAGGGCCACGGAGGTCCATTCGCCCATCTTCTGGACGCGGCGGACGCTGGCGGTCCGCGAGATGGTGCGGCTCTTGGGAGCGCTGGGCAATAGCAACTCGATCTCGACATTGACTTCGCTGCCGAGCTTGGGTTCTTTGATGAGCGGCCCGAGAATCATCACGCCGCTGGCACTGATGTCGGCGGTCTTGCCTTTGACAAGCAGCCGCTTGCGTTTGTCCAGTATCCTGGCCGGGCAGGAAAGCGGCGTGCGCTCGTGACGTCGTCGTTCTCGTTGTTCCTGCAAGGTTATCTCTCCGCGTTCATCGGATAGCTGCCACCTAGTGTCATTATCGCCCACGCTGTTGCCGGTCCTTGAACCAATCCGCCCTGCCGGCGCCGCACAGGGGCTCACCGGCCTAGGAATCGCCGTTCTCAGTAACGGATGCCAGTTGGAAGCCCTCGATGGCGGTCTGGTTGCGGCCGTTACGTTTGGCCCGGTAGAGCGCGTCGTCAGAGGCCTTCAGCAGCGGGGTCAGTTCGTCATGGTTGACGTTGGAAGCCACGCCGGCACTGATGGTGATGTTCAGGTTTTTGTCGCCGATAGCAAACGGCGTCTCGCCGACCGTACGCCGTATGTGCTCCGCGGCGTAGAATCCTTCCTCCAGACCGCAGCCCGGCAGGATAACAACGAACTCCTCGCCGCCGTACCGGCCCAGGACATCGTAGATGCGGCACGATTGCCTCAGCCGCTGGGCCAATTCGATGAGCACTTGGTCTCCGGCCGCATGTCCGTGTACGTCGTTGACCTGCTTGAAGTGGTCGATGTCGATCATCAGAACGGCCAGGGCGGAACGTTCGCGTCGGGCCCTGGCGAGCGATTCCTCAAGACGTTGCAGCAGAGCCATGCGGTTGAGCGTCTTGGTCAGCCCGTCGGTGGTGGCCTGAATGCTGAGATCGTGGTTGGCTTCTCTGAGAGCTCGTTCGAGTTCGACGATCCTCGCCCCGGCGTTGATCCGCAATCGCAACTCAGCCGGATCGAATGGCTTGACGACGTAGTCGTCGGCGCCGGCCTCCAGCCCTTCGACGATCGCCTGCTTGCCGCTGCGGGCGGTCAGGAAAATCACATAGATGTAGTCTCGCGCTTCCCCGGAGCGAACGCGGCGGCAGATGTCCAAGCCGGACAGGCCAGGCATTACCAGATCAAGGACGGCCACGCCGATGTCGTTGCGGTCGTTCTCGATCGCCGCCCAGGCATCGTCACCGTTGTCCACGCTGACGACGGTGTGGCCCCAGGCAGCCAGGTTGGCCTCCAACAGCCGCCGGGTCACGGCCTCATCTTCAGCGATCAGAATTCTCATACTGAGTGCTCCTTGGACGCGAGAAGTTGCTCGAGTTCGTGGCGGACCTTTTCGACATGATCATTGAGGTTCTGAACGTGGGCATTCAGCCCCTCGAAGTTGTTCTCGCGGGAAGCCTGCTCGACGCGCAAGGCAGCCTCATAGGCCTCCTGGGCTCCAAAGTTGGCCACCGAGCCCTTCAGCGAGTGGGCGGCCTTCGACACGGCTTCCGCGTCGTGTTCGGTCATGCAATCGCTGATAGTCTGCATCAGGTCCTCGCTCTCGGCCAGAAAGATCTCCGCTACTTCGTTCATGAGATCCTGCTCGCCGCTGACCAGATCGTTCAGTCGCTGCAGGTCGATGACTCTGAACTGGCCGGACATCTCGGGTATGTCCTGGCGGCCCTGCCCCGCGGCCGCGACCTCGCCGGTTGGTACGCGCTTGGCCGCAACCCTGCCCCAGTGCTCGATCGTGTCGTAGAGTTCCTGCCTGCGAATCGGCTTAGAGAGGTAGTCGTCCATGCCGGCGTCCAGGCAGCGCTGGCGATCGCCCGCGACGGCGTGCGCCGTCAGGGCAATGATCGGCAGGTGCCCGCCGCTCTGGCCCTCGTTGCGGCGGATGACGGCCGTGGCCTCGTAGCCGTCCATCTCGGGCATCTGCACATCCATCAGCACGACGTCGAAACGGTTTGCTTCGAGAGCATCGAGAGCCTCGCAGCCGTTGCCGACCACCACCACTTCGTGGCCCCGTTTCTCCAGCAGGCGACGGGCCAGGTGCTGATTGGCGGCATTATCCTCGGCCAGCAGAATCTTCAGTTGCGTTGCGGCCGGCGGCAATGGCATCACCCGCTGTCTCACGGCCGACTGCGGTCGTCGGCCCAGGGCCGTAACGATGGCGTCCCAGAGATCGGACTGGCCAATCGGCTTGACGACGTAGCCCGACAGCCCCATCTGGCGACAACGGCCAATATCGTCGTGACGGTCGGCCGAGGTCAACATCATGATGACCAGGTCGGCCAGTTCGGGATGTTCCTTGATCTGTCGTGCCACCTCGAAGCCGTCCATTTCCGGCATGCAGACGTCCAACAGCAGAAGACGATAAGGCACACCCGCCTCGCGGGCCCGCAGCAGTTCCTGGACGACCTCTCCGCCGCACGAGACCCCATTGGGACACAGACCCCAGTTGGCCAGCAACGTGGTCAGTAACCGACGATTGGTCTGGTTGTCGTCGACCACCAAGGCCGCCATGCCACGGAATTCGCCTTGCATGGCCAACGGCGATTCGGAAACGCTCGGATCGGTCTGGAACGAAGCGGTGAACATGAAGGTGCTGCCTACGCCTTCCTGGCTATGGGCGGCCAGAGTGCCGCCGAGCAGATCAACCAGACGCCGGCTAATGGACAGGCCAAGCCCGGTGCCTCCGTAGCGGCGTGTGATGCTGCCGTCGGCCTGCGTGAAGGGCTCGAAGATCGTCGCCAGGCGGTCGGCACTGATGCCGATACCGGTGTCGCGGACGGCAAACTCGACATCGATGCACGAGCCGTTACGACCGACCATCCTGACCGTCACTTCGATTTCGCCTTCGTGAGTAAACTTGACGGCATTGCCGACCAGATTGATGATGACCTGCCGCAGACGCGACGAGTCGCCCACCAAGCCGTCCGGAATGTCGGGTTCGATGCGACAGATGAGTTCCAGGTTCTTCTGGTGAGCCTTCAACGACAGGGCTCGCAACGTCGACTCGACGAGTTGCCTCAGACCGAATCCGGTTTCGTAGAGGCACAGCTGCCCGGCCTCGATCTTCGAGAAGTCGAGGATGTCATTAATCAGTTCCAGCAGAGCATCCGCCGAGACCTTGACAGTCGTCATGTACTCGCGCTGCTCGTCGGTCAGCTCGGTGTCCAGGGCCAGTTCGGTCATGCCGATAATGCCGTTCATGGGCGTTCGGATTTCGTGGCTGACGTTGGCCAGAAACAGGCTCTTGGCAGTGCTGGCGGCCTCGGCCCCGGCACGGGCGCGGTCGAGATCGTCGACCATGTTCAGTGTGGCCAGCCTCGCTTTCTCGAGTTGATCGGCCCGCTCCGTCAATTCCTGGTTGACGTGCTCGACGCGCTGGCGGGCACGCACCAGCTCCGTAACGTCAATGACGTTCAGCAACACACCGTCGTAGACTCCGTCCCGGCAAATGGGCTGACAGCGAAGAATGACTTCGGTGCCGTTAATGGCACGCTGCATGACCAACGGGGCGCTGTCCGGCGCCCGGCGGAAACGGTCCAGCAGCAATTGAAGCTTCTCATTCAGGGGCCCGCTGTGAAAGTCCTCGACCAACCGGCCAAGAATGTCCTCACGACGCATGCCGACGAACCCCGCGAAGAACTCGTTGACGGCAACAATGCGGCCGTCGGCATCAGCGAAGACCACCCCCTCGTCCATGCCCTGAATCATCGCCGACAACCGGGCTGTCTCGCGGCCAACTTCCAACTTCGCCTCGCGCTGCTCGGTGATGTCGAGCCCGTAGACGTTCACGTAACCCGCATCGACAATCGGCGTGACAACCAGCGAGAAGATGCGGTTGCCGCACTCGGCGATGGCCCGCGTGCGCTGCCCGTCGCCGAGCGTGTCGAGGACCGTCCGGCGCCAGGGTTCGGGCAGTTGCTCGCCGGCAACGATACCCCACAGGCCCAGAACGGGGCTGCCGGCCTGATTGGCATACAGAAGCTCACCGCTACGCGAGACACGAAGCACAGGGTTCGGGCTCTCATCGGTGAACCTCGCCAGCCCGGCAATCCTCTCCTCGGTTCGTTTGCGATCCGTGATCTCCCGGACCACGGCCTGGATTGTGCCCGCCGCGGCGTCGACCACCGAGACGCTGACCTCAATGTCAATCACTGAGCCGTCGGCCCGGACCGAGTGACTCTCGAAGCATTCCGAGTTTCCGGTCAAGGTCTTGGCCATGTGTTGCCGAATCTTCTCAGCGTCTTCATGCCAACAGATGATCCCCAGATTGCTGCCTACCAAGTCGTTGCGCCGATAGCCGAGCATCAGGCAAGCCCGGCTGTTGACGTCCAGGATGCGCCCTTCGCGGTCGTGGACAAGGATGCCGTCATTGGACTGCTCGAAGAGGTTGCGGAACCGGCGGCCGCTCTCGCGGAGGACGCACTCGACATGCCCCGCCCGCTTATTGGCCTCGACCAGCGGCGTATAGATGAAGCGGTGAACTACCGTTATGACCACGACCGACAGAATGGCTGTCGCGATGACCGCCTCACCGAGGCCCTCCACTTCGAGCATCTCCGCGGTCAGGTCGATGACAAAATCGCAGATGACAATCGTGGCGAGAATGAGGACGAACATCCGTCCGTCTTTCTCCTTCCACAACCTGACTGCTCTTTGCATCAGGTCTCTCACGAGTTGCGTCCTTCCCCGACACCTGTCGCGGCAAATCCAAGGTCGTACGGGGCCTTCAGCCCGGCCCGTTCGGCCATGGCGTTGACCTCGCGTTTCAGTTCAATCATCCGCAACTCGCGACCTACGGCCAGTCGCGTAAACTGTTGCTGCTCCTGGAGCAAGGCCTGGGCGCGTCCCTCGCTGCGACGGCGCTCGGTCACGTCGCGGGCCACCCCCGCAGTACCGATGACGGCACCCTGATCGTCGAAGACCGGCGTCTTGATCGTTTCGACCCAGACGCGCGGGCCGCCACGGGCCTCCAGTTGCTCGTCGAAACAGAGGGTCTTGCCCGAAGTCATTACCGAACGGTCGTTCTCATGGTAATGGTCCGCGAGCTCTTGCGGCCAGAGGTCGTGGTCGGTTTTGCCGACGATGTTTTCGGGCTTCATGCCGCAGGCTGCGGCAAACGCCCAGTTGACCACCACGTACTTGCAGTCGGTGTCCTTCAGCCAGACTAGGTCGCGGATGTTGTCGATCATACCGCGTAACTGCTGCCTGCTGGTCCGAAGGGCCGTCATGTTGCGTTTCGACTCGGTCATGTCGTTGCCGATCAGGTTGAGCTGGACCAGACCGCCATGTTCGTCGTAGTGCAGGCTGGCCGACCAGAGCATGTTCCGCGGCATGCCGGCCGCATCCACCAAGCGGTTCTCGTACTCCGCGGTCCGCACCTTCTGCTGAGTCCACTGCCGCAACGCGGCCGCCGTGGCCACGCGGTCTTCGGGGTGCACAAAATCCAACGCCGATCGGCCAAACAGTTCCCGGGGGTCGCCCGGATAGATGTGTTGCGCCGAACGATTGATGTAGGTAATCCGAAACCGGCTGTCGACCTGCAGAATGATGTTGTCGGTGCCCTCGACGAAGTCGCGGAACATGGTCTCACTCTGCTTGAGGGCCTCCTGCGACCGGTTCTTCTCGGCAATCTCGCGCTGCAGGTTCTCGTTGGCTCGAGCCAGTTCGTCGGTTCGGTCAGCCACCATCCCCTCCAGACGGGCCTGCGAGAACCGAAGCTTTTCGGCCAGGATGTTGAAGCTCGCGGCCAAGTCGGCAATCTCGTCCCGCCCCTTGACTTCGAGCGTCCCGGCGTGGATGCTGTCCGACGCGCCGGCCATAGCCTGGAAGCTGCGAGCCATGCTCCTCAGACGCCGTCCGGCCACGTAATGAAAAGCCACGGCCATGCAGCCGATGAGCACCACCAGACCCAGGGCCAGAACAACTGATTGTTTCGCCAGGTGGGAATTGATGGTCTCCTGGACCCTCTGACGCGGGATGGCCACCATGTCCATGGCCATGACGTCACCCACCTGCTGCCCGAAACCGGCTTCGGCGCCGTAACGAGCCAGCAGCGAAGCCGGCGCGTCCTGCGGGTCGCCATGGCACCGCAGGCAACCCGGTTCCACACGCCGGGCTGCAAAGCGAGCCAAGTGGGGCTTGCCCATGATCGTGATTTCACCGCTCCACGACTCGGCCTTCGGGTGTTGTGTGAAGTAGTCCAGGATCTGAAGCTCATCGGCCTCGGCCCGATTCTCAGGGTTCCGCGGATTGGCCGACGAGAATTTGATGATGTAGTCCGGGAACTGCTTGCGGACCTTCTCGAACACGCTACGGGCAACGAACGAAGTGGACATGGTCTCGGGTTCGAACGTGTCGCCGCCAGCCATCTTCTCGACCCGTGGACGAACCTCGTCGGCCACGTATTGACGAATCGCCAGGTCAAACTCCAGGGCCAGCGCGGTCTGTTCACCGATCAACTCGTCAACGTGCTGGCAACTGTCCGAACGCGCATGCAGGAACAGGAAAATTCCGGACGCGACGCCAACAGCCACGGCGACAACGACATACTTCCCAGTGATACTCTTCACGGCGTGCCTTTCACCGGCTGCAGCGCGCAGCCCGTACACGCCCCCCAGACTCGCTGCTTGGTTTATCGGACGTTAAGGCCGCTCCGTTGAGGCAATTTGTCACCTGAAAGCAACGAGGCGCGGGCGCCGAACTCCACACGCTGCAAGCGGTTGTGCCATAACGGCGACGCAGCCGTGCCGAGTGAATGGCACGATCGGCCATCGGCTGACGTCGCCGCCTCCACGGCACAACGACCTTGCGTCGTGGCACAGGGCACCGTAGTATTTAAATCGCTGCTGCACCGCCTGATCCATCGGCCTGGCTGCGGCCCATGTGGAGTCTGCCTATGACTGACCCGTCACCTCGAATCACCGGCCGCACCACGGACACGACGGCGTCGGCGGCCCCCTGCCCGCCGCCGTTCGTGCTCGTGATCTTCGGGGCCAGCGGCGATCTGGCGCAGCGGAAGCTCGTGCCGGCGCTGTGGCAACTGGCCCGCAGCGGACGGTTGGCCGACTGCTTCACGATCCTCGGCTACGCCCGAACCGACATCAGCGACGAGGAGTTCCGCGACCGGATGCACGAGGCCTGCCGCCGGCACGACGGCGACGACTTCGACAGCGAGGCCTGGTCGCACTTCGCCGCGCGGCTGTTCTACCAGGTCGGGACCTACGATTCGGCCACCGACTTCGAGCGGCTCGACGCCCGCATCGCCCAACTGTCCGGCCGGTCCGCGCCGCCCACGCGAATCTACTACCTGGCCACGCCGGCCGGAACCTACGAATCGATCATCGAGCACGCCGGGGCCATGCCGTCGCCCGGCAGCCGCCGCATTGTCGTCGAGAAGCCGCACGGCCGCTGCCTGGCCGAGGCCCAACGACTGAACGAGTTGCTGGCTCGCCACTTCGCCGAGGACGAGGTCTTCCGTATCGATCATTACCTCGGTAAGGAGACGGTGCAGAACATCCTCATTCTGCGCTTTGCCAATACGATCTTCGAACCGCTGTGGAACCGCAAGTACATCGATTACGTCGAGATTACGGCCGCCGAAACGTTGGGCGTGGACGGTCGCGGCGGCTTCTACGAACAGGCCGGCGCCCTGCGCGACATGATCCAGGGTCACCTGCTGCAACTGCTGGCCCTGGTGGCCATGGAACAGCCGGCCTCGTTCGATGCCGCGGATGTCCGCGACGAGAAAGCCAAGGCGCTGCGCGGCCTGCGGCCGATCACACCGGACCTCGTGGCCACCGAGACTGTACGAGGACAGTATGGGCCGGGGCAGGTCGAAGGAAGCGAGGTGCTCGGCTACCGCCATGAAGACCGCGTGGCCGACGACTCGAACGTTGAGACGTATGCGGCCCTGACGGCGTGGATCGACAATTGGCGGTGGAAGGACGTGCCGTTCTACCTGCGGACAGGTAAACGTCTGAATCGACGCGGCACGGAAATCGCCATCCATTTCCAACGCATCCCGACGTGCCTGTTCAGCAAGCCGGAACTGTGCGCCAGGACGGAACCCAATGTCCTGGTGCTCCGCGTGCAGCCGCACGAGGGCGTGCACCTGGAACTGAGCAGCAAGGTGCCGGCCGAGGGCCTGAGCATCGGCAGCGTGCAGATGGATTTCAGTTACGCGAACCTGTTCGGACGCCGGCCGCCCGAGGCTTACGAGACGCTGCTCGTGGATGTCATGAACGGCGACCCGGCCCTGTTCACGCGCCGCGACCAGGTGGAACTGGCCTGGGCCTACGTCGATCCGATTCTTGAAGCCTGGGCGACGACACCGGCCAAAGACTTTCCGAACTATGCCGCAGGAACCGCCGGCCCTAAGGCCGCCGACCGCCTCGCGGCCCGGCACGGCCACCAATGGCGGACGCCCCGCGGACGGTAGGGGTACGGCCTGCCGTGCCCGAAGAGATGCCAAGCGGCTATGTGCCCACAGACCAATCGCGTGGGTACGGTGGCCCCATCCTACGTGGTCATTCCTGGAATCTTCCGCATTGACTTGTCCTGCAGCCGGGCCAGCACCAGCACGACGAACACCGCGCCACAGGTGGCCATGAGCATGTCCTTCTGGGCGTCCCACTGATCGCCCTGCGTGCCGAGGAACGCTTCGGCCGAAGCACCCTGTGCGGCCGCAACGGCCCACTCGATCAGCTCGTAGGTGGCGCTGATGGCCAGCGAGATGCAGATGAGGATGAAGGCCAGCCACTTGCCGCGCTTCAGGTCCGACGTCCGCAGCAGCAGCTCGCGACCGAGCAGTGCCGGAATCACGCCCTGGAAGAAATGGCCCAGACGGTCGAAGTGGTTGCGCTGCAGATCCAGCAGGTCACTGATCCAGAACCCGAGCGGCACGCGGGCGTAGGTCCAGTGGCCGCCGGTCATCAGGATCAGCGAGAAGAGCCAGACGAAACAGTAGGTCAGCGTGCTGAAGCGGAACCGCCGGTACGTGGCCACGAGGATCGCGCCGCCAATGACGGCCGGAGCCACCTCTTCGATCCACGTGACGAAGTCGCGCGGCCCAATGCCCGACCAGACCAGGTAGGCCAGCCCGCTTACGAGCAACAGCAGTTGAATCCGCTTCGCGTTGTCAGGCCCACTGCCGCCTTTGGCCATCATTGCTGCTCCTTGTCAGGTTCACCGACCCGATCCGCGCGTTTTGTGACCCCGAATAGCCTACGTACAAGCCACCAGATCAACCACGCGATGTAGAAGGAGTCCGGCAGCGCCGCGATTGGCATAAAGACAAGGCGGCCAGAGAAGATGCCTAACGGCATGACAAACACGGCCGCGACGCCGGCGAGCGTGCCGAAGATCAGAACCTGAGACCCTTGTCGTTTGTGCACCAACCAGGATGCGATGACGCTTATATTGGCGGCAACCGCCCCCAGCCAGAACAGGGACAACAGACCGAAGATGATCCATCGTGTAACTGTCATGCACTCAGCCGCGTAGGGTGGCTGCTTGCAGCCACGCGATAAACTCAAGGGGTTGCATGGCGACCTGTTACACCCGCAGGTCGGGGGCCGAGGCGCTCAGATCGTCGGCGTTGGCCTTCAGGATCGGGTCGACCACGTCGGCCAGGAACTCATCCACCTGCTCGATGCTGCGGCCAATGAACTTCTCGGCGGCAAGCTCGGCGTCGAGGTCCACCTTGGCGAAGGCCTTGTCCTTGCGCAGCCGGTCGATCAGGTCATTCGGCTTGCCCTCGACCTTGACCGTCCGGGCGGCATCCTGGCTGTGCTGGCGGATGCGCTCGTGCAGGTCCTGGCGGTCGCCGCCGGACCGCACGCCGGCCATAAGGATGTTCTCGGTGGCCATGAACGGCAACTCCTCGGCGATCACCCGCTCGAGAATCTTCGGATAGACTACCAGTCCGTCGGCCACATTGGCGAAGATCAGCAGGATGGCGTCCGTGGCCAGGAAGGCCTGGCTCAGGACGAGTCGCCGCGTGGCGCTGTCGTCGAGCGTCCGCTCGAGCCACTGCTCGGCGGCGGTCTGGGCGGCCGTGGGCACCAGGCCGATGACGTACCGTGCCAGGGCTGTCATGCGTTCGCTGCGCATCGGGTTGCGCTTGTAGGCCATGGCCGACGAGCCGATCTGCTTCCTGGCGAACGGCTCCTCCATTTCCTTGGTGCCGGCCATGAGCCGCAGGTCGTTCGCGAACTTGTGGGCGCTGGTGGCAATCTGCGCCAGGGCCGCCACGACGCGGGCGTCGAGCTTGCGCGAGTAGGTCTGCCCGGTGACGGGAATGACCTTGTCGAAGCCCATCTTCTCGGCCACGCGCCGCTCCAGCGTGCGGACCTTCTCGTGGTCGCCGTCGAAGAGCGACAGGAACGAGCCCTGCGTGCCGGTGGTGCCCTTGGTCGAACGGAAGGCCAGGCGCGCCAGCAGCGTGTCGATCTCCTCCAGGTCCGTCACCAGGTCGTAGAGCCACAGACAGGCCCGTTTGCCGACCGTCGTAAGCTGGGCCGGCTGATAGTGCGTGCGGGCCAGCACGGGCTGAGCCCGTTGCTCGCGGGCGAACTTGGCCACGAATGCGATCACCGACAACAACCGGCGGCGAACGAGACGCAGGCCCTCGCGAATCTGGATCAGCTCGGCGTTGTCGGCGACGAAGCAACTGGTGGCCCCGAGATGGATGATCGGCATGGCCTTGGGCGCCACTTCGCCGAAGGCGTGCACGTGGGCCATGACGTCATGCCGCAACTGGCTTTCCAGTTCGGCCGCCCGCTTGAAGTCGATGTCGTCAGCGTGTTGCCGCATCTCGTCGAGCTGCTGGTCGGTGACCGCGACGCCGAGTTCCTGCTCGGCCTCGGCCAGGGCAATCCAAAGATATCGCCATAGAGAATACTTGTATGCTGGAGAGAAGATTTGAGACGCTGGCGCAGAAGCATAACGCACCACAAGCGGATTGTCGGCTACATCATAGCTCAGATGCTCAATGATGTATGGGAGGTCGTAGTTCTTGGCCGCTTTGGGGTATTGTTTGCTCAGCCGACGAAGATCATTCTGATCCCAGACCTTTATCAGTCCTTTCATCGCGGCCGCAGTGGCAGCGGCTGCAACACTCTCAACTGGGCTCGTGGTAATCAGCAGACAACTCGCATAAGAAGTGACCGAGGCAAGTATTCTTGACAGCATCTCCATCGCAAACGGATTGATACTGCGTTTGACCTCTATGAGACAAGGACCGGGAATATCTCCAATGCCTTCTGGAGCAACAGCATCAGCAACAAATACTCGGGCTCCCTGCGTTGTTAGACGTACACTCCTATTGAGGGGTTTTCCTTCCTGCTCGGCTTGAGCCTGCAACAGCGTAATCGCGTACTCCTCAAAGGATGAACCCGTTCCAGATTTCGTCGTTCGACGTTTGCGCGACGCCATGCGTCTTCTCCCTGACAGACGAAAACTCAGTCATTAGTAGATCGGGTCAACAGAACCGACATTCCGGACAAGACACCGGACGGCAACCGTTCCGCCCAGAGAGAACGCATTATAGCAAATCGGCTCGGACGG
The DNA here is from genome assembly GCA_016935955.1 of Planctomycetota bacterium. The sequence goes on from JAFGPY010000052.1 coordinate 11,883, forward strand.
GCCAAGGTCAGGCCCGGTCGTCGGGCGGCGCGGAGGCGTGCCGCCTTTCGGCGACCCGGGCCAGCATCAGGGCGATGGCCGGCACCAGCAGCGGCCGCACGAGAAACGTGTCGACCATGATGCCGACGGCCAGGGCGAAACCGAGTTGGATCATCAGGCTGAGGTTGCCGGCGATCATGCTGGCGAAGGTTCCGGCGACGATGATGCCGCAGGCCGAGACAATGCCGCCGGTTCGCGAAAGGGCTGTGCGGACGGCCTCGTCGAGCGGCCGCTTGCGACGTTCCTGGGCGATGCGCGTGCAGACGTAGATGTTGTAGTCCACGCCGACGGCCACCAGCAGCACGAGCAGGAAGAATTTGACCTTCCAGTCCAGTCCCGGCTCGCCGAGCCAGCGGACGAAGACCCAGTCGGCCGCACCGAGAGCAGTCATGAAACTCAGCACCGTGCCGCCGATCAGGAAGAGGCCGAGCACCGGTCGCCGCAGGACCACCAGCAGAATGACGTACACGGCCGCCAGCACCGCGGCCGTCACGACAATGAAGTCGCGATGGCTAACGTCTTTGATGTCGGCGATGGTTGACGACGGACCGGCGATACCGACGTCAAAGGGACAGTTGGCCTCGCTCGCGGCCTGATCGGCAATGCCCTGCAACCGGCGGGCGGCCTCGACGCTGGCGTCGGTGTACGGCCCTTCCTTCAGGAGGACCATCATCTTGGCAGCCCGCAGGTCGGCGCTGAAATAGTTCTTCTCGATGCCCTGCATGAGCATGGACTCGGTATCCAGATCGTCGAGGCTCTCGTAGCGCGATGTACCGTGGCCGAGCGGCTGTATGGGTGAGTAGACGTTTTCGACCATTGGATCGTCGGCCAGGCGGTCGGCCAGGTGCATCATAGCCACCCAGGCGTCCTCGTCTTCGAGCGTCGCGTCCGGGCTGCGGGCCTCGACCAGGACGGTCATGGGCCCCATCGTTCCGGGGCTGAACTCCTGCCGCAGAATCTCGAAGCCGCGAACGCTCGACCACCCCCCCGACAACTCGTCGAAGATGTTGTGGGTCGAGCGGGCCGACAGCGAGGCGACGCTCGGCGCGGCCAGAACGACCAGCACAAGGACCGTGGCGACCATGGGCCGCCGCGTCACGGCGGCGGCAATGCGGTCCCACAGTCCGCCGGTCAGGACGCGTGCGGCCGTGTCCTTGCGACCGGGCCAGAACAGCAGCCGTCCAGCCAGCAGGTAGAGGGCCGGAGCGAGGGTCAGCGAGGCGACGCAACCGACGCCCAGGGCGACGGCCAGGCTCGGGCCGGCCCTCTGGAAAGCGCGGAACTCGGCCAGGCACATCAGCGACAGGCCGGCCATGGTCGTCAGGGCCGAGGCGGCAATGGCCGC
>JAFGPY010000386.1 GCA_016935955.1 Planctomycetota bacterium
CCGACCATTACGTCGGCTTGGCCACACTCTTGTGCTCTCACACTGCTGCCTAATTGTCAAAGAACAAGGCTATGGGCTCGAACCGCCCCCATAGCCGAGACCCGAGATCATACCAGACCCGGCTATAGTGTCAACACCAATTTCGGCGTTAACAGCCTAAATTTTCACTTTTTGAACGACTCCCCCGCTGAGTTGCTGCTTGGGGCCCGCGTCGTGTTGGCGTGCTCCAAGCCTCCACTGCAGAGTCATACTATACACCATTTCGCCAGCCCGTGTCAACACCCCGCAACACAAAATTCCAACACAGAAATTCGTGCCCGCCTCACCCGCAACCACCGGCCCGCACCGTCGCATCGCTGACGCAGAGCCCACCCCGCCACTTCCCGAAAAACACCCATCGCCATGCATGCGACATGCCGCCATCAACGCGCCAACACCAGAGCGCACAGGTGTCCGCCGAATCCCGCCGACATCTTCAGCACGCGGCGAATCGCCCCCCGCTCGCCCCCACGCCGCACGCACTCGATCTCGCCGCCGGGCGTCACTCGAACATCGCCGATCGAAGGAGGATAGTGCCCGGTGACCATGGCTCGAATCGCGACGGCCGTCTCAACGGCGCACGCCGCGCCGAGCAGGTGCCCGTGTATGTCCTTCGTCACCATGATCGGCACATTGCAGCCGCGAGGAGCGAAGAGTCGCCCCAACGCGCGGGCCTCGTTCAAGTCGCCATCGCGTGTCGCCGTGCCGTGAACGGCAATCATGTCCAGTTGCGATGCGTCGAGTTCCGCGCGGTTCAGCGCCGTTGCCGCCACATGCGACAACGCTTCGCCGTCGGTCGGCATGGCCATCAGGCTGAAAGCGGCAGAGCCCGTTGCCGCAGCACACAGGCTCGCCATCACGGGAAGTCGCAGTTGGTCGGCCAGCGACTTTGTGACCATGACGAAGCATGCAGCTCCTTCGCCGACGTAGAATCCGCAACGATCCTCGCTGAACGGTTTCCCGCGCTGTCGGTGATCGGCGTCGCACGGTGGCAGCAACCCGAGCCGCGCGTACGAGGCAAGCACCAGCGGTTGCAGCGATGCGTCGGCGGCGCCGCACACGACGACGTCCGCCCTGCCCTCCAGGATCATGGCCCGGCCCGCAGCCATGGCATAGCCGCCCGAGGCGCAGGCTGCGGCCGTGGCCAGCATCGGACCCCGCAGGCCGAACCGCCGGGCAATTGCCCTCGCGGCCGACGCCGGATCGATCTCCGCGAACCATTCCTCGCCGATGGCACAGGATGGCGTACCAGGAAGAACCTCACGTCGCAGCAGATCGAGTCCGCCCTTGGAAATCGTGAACACCGTGGCGCATCGTTGCGGCGGCACCAAGGACAGAAGGACCTCGGCCAGAGAGGGCCCACCGGTTCCGCCATTGTGCGGCCGGCCGAGAGCCTGCTCGGCGGCACACAGTGCCAGAGTCGCCGCTCGATCCTCGCCGGGACGGGACGGCACGAGACCGGGCGGCACGGCGCCGACCGTGTACCGCGAATTGTCGGGCCAGGCCGCAGCAACGCCGTGACCCGCCAACACGCGGTCGAGGGCCTCCGGGCCCTCGCCTTGCGGCAGGATGCAGCCCATGGCGACGATTGCAGCATCGATAGACATGGTGATTCCGAGAGAGGGTTCGTCAGCCGTTGTCGCCAGACGCCACGGGAGTCTCGGCGATCCGCAGGCCAAGAGCGGCAATCATGGTCCGGTCGTCGCTTGCCGACCGACCACGTGTCGTCAGGTAGTTGCCGACCAGGCACCCGTCGGCGCCTGCGGCGAAGATTTGCGACTGCGCGTCGCCCAGGTTCACCTCCCGCCCGCCGGCGATCTTGATGCAGCGGGTCGGAAGGATGAAACGCATCATGGCGATGATGGCCAGGCACTGACGCGGCGACAGCGGTGCGGTTCCGGCCAGAGGCGTACCCGGAATCGGATTCAGAAGATTAACAGGCACCACGTCGGCGTCTAGTTCGCGCACGGCCAGGGCGAGGTCCACGCGGTCGGCGTCGCTTTCGCCGAGACCGAACAGGCCTCCGCAGCACAGCTCCATGCCGGCCTCTTTGACGCGGCGTGCAGTGGCCACGCGATCGTCATAGCTGTGCGTCGTCACAACGCGAAGAAAGTGGTGCTGCGACGTTTCCAGATTGTGGTTGTAACGCCGGCAACCGGCGGCCGCCAGTTGTGCGGCCATGGCTCCGTCGAGCATGCCCAGGCTGGCACACGGCGAGATGCCGACCTCGCTATGCATGCGATCGATGACCCGGCACAAACGGTCGAGTTCCCTGGGCGTGGGCCGCGCGCCGCTGGTAACCAGCCCGAAGCACGCCGCACCGTCATCGCGAGCCTGTCGGGCCTGGTCCAGCAACTGGTCCTCGTCGAGGAGTCCGTGGGCGGCGATGCCCGTGGCGTGTCGTGCAGACTGGCTGCACCAGCGGCAATCCTCGGAGCAGCGTCCGACCTTCGCGGCCACGATGCCGCACAGATGTACCGTGTCGCCGCGATGAGCCCGGCGGATGCCCTCAGCCGCTTTGAGTACGACGTCCGGATAGTCGCGACTCAGGTCGACCAACTCGAGGGCCTCGGCGCGCGACAACCCGTGGCCCGCCAGGGGGCCGGCCGCCAAGTCGGCAATGCGCTTGTCTACTTCGCCTGCCACCATCCGATCATTCGTCCCCAGATAAGCGCTGGGCAGGCCTCACGGAGACCTGCCGCACGCGCAGACACTTTCGACTGTTCCCGGACAACAAGCGGTTCTAGCGCTTCGGGTGCTGGAACACCTTGGCCAGATCCACCGTGTCGCCCTTCTTCTGGAAGTCCTTCTTGCCGGCGTCGATCATGTAGAAGCTCATCTTGTTGCTGGCCGTGTCGATAACCGCCACGCCCGCGCGGCTGCCGGCGACCTGGATCGTGCAGGCCTTGAAGAAGCCTGCGGCGTCCGACGCGCTGCCGGCGTAAGCAGCGTTAGTCAGCAACCCGCTGATGTCGGTCGGTCTCTCGGCACCGGCACGCACGACACAAAGCGACACCACCACAGCCAGGAGGACGACATTCAGAACCACAACACTGGAAAGGATGAAATCCTTGGTTTTCATGTGACTGTCTCCTTGACGTCTATCGTTAACCCAAAAGATGGACCCGAACTAACGAACCCGAACCACCTACTCGGTGCGTCCGAAGTCCTTCTTCAGGTCGGCCTGGCTGCCCCTGAGCGGCAGGAACTGCTCCTGCGAGATGTCGAACTCGAAGAACAACATCCGCTGCGTCACGGTGTCGATCACGCAGAGGGCGTCGCTGCCGCTTGACGTCGACGCCGGAACCATCACGTAATCGGCAAAGCGACCGGCCTGAGCATTGGCCACGTGGTTATGGCCAAGGTCCGCCGCCACTCCCGCCAGAATCAGAGCGGTGAAGGTCAGGAAAAAGATCGCAAACGTTTTACCCATTGTTCAGGCTCCTTTCTCGTTGCCACCATATCGCCCCGCACCTCTGGACCCCTGGAGCGAGTGTCTTATTCGATGAATCGCTGGGCGCCTCAGCGGTTGCTTCGCTTGAGGAAACTGACCGCCAGCATCAGGGCCACAAGAATCACGAGGAGCCAGCCGGCCACAAAGGCCTTGGCCGGCGTAGCCTCGACCAGCGTGGCCACGTCCTGATTCCCGACAGCCCGCGCCGTCTGGGTCGCCGACAGCAGAGCCGCCGCAGCGACCATGCCATGTCCGATCAGTCGTACCATACGCATTCGTCCTCCGACTGCGGAAGGTGCAGTCTGCCCGTATTCTAAACGACCGCCCGGCCTTGTAAAGTCTTTTCCAGAAAGGCCGTAGCCGCACATGACTAGTTCCGACAGACGACACGACGGCAAGCCGCCGGCGGCTTGCACGGGAACCCAGACACCGCGTCCTCGACAGCCGTCAAAGGTAGGCCGACACGGGAGCCAGCAATTCACGGAACAGGCTCGTCGGCATGTTGACGGTCTGCCAAGACGGGCTTCGCAGACGACAGTGCCGGCCGTAGAGTTCGGCCGCGATGGCGACGAACGCGTACCACTCGTCGCGGAAGCGGTGCACATCGGTGAAGGCCTCGGCATCGCCCGGCTCGCCCAGCACGTAGGCGAAGACGAACATGCCCTGGAAGTCGCGTCCGAAAACCTCTTCCCAGGTGGCCAGATTTGCCAGGTCGTCACGCTCGACCCAGTTCTCCCAGAAGCGCTTCTGGCCGCGCGTCACGTACGGGAACTTGCGGCCCTTGACGTCGACCAGCAGGTTGACGCCGCTCGAACTGTAGACGACGAAGTCGAAGCTCTTCAGCGACACGCCGCCGAACAGAGCCCGCTTGGCCTCGTCCACGGCAACGTACGGTGTCCCACGCTCGCGCAGGAACGACTCGAACGCTGCCTCGTAGTGGATGGTGCGCTTCATCGCTGATGGCCTGTCCCGAGAGTTGCTGGCTGCCCATCCACGGACGCCGCGGTCCGCTGGTCTGAGGGCCTTCCGGTCAAGCATTCTTGCCGAATGGAACGTCATCGAGAGGATGCACCGATTCGGCGCCGTCGGCCATGTTTCGCACGCGTACATGACCCTTCGGGCATTCCGCGTTCCCGAGCACAGCGGCGAACCTCGCGTTGCAGGAGGCAGCCGTTTTCAGGATCCGGTTGACACCGAGCGGGCTGAGACTGACCTGGGCGCTGAGTCCCTGGCGGCGCGCCCTGGCGGCATAAGCCACCGCATCGGCCATCGCTTCGTCGCACACAGCAGCCACATAGTAATCGACCCGCGGCCCTTCGGTCGGCCAGAGTTGCAGGGCGTCCAGCAGCAGTCCCATGGTGACGTCCCCTGCCCCGAAACCACAAGCCGCCATGGGCTTGCCGCCCGAGGCGACAATCAGGTTGTCGTACCGTCCGCCGCCAAAGAGGCTGCGAAGCGAACTGCTGGTGTCGAACACTTCCCAGACCGGGCCGGTGTAGTAGGCCAGCCCGCGAACGATCCCGATGTCGAACCGCACCAAGTCCCCCGCACCGGCCGCATCGATGACGGCCATAATCGCTCGCAATTCGCCCACGGCTTCCTCGACCACGGAGTCGGCGGCGAACTGCTCCGGCATCTGCTCCAAAGAGGTCATGGAGAACAGGGCGTCGAGTGCCTGACGCTGGTCGGCGGACAGGCGAAGATCGTCGAGCATCTTGTCGAGGACATCCGGAGGCACCTTGCCGCGCTTGTCAAGGGCCAGATAGACGCCGGGAATGACGTTGTCGGCAATGCCGAGCGCCTTGAGCATGGCGGCCAGAAGCTTGCGGTTCGACAGCCGCACCTGGACGTTCTCGGGCCTCAGGCCGAATTCGCGCAGGGCATCGATGGCCACGAGAATGCACTCGGCATCGGCGGCTGCACCTTCGGCGCCGAGGATGTCGCAGTTCCACTGAAAGAACTCGCGGAGGCGGCCTTTCTGGGCCCGCTCGTAGCGGCAGCATCGCGAGATGTTGAACCACTTGATCGGCTTGGGCAGTGCGGCCTGGCGGGCCACGACCATGCGGGCCAGCGA
>JAFGPY010000387.1 GCA_016935955.1 Planctomycetota bacterium
GGATTACTATAGATCAACACTGGCGCTTCCTATCCGTGTGCCGCACGGTAGAGACGGGGCGATGGTTACAGCGGGGTTTCTCACGTTTGATATGGCCACGGCTGGTGGTTTTACCGACGTGCCGGACATATTCAAGCACCAGCACGGTAAGTATGAAGAACTGGCGTATGGATCGACGATAGTAAACGCAGCGGGCGTGGTGGCTGACACGCTCGCCGCTCTATTGTGGCCAAAGTTCAACATACCGGAGGATGAACATGGCGCACGTAATGGACAGGCTGGAGACGCCGGAGGAGGCTCGAGAACGGCGGCGGGAGGAGATACGCCGACTGATCAGGATTGAACGTGCTGCCAATGGCACGGAGTCGCAACGAGGCTACATTGATATTGAGTTCCTGAAGAAGATGATCGCCGGTAACAAGTGATGGACCACCACGACACGACACCCCTAAGCACGACTGTGCCTGGGGGTGTTTTCTCTCTGGTGACAGCGATCACCGAGAAATGACCAGTTCCCTGGTAGTCACCCGCACACCACAGTGGCGACACTCCTTACGGCGGATGATCCTATTGCGACCACGACGGGTCTCGATCGTGTAGAAGTGTCGGCAGCCGCACTGACGGCACTCCAGGCCCCCTTCGGAATCCTTCGGCGGCCATGTCTTGCGTTCGCTCAAGATCGCCTCCTCAGGTCCGCCTGCGTGTAGCGTTTGCGTTGCTTGGCCGGCGGTGTTTCCACTCCACCAAGACGGCAGCCCAGGATCGACGCCGCGGCACAGCAACCGACCAGGCAATCCAGCCAGTGGTTGTCCGGCCGTGCAGGTTTCAGTTTCCACTCGCGGATGTCCCGGCCGTGGCCGTGCGTCAGCGTCCACGTCTCGCTCTCAGCCACGTGTTCGGCGATCAGGCGGTGGTCCTCGGGCCGGTTGCCGAACAGTGTCAGGCTGCCCGCATCGCCCGGGGCGGTTCCGAACCGCTCGTGCAGGAACGTCTTCCAGAAGTTTACGTCGACCACCACGTGCGGGAACTCCCGCGTTCGCGAGACGTTCGGGTAGTACCATTCCTGGCCGTACCGTTCGCCAGGCTTGCGTTGGTAGGACGAGATCGGTTTGCCCGCGGCCTTGATGCCCACACCCTTCGACAGCTCGACAATCGCGCCGAGCTTGTGCTTGGCCGCGGCCGCCACATCGCGCTTATAGCCCTGGTCGACCAGAAGCTTGCTGATCTTGATCAGGCCGCCGCCAGCCTTGGGCCAGTCGCGGGCCAGCAACTCGCCGCCGATCTGCTCGAGGCCGGCCAACATGGCGCCTTCAACACCGGCGCCCTTGAAGGTTCGCCCCAGCGTCTTCCGCACCGATCGCTGGGTGAAGTCGCGACGTCCCTGGTCCGGAAAGGTGCCGTAGTCGATGACGTAGCCGGTGAAGTTCTCCCGCCAGGCACACACAGCGTAATAGTGCACGTTGGCGTGCAGGTCGACGAACGCCGTCACGTACTGGCAGTCCTGAGGCACCTCGCCGCGGCGACGACCGTTGACGCGCTTGACCGTGTCGTCGGCCGTCAGTACCCGGTCGTCTTCCTGTCGCGGCGCCTGCTCGTTCTGGAACTCCGGGAAGAAGACCTCTTCGTCCCGCTGCTTCAGGTTCATCGCGTGCTGGACGGCCGACAGCTCGGTCTTCGAGAAGCACTCGTGCCAGGCAACCACCGCGTCGGCGTCCATGCACCCCGTCCGCCGCGGGCACGCCTTGCACGGCCGCTCTTTGTCCATCCGCAGGCCGCAGATCGCATGCCGGGCGGCGTAGAATTCGTTGCCGGCCCGGCCCTTGTCGCCGCCGGCGAGGCCGCGGTTACGGACGTCGCGGTAGTCTTCCCACAGCCCCTCGTTGGCCGGGAACACGTACACCAGCTTCGTCCGCTCGCCCTGCCAGTCCGGGTGCTTCTCGTGGTCCAGGAAGCGACACGACAGGTCGCCTTCGTAGATCACCGTGCAGGCCATCAACCCGGAGATCTCACGGTCGTGACCGGCCATGCCCAGCACGTCGCCCATGACTATTCGCTCGCGCTCGTCCGTCTGGGTGAGGCTCTTCGCCGAACCGCGTGTCTGCGGATCGTCGACCATGACCAAGTCAGGCCGCAGGACTTCACCGTTCGAAAGCTCGAAGAACTGGCCGCGTATCTCGCCGCTCTCGAGGCCGGCCGCCCCGATGACGCCGCCGCTGGTGATCGTGTAACCGTCCTCGTCGACCGGGCCGCGGTACTGGTCGAACTGCTCGTCAATCCGGACCGTCGGCAGCACCAGCATGTCACTGAGCCACTGAATGCGGGTGTGCTCCCCATTGTGAGTCTGCCCCTTCTGTCGCTGAGTGATCCGCTCGAGCTTGGCCACGGGCACGAGGATCTCGGGGAAGTCCTCGATCAGCAGGCGATTGGTCTCGAGGATTGTCTGCAAGCCGGCCAGTGCCTTCTCGGCCTTTGGCGTCGTCGCTGCCACGAACGCCGCGTAACGCACCCGGCCCGTCAGCACGCCCCAGAGACACGCCCGCAGGCAGAGCGTTGTCTTGCCGCCGCCGCGGGGCATGGCCATGGCGAACAGGCCGCCGCCGTCCACAGCCCGCTCGATCTTCCCAATGACACGTAGCAGATCGGCGGACCACGGCCGGTAGAAGGCCTTGGGGAAATAGGTTTCGCAGAAGACGCGGAACGAGGCCTCCGCCCGGGCGCGGCGGTCCGGGTCGGCCACCGCAGGCAACGACCCGATGTCCATGCCGCGCTTGGCCTGCTCGGCTTGCCGTTGTCGCTGCCGCTCCTTGTGGGCCTCGTAACCGCCCGCGGCGGAGGTGTTCTGCGGCTGCGGGTGCGTTCGCTCGACCTGCTCGACGAGCCAGGACGTGTAGCGCAGCAGGTCGACCGTTGTGTCGTCGCCGATGCGGTGGCCCGCGAGTTCGCGGTGCCGGTGCAGCAGCCGGTCCGTCAGCACTTGGCCGAGGGGCGTAGAGTTGAGTAGCCGAACCACCTGGGCGGGCCGCAGACGTCGCGGGTCACGCTTCGCCATCCGCACTCTCCCTGACCATCCACGCCGCCAACGTCAGCAAGTCGATGCGACCATCCTTACCGGTGGGGGCCCCGCGATCGACCAAGCCCCGGACCTGGTCCTCCGTCACCGATGTCCCGCCATCGGCTGAGAGCAACTCGGCCACCTGCCGGGCCGTTCGTGGCTTCCTCAGTTCCTCGACGGTCGACCCTTTCGCCGACGAGGCCTTTCTGCTATCCTTCGCCATCAGTAGGCACTCCCAGAAGTGCTTGCTCGCGGGGGGCGGCGTGTTCGCGCACGCGCGCCCCCCATTCCCACGCGACTTCACCCGCCGGTCAACTCCCGAACGAGCCACACCGCGTACTGCACCAGGTTGATTCGGCCGTCGGACAGCGTCGGCGCCCCGCGCGCCATGTGTTGGCGAACCGACTCCTCGGTTACTCCCCGGCCGCCGGCGGCGGTCAACAGCTTGCACAACTGCTCGACGGTCAAAGCCGCCGGATTCACTTCACGATCCACCCACGTCTCCCATCAGTTAGGCGCCAGTTTTCGCATCATTGCCGCCGCCCCCCCACTCCGCATTCCGTTGCCCGGGACCCGTCGGGGTGGTTCACAGCCTGCAATGGGTCACCACTGGCACGACAGCATCGGCACGTATACAATTGAGGCCACAAAAGGAGGCCACTATGCAACTGCTTGTCCAGGTCATCACCCATCCGCTTTTCAGCGCCATTGTCGTGCCGCTCGTTGTTGGCATGACAAGCGCCTTCATGAGCGTCCGACTGGCCCTCAGGAAGTTCCGCACGGAGAAGTGGTGGGGGGGCGTAAAATGCTTTCTGTAAATTGATCGTCCTGGGGCGGCGCAGCGGAGGCGAGCGCCAGCGAGCCGAAGCGAAGCCGCCCC
>JAFGPY010000388.1 GCA_016935955.1 Planctomycetota bacterium
CTCCAGTCGCTGCCGACCCTGATCGACAAAATCCAGAAGCTTCGCGTCATGCTCTTTGTCGTCGCGCCGCCGTCGGACGGCTTCAGCCGCCTGTCGGCCACCGACAAGTGCGAGTACGAGGAGGTGGCGGCCGACAACGACGGGCTGGTCCGCGTGGACTTCCACCTGGTGTTGTCGCAGATCGGCAAGAGCGTCTCGGTGGCCAGCCGCCAGGGGCAGCACCGCCTGGCGTCCGTGCCGCGGGGCCTGTTCGGCCAGGCCCAGTGGAGCAGCAGCAGCGGCCGCTCGCTCCACGGCAGGTAGGCTTTGACCTGAAGACCCCACGGCCGCGTTCGCCCGCCGGGGCGGCCCTGTAGGAGAACCACGATGGCCAAGATGGCGAAACCCGGCGACGCGATCCGGGGCTACCGCATCATCGAGCTGATCCACAAGGGAGCGATGGCCACCTCGTACGCCGCGACGGCGCCCGACGGCCAGAAGGTCTTCTTCAAGCAGTACAAGTCGCCGTCGGTCACGGTGGACTGGTACCGCGGCTACGTCGCCTACCAGAACGAACTCAAGCGGCGCGTCGAGAGCACGCCGCTGGTCAACTTCACGTACCGCATGGTCGATTTCTTCGAGGCCGACTTCGGACCGCGAACGTTCTTTCAGGTCTTCGAGTTCGTTCGCGGCGGCATGGACATGGAGAAGGTCCTCGACACCATGCGCCGCCGGCGAAGTCCCGAGGCTTGGGACCAGGTGGTGATCCTGGCCAAGATCATGATGAACGCCGTCGCCACGATGCACGACACGAAGATCGTGCACTGCGACCTGAAGCCGGCCAACATCCAGCTCTTTCCGGACAAGTCGATTGCCGCCGGGTATCACCTGAAGCTCATCGACATGGACTTTTCGATCCTGTCCGACCGGCGGGCGCCCTGGCACGGCCACAATGCCTACGTGGGCAGCCCCTGCTACTTCTCGCCCGAGCACCTGCGCGGCGAGGTGCCCCTACCCGCGTCCGACGTCTTCACGTGCGGCCTGATTCTCTACGAGCTACTGTCCGGCCGCCATCCTTATCGCAGCGACGATGACGACCAAGCTTATGTTGACGGCGTCCTAGGCTACAAGGCCCCGCGTCCGGAGCTGCTGGGAACCATGGTCGCTCCGGCCACCAACGAAGACACGAGCGAGGCCATCTACCGTTGCCTGTCGCCCGACCCCGGACAGCGTCCGACCGCACGCGAGTTGAACCTGATTCTCAACGGTCGCGGCAAGCTCGGCCCGCTGCCCGCTCCCATGTCGGGCCCGGCCCCCGTCTCGGCGATACCCGAGGAGACGCCCGCACCGGCAGCTTCAGGCGCGGACGACGACCTGCCACGGCTCCTGCCCGACGAATTGCTCCCCGGCGCCACGCGTCCGCTCGCGCCGAAGGTTCCGTCGCTGGAACTCGTGGGGCCGTCCGGGCAGCGTCTGAGCATGCGGATTCGCACCGACGTCGGACGCAACCTGTGCAAGCCGCTGGGTGAGGATTCCGTGTTCTGGGACACGCTGCAATTCACCGTCGACCGCAAGGACGGCCAATGGGTGGTCATCCCGAACGCGGCGGCGACCAACGAGACGTTGCTCAACGGCAAGGCCGTCGCCGCCGAGTCGGCGCTGAAGAACGGCGACACGCTGGCCGTCGGGCGCGAGGCCAAGGGCATCGCGAAACTTCCCCTGACCGTTCATCTGGAATAGGAACCCATGACCTGGAAATGCCTGAAGTGCGGTTTCTCGGCGAACGTCGACGGCACGGCCATGTGCAGCGGCTGCGGTGACGTGCGATTGGGCCGGCTGGTGCTGGTGTCGCAGGAAACCGGACAGCAAATCGTCATGTCGATCGACACGACGGTCGGACGGAACCTGCTGCGAACGTTCGCCGGCGAGGACGCCGCGTACGCCTCGGAGCCGCAGTTTCGCCTGACGCGAGACGCTGCGGCCGGGAAGTGGACAATCCGTAAGGCCGACGGGGCCAGGAATCCGACGTTCGTCAACGGTGTGGAACTGGCCGATGAGCCCGTGGCGCTGGACAGCGACAGCGTGATTTCGATCGGCCCGGAGAAGGTGAAACTGACCGTCAGGCAGGAATTCTGACAGAGAGCGACCATGGCCTCGAAGTGGTTCAACCGCAAATCGCCGGACGTCGAGCCGAACCTCCAGGAGTTTACGGCCTATTTCCTGATGCCGCTTGCCGCCGACGGACGGATCACCTATCTCGAAGAGACGCCACTGGACAGCGCCGTGTTCATCTACGGTCTGGACGTGCTGATGGATCGCAACGCGGAGGCCACCGGCGGGAGCCTGAAGGAAGCGATCCGCGCCGCCATGGGAGACCCGTCGCTTGCCGACAACTGGGACCCGCAGGAAGCCTGGAGCAGCATCAATCGCCAGTCGCGCAGCATGACCGAGTCGCAGTACTGGCACGTGAGGGTCTGGCTGGAGGCCGAGGCCAGACGCCTGGGGCGATCGTTCGATGCCGGAGCCAGACCCCGACGATTCGCCGCATCGCCTGACACGTCGCACGTGACGGCGTCGATCATGCAGTGGATCACCGCGGTGGCCGACGAGGAATCGCCGCCGGAAGCCGCCGCCGAGGCGGACGCGCCGACGGCTTCGCGCGACACGTCATCGTCCGGTGCATCGGTTGCAGGACCGGAAGGAGCCGCAACGTCTGAAGCGCAGTGCCCCGCGTCCGGCCCCGCCGAGCTGGAGCACATCGTTTGTGACCTGCCGCAGGAGACCATCGAGCGGCTGGTGCGCGAGGTGCTGCGGGAAGCCGAGCTCGAGGGCCCCTGCTCCGCGCGAGCCGACGAGATCATAGCGGGCATGGAAAGGCTCCTGGCGGCCGACGACCTGCCGGGGCTGGCCTTCGACGAGTTCCGCAGCGGACCGGCCAACCAGGCCGTGGTGGTCGACCATCTGCCGCCGAATGCCGACCTGTGGTTCATCGGCGACATTCACGGCGACGTGCTCGCGCTGCGGGCGGCGCTGGAGTACCTGGACGCCGTGAGCCGCAACGACCTTCGCCAGCCGCACGTCGTCCTGCTGGGCGACGTGTTCGACCGCGGCGCGATGGGCTACCAGGCCGTGCTCCAGGTGTTCCACGAACTGCTCGTCCGCGGGCGGCAGTTCTGCGTGCTGACGGGCAACCACGACGAGGCCCTGGACTATCGCGACGACGAGGACACGTTCGTGGCCTCCGTGAGTCCGTTCGAGTTGGCCGAGTGGCTCAACGATCATCGCGGCGACGTCACGCGGCGACTGGGCCGGGCCGTGGTGCAACTGTTCGCCACGGCGCCGCGGGCGCTGCTGCTTCCCGACGGTCTGCTTGCGGCCCATGGGGGCGTGCCCCTGAGGGACTTGGCCGAAACGTTCACCTGTGCCGACGACCTGGACAGCCCGGCGTGCCTGCAGGACTTCGTCTGGACCCGGGCTCACCCGCGGGCTCGCTTCAAGTACGTCAACCGCAATAGCCGCACGTGCGAGTTCGGTTACGAGGACTTCGAATTCTTCTGCGAGCGGGCCGGGCAGGTGCTGGACCGGCCTGTGCAGCGGATGGTCCGCGGACACGACCACGTGGAGCATCGGTTCATGCTCTACGA
>JAFGPY010000053.1 GCA_016935955.1 Planctomycetota bacterium
AAGTCCATCTGCCGCGGCCGCCCGCGCATGACCAGGTGGATGACCACGGGCAAAGCCATGGTCACCAGTCCGGCGAGGATTGCGGCGTTGATCCACACCGATCAGAACCTCTTCTGCCGGTTCAGCAGGTAGCTGGTCAGGGCCTTGTCGAACTGCATCGACGTGTCGACCGGGACGAAGTCGGCTTTCTGGCCCTCCAGCTCGTTGCGGAACCGTTCCTTGAAGGCTGCAAGGCGCGACAGGTACTCCGTGCGGATGCTCTCGGCATCGGTCACCAGCGACTGGTCCGACTCCGGGTCGTGCAGTTGGAGCGCTCCCTCCATCGGAAAATGGGCCTCGGCCTCGTCGAGCACGTGGAAGACGATCAGGTCGTGCCCGCGGAACCGCAGGTGGTGCAGGGCTTCGACCGTGCGGTCGGCGTCCTCGTCCAGAAGGTCCGAGAACAGGACCATCAGCGACCGCTTGCGAATCCGGGAGGCCACCTGGTGCAGACAGTCGGCCAGGGCCGTGCCCGCGCCGGCCGGCGGCCGGGCCAGCGCCGCCAGGATGCCCGTCAGTTGCCGCCGCGTGCTCTTGGGCGGCACGAATTGCCGCACGCGATCGTCGAACGTCACCAGGCCCACGGCGTCCTGCTGGCCGGTCATCATGTAGCCCAGCGCCGCGGCCAGGCAGATGGCGTACTCCAGCTTGGTCATGCCGCCGCCGGAGGCGTAGTCCATCGAGCGGCTCTGGTCCACCAGCAGCCAGCAGGCCACGTTCGTCTCGGCGCGGTACTTGCGAATGTAGAGCTTGTCGGTGCGGGCCCAGGCGTTGTAGTCGATCAGGCTCAGGTCGTCGCCCGGGGCGTACTTGCGGTGCTCGGAGAATTCCACGCTGAAGCCGTGGTACGGCGAGTCGTGCAGCCCGGCGATGAAACCCTCGACGATGAAGCGGGCCTTCAGGTCCAGCCGCTGCACCTGCTGGATGATCTCGGGGCGAAGATAGCTTTCGGCCGTTTGCATCAGTTGGCGTACTTGGGCACGTCAGGTTCTGGGATCGTCTCGATCAGCTTGCGAATGATCTCGACCGGGCCGATGCCCTGGGCCTGGGCGGCGAAGTTCGTGCTGATGCGATGGCGAAGCACCGGCACGGCGGCATTCTTGATGTCCTGCACCGAAACCGAGACGCGACCGGCCATGGCCGCAAAGGCCTTGCCGGCCATGATCAGGTGCTGCCCGGCGCGGGGACCCGCGCCCCAGTCGACCATCTCGCGGACGAACTCGGGCGAGTCGGCGTCGCGGGGACGGGTGGCCCGGACGATTCGCGCCACGTACTGCACCACGAAGTCGCTCACCGGCACCGAGTAGATCAGCCGCTGCATGTTCAGGATGCCGCGGTCGGTCAGAATGTGCGCGAGTTGCGGCGGCTCGCCGCCGGTGGTCTGGGTGAGAATTCTCTGCTCCTCGGCCAGCGAGGGATAGTCCACGTGGACGTTGAACATGAAGCGGTCGAGCTGGGCCTCGGGCAGCGGGTAAGTGCCCTCCTGCTCGATTGGGTTCTGCGTGGCGATGACGAAGAACGGATCGGGCAGATCGTAGGTCGTCTGGCCCACGGTGACCTGCCGCTCCTGCATGGCCTCCAGCAGCGCCGCCTGAGTCTTCGGCGGCGTGCGGTTGATCTCATCGGCCAGGACGATGTTGGCAAAGAGCGGCCCCTGGACGAAACGGAACTCGCGCGTCCCGTTGGGCAACTCGTCGATCACGTTCGTCCCCGTAATGTCCGACGGCATCAGATCGGGCGTGAACTGGATGCGCTTGAACGACAGGTCCATCACCGAGGCCAGGGCTCGGACCATCATCGTCTTGGCCAGTCCCGGCACGCCGACCAGCAGGCAATGGCTGCGGGCAAAAATGGCTGCGAGCATCTGGTCGATCACCGGCAACTGCCCGACAATCGTCTTGCCCAGTTCGCCCACGACTTGGTCGCGGCGGGTCTTGAATTGTTCGATCAGGGCCTGAAACTGCTCTTTTGCCATGGGCTGCGGTCCCCACTGTCGGCCATCAGGACGTTGACGTCGCGCGGCCGGCGTGCGCCCGGTCGCCCCCTCGCTCGCGACGGGGCTCATCGTACCGCCGCCCGCCGGGCAGTTCAACGAAAAGTTGCCGCCGCCCCGATCCGCGTGCACGCCAGGTTCACCGGCACAGGTAGAGGGTGCCGTGACCGTCCGCCGATAACCGTCGCTACCCGGCCGTCCCGCTCGGGTTCAACCGGTTGTCGGCGACAAATATTCCACTGGACTCCTGACGGGAGAATCGACCATGACGATGCGAATGACTACGGTGTGCCAACTGGCTGCGGCTCTGGCCGTGATGGCAGGCGTGTGCGGTGCGGCCCACGCCGCCGAGGTCACCTTCGGCAAGAACCACGAAATGTACGTTGACGGCAAGCTCTTCCTGCCGGTTCACGCCTGGGCCGCCGCGACCAAGGACCTCGACCGCCTCAAGACCATGGGCGTGAATCTCATCCTGGGCTTCGGCGACGGATCGATGGCCTGGAAACCCATCAGTGACGAGACCGTCGCCCAAATGAAGCGCAACCTCGACGAGTGCCAGAAGCGCGGCATGTACGGCGCGATCATCATCTCGACCTGGTGGACCAAGCCGGACAATCGCGGCTCCTACAAGGACCGCTCGCTGGCCGACTACATGGGCCAGTTCAAGGACCACCCGGCGTTGCTTGGCTGGCAGATTTCAGTCGAGGAGGACATGGGCCTGGGCCGCAAGGAACGCGAGGCCATGGGCGCCGCCGATCGCTGGGTAGCGCGGCCCGGCGGCAAGCCCGAAGACCTCAAGGCCCGCTACAAAGCCGTCAAGAAGGCCGATCCCAAGCACCCGGTCGTTCTCATGTACAGCGGCGGCCAGATCGTCTCGGGATTGCGGAACTTCGGCTGGACCAAGCCGACGCCTGAGAAGTGGTACATGGAGGCCAGCCGTCAGTGCGACATCCTCTACCACGATCTGTTCCCCGTGGCCAACAACACGGCCGAGGACCTCAAGCAGATTGCCGATGCCACGCGGCTGCTGAAGAAGTACGCCGACGGCAAGAAACACCTCTGGGTGGCTGTGGATGCCGGCGACCGCAAACGGTGGACCACCAAGAGCCACGCCCCGACGGCCGCAGAGATCCGCAACGAACTGTGGCAGGCGATTGTCAACGGTGCCCACGGCCTGGGCTTCGACTATACGAGTTGGAAACCCACCTGGGCCTCGATCCGCATGGACCCGGCGGCCGAGAAGCAGCTTGGCCCCGAGCTGGCGACTATCCAGGAACTCAAGGAAGTGTTCCTGCTCGGCAAGGCGACCGTTCCGGCGACGGTCAATGCCGACAACAAGGACGCCGTGCAGATCATGGCGCGCGAGCACGGTGGCAAAACCTACGTCTTCGCCGTCAACGTCGAGCCGAAAGCGTGCAAAGCCGAGTTCGCCCTTGAGGGAGTGAAAGCCGCCAAGGCCAAAGTGATCGGCGAGGAGCGTACGGTCGAACTGAGCGGTGGCAGGTTCAGCGATGCCTTCGACACCTACGCCGTGCACCTATACGAGATCGAGCGCTGATAGACTATGGCCGGGTGCTTCTCCTTGGAGAAGCATGCGGAACTCTCGGTGCTGTCGGCATGGCGGCACACAACGGCCGCCATGGCACCGCATGAGTAGGACCACGGCGCGGGCGTGCCGAGCGCAATCAACCGTGCAGTTTGGCGTTGAGCCAGTCGATGTGGGTCATCTCCTCGGCGATGATGCGGTCGATGGCCTCGCGGCCGCGATCGTCCTTCAGCGCGCTTCGCGTGTCGCTGAAGAAGGCGATCACCGACTTCTCCAGGCCGATCGCCCGGTGCAGCAGTTCCTCGACCGATATCACCGGGAAGTTGTCCTGCAACACCGCGCCCAGGTTCCGCCGGTCGGCCTCGGCCAGCACCTTCTCCAGCCGCTTGTTCTGATCGGCGCTCAGCCCGCCACCTGACGCCTTGTCGGCCTCGAACTGCTCACGCATGTCGCGGAACGTGCGGCCGTGCTCGATCTCCTGATCGGCCAACTCGCCGAACAGCGCCGCCACGGCCGGATCGTCGGCCATTTCCGCGAACCGGCGGTAGGTGCTCACACCCGTCCGCTCCATCTGCTCGGCCAGATTCAGTATCTTCGAGAAGCTCATGCGTTCGCTCCCACTGACTCCGTGGACTTCAGAGTACCACATTCTCGCAGAGATCGCCATCCGCCGCCTGCTTCCTCCAGATACACTTGTTGCGGAGGGCCAGCAACCCAATACAGTTGCCCACGGTCTCGAGTGAAGTACCTGCGCTCCGTGCATCACGCTCAGAGATCTTCCAATCGATCCGCACGCCGAGTTTTCGCTCTATGCGAAAGACAACCGGCAGAAAGTCGAACCCGTCATATGTCAGAAGCGACAGATCGACCACCCGGTCGGATGGACGAATCGCCTCCGGAGAAAGACCGATGACGTCCCCAAAGGCCCCGCGCGCCGCTATGGCAAAACCCTGCGCGCCCGACGGCAAGCCCAGCTCCTTGAAGAACTCCTCATTCGACATCGGCTGCCGCTGAGCAGCGAACAGGTGTCTCCGTTTCCTCGCGCGCGGCACCTCAAGAACAAGGATAAGGATGCAGGCGGCAATGAGCAGGAAGGGAATGAGCCATGCCAAGTCAGCCAGACTCGGCACGAGGAGCATCAGCAGGTGACCGACAAGGATCGCCAGCAACAGCCCGCCCGCGATTGCGACGACAGGTTTGAGTATCCGCCAGATGCTCATGGGAACCAGCCTCTCGCGCCGGGTGCCACGCGTCTGCTTGCAGACGCGTGACGGTTGTTTCTGCCGCATCCGAGGGCGGCTCGCGAGCCGCCCCTACTCCCGCAAACAACCGCGTGGCTGCAAGCAGCCACCCTACATGGTCAACCTTCCTGCGGCTTGATGACGGTCAGGCCTTTGTACTTCTTCTTGAACGTCTCGGCGTCGGCCTCGGTGCCGACGATGTCGCCGTAGTGCATCGGGACGACCACCTTGGGGCCAATGGCCTCGGCCGCCTTGACCGCCTCGTCGGCCGTCATCACGTAGGTGCCGCTGACGGGCAGCAGGGCCACGTCCACGCCCAGGCCTTTCATCTCCGGGATGCAGTCCGAGTCGCCCGCGTGATAGACGGTAGTGCCGTCCGACAGCCGCACGACGTAGCCCACCCAGCCGCTGGCCTTCGGATGGAACTTCTTGTCCAGGTTGTAGGCCGCAACGGCCGTGACCCGTAGCGATTCGATCTCGACCGTCTGCCCCGCGGCGATCGGCATGGCCACGGCCCCGGTCTCGCTGCGAACCTTCTCGGCCACGTCGGCCGGACCGACGACGGTGGTCTGCGGCGTGCTCAGGCGATTGACGTCGTCGGCGCTGTAGTGGTCGTAGTGACTGTGCGTGACGAGGATGACGTCGGCCCGCGGCAACCCCTCGGGCATCTTCCAGGGGTCGACGTAGATTTGCGTCGGGCCGTCCTCGATGCGGAACGAGTCGTGCCCGTACCAGTGGATGTTCCTGACGTTCATCGTTGCCGCCCCCACAAGGTGCCCGAACCGCACGCCATCCAGTTACCAATAGAGCACAAAGACGGACGGAATGCATTTCAAAAGCAGGCCCGTGCCACGGCGGGTCTTGCCCGCCGTGCTGACTCGCTCTGTGCCGTCCATGGCATTGTAGTGGGCACAGGTCCGCCCCCATGACCCGACGGAACCACCCTTGACACCCACCTATCAACGGTTACCCTGATCTACGCAGCACCGATGCATGTCGTGTGTGACCGACGCATCTACTTCGCACGGCGGGCAAGACCCGCCGTGGCACATTTGTTTCACCCGGACAACGGCCCAGCATTCGGAGAAACCCCATGAATTGGGACAATATCGTTCCAGTACTTGTTGGCGGTGCACTTGCGGTCGGCGGAGGCATGGGCACACAATGGCTTGCCCATCACCTTGACAAGCAACGGAAGCGTCGCGCAATTGCCGGCGCATTTGCCGGCGAGATCGGGGCAATCTGCTCTATTGTCGACCGTCGCAAATACCTTGAGGATGCTCAGCAACTGCTGAAGTATATGCGCGAGTCGAAAGAGCCACATCGGATATTGATGCACATCACGCAGGAATACTGCATGATTTACAACACCAACTCCGGTGCGATAGGTCTCTTGCCAGCGCCGTTGGCACTTGGTATTGCCACTTTCTACACTCAGGTAAAGTCGCTGATGGAGGATGTCCGCCCGGAAACGCCTGAGGTGGCAGGCATAGATGATGCGATAGCACGACTGAGCGTGCAGATCGACTTGCTGACTGAGACCATGCGTATCGGCAAGGATCTCGTGACTCAGTTACAGAAGGAAGCCAAATGAGCCGACAGGGGACGAGGACATGGTTCACGCGAAGCATGACCATGATCCGTATTGCAGGAATGCTCATGACTTTGCAAGCGCGACTGCACAGACAAACGTGGCACCGTGCCGTCACAGGCCTTTGAGGTGACCTTGAAGGAGATCGTCACGGCTCTTGTTGAGCTGCCTGAGGTTCTTGTCGAGTACGGGCATCTGTTCGGCAGTCAGATGGGGACGCAGTTGCTCCAAATCCAGGATCATGTTGTCGACTAACTGGCAGAGTTCGCCCTGGTGCTCAAGGATGAAACGGGTGCTGGACTCGCGGTACGCCTGTAGCGTCTGTTCCTCCGTCCAGCCGTTCGCCTGGGCTTCTTGCCGCAGTTGGTCGCGCATGATCCTGGCCTCCGTTCCAAGATTGGCCAGGCTTCGGAGCATGCCCTCCAGGTGATCGAGCAACGGTTCAGCAAGTTCAACCTGCTCCTCGGTGAGCTTGAAGTCACGGACGAACTTCTCGCGGAACTCGCGAACGGCCTTCTCCTCGGCCGCGCGACGCTTGTCCTCAGCCCCTCGCTCATCGGCAGCCGGCTCCGGGGCTTGCGGCTCATCTGCCGCATCGCTATCAGGAGATGTGGCGGGAACGGCCGACTTCCTTTGCGACCGCGGGCGAGGCGGTATGGGTGACGGCTCGTCCTGCTGCTTGTCCTCAGGGACAGCGGGGACGTCGGGTGCCGTGGCGACGACCGGCGTCGAGGAGGGATTGGAGCGGGTGGCGATGTAGGCGACGACGGCAATCGCGAACACGACAACGAGACCGCTGGCTGCGAACAGGACGCGGATTCGCGGAGCCACGAGAATCCCTCCGAACCTGACACATCAGTTAGGTCACGATGATGAACCAAATTATGGCACTGCAACAACTGTTCTTACCATACAATCCTGTTTCGGCCGACCGTGTGGTTGAGTCCCCGACGTCCAGCCCCTTCCGCATGCTTCTCCAAGAAGAAGTATGAATCTACTGAGTGGCATCGACGGGCAAACCTGCATCAGCGCAATAAGAGGCTTCGGCATGCTTCTGCAAGCAGAAGCATGGCACCCCGGTAGCATAGCGGCAAAAGTCGTGCTGGCCGAGACGACGTGGGCCGATATAATCTAACGTCATGTCACGAAAGGGACTCTTGCTCACCCGAGGCCTCGCGGCACGCGTCGCGTGCGGAGTGCTCGCGACGGCGTTGCTCGCGGCCGCGACGGCGCCGCTTGCCGCACAGGTGACCGACGAGCAGGTACGCCGGTGCGTCGACGGGGCGGTGGCCAAGCTCAAGAAGGGACAGAATGCCGACGGCCACTGGGGCGACATCCTGGACCGTTACGGCGGCGGCTATGGCGGGATGACGGCACTGGCGGTGCTCGCGCTGCTGCAGGCCGGCGTGCCGCCGGACGATGCGGTCGTGGCCAAGGGCATGGCCGCCCTGGAGCGGATGCCCGACGCCGACACGTACGTGGTGTCGCTGCGGCTGATGGCCATGCTGAAGGCCGACGAGGTGAGCGGCAAACCCGCGCACGCCAAGGAGGCCCGTGCAGCCGTGGCCTGGCTCTCGGAAGCCCAGACGTACGTGGGCACGTGGGGTTACAACCGTCGCCTGGCCCAGGAGGCCAGCGCCGACGCCCTGATCACCAACACCGACAACTCCAACACGCAGATGGCTCTGCTGGCCCTCTACGAGGCGGCCAAGGCCGGCTACGGCGTGGACGACCAGGTCTGGAAGCGCAGCGAGAGCCACTACGTCCGCTCGCAGAACAAAGACGGCGGCTGGGGCTACCGCATGGGGCCGGGCAACAATTCGTACGGCAGCATGACGGCCGCCGGGCTGGCCAGTCTGTTCGTCACGGGCTCGCGGCTGCACGAGGACAAGCAGTACAAGTGCGGCACGCCGGAGCGGGTCAAGTTCTGTGGGCAGTACCGCCAGAACGAACCCATCGCCCAGGCCCTGGCCTGGCTGGACAAGAACTTCTCGGTCAGCGAGCACCCGGGGCTGTCCGGCTCGTACCATTACTATTACCTCTACGCCGTGGAGCGTGTGGGCATCGTCGGCGGCTTGAAGACGATCGGCCGGTCCGACTGGTTCCGCGAGGGAGCGGCTTTCCTGGTCGGCCGGCAGTTGCCCGACGGCGGCTTCTCGCGCGTCGGCAAGGTCCGCGGCGCGGCCTTCGACTACGACGTCGCCTTCGCCATCCTCTTTCTGACCAAGGGCCACGTGCCGCTGCTGGTGAACAAGCTCCGCTGGGGCCGCACGAATCTGGCCTGGAACATCGACCGCTACGATGCCGAGCACCTGACGCGATGGATCGGCGACCGGCTGAACGGCAAGCCCGTGGGCTGGCAGACCGTGAGCCTGTCGGACCCGATCGAGCAGTGGCTCGAAGCGCCGCTGCTGCTGGTCACGGGGCGCGAGGCCCTGGCGCTGACGCCCGCGCAGAGGCAGAAGCTCCGCCAGTATGTCGAGCAGGGCGGCATGATCCTGGCCGACTCCTGCTGCGACGGCAAGGCGTTCGCCGATTCGGTCCGCGCCCTGGCGGCGGAACTCTTCCCGGAGACCCCACTCGGCGTATTGCCCGAGACGCATCCGGTGTACCACAGCTTCGAGAGCCTGCCCGGCACGTGGCAGATCGAGGGCCTGACATTCGGGTGCCGCACGCCGCTGCTGCTGTCGGCCAAGGACCTGAGTTGCTACTGGGAGCAGTCGGACCGACCCGAAAGCGAGGCAGCGCTGAAGATGGGCCTGAACATTGCCGCCTACGTCACGGCGCGGGAGCCGCTGCGCGATCCGCTGGCGGCCGTGCGGCTCATCGAGCAGACGGCAGAGACGGACGTCGAGCGCGGGGCTCTGTACATCGGCAAGGTCCAACACCTCGGCGATTGGAACAGCCGACCGCAGGCCATGGACCGGCTGCTGGAGATCCTCAGGAACGATGCCGCCGTGAAGACGGCCAATCACGCCGTACCCGTGAAACTGACCGACGCGCGGTTGATGCAACTGCCGGTGCTCTACATGGTCGGCCACCGTGATCCGAAACTCAGCGACGCCGAGAAGGAGGCCCTGAAGCGTTACCTCGAGCGCGGCGGGTTCCTGATGGCCGAGGCCTGTTGCGGCGAGAAGGCGTTCGACACGGCCTTCCGGGCGTTGATGAAGGAACTGCTGCCCGACCAGCCGCTGGAACCCGTGCCCGCCGACAGCCCGCTCCTGAACGGCCAGGTGGGCCACAAAATCGAGAAGGTGAGCTTCACCGGACCGGTGGGCCGCGAACAGCCCAAGCTCGATCGCCCGCAGCTTGAGGCCATCCGCTCGGGCGACCGCTACTGCGTGGTCTATTCACCGTACGCCCTGGGCCCCGGCCTGGACGGCCTGGTAACCTTCCAGGCCCGCGGCTACGCGGCCGAGGACGCCCGCCGCATTGCCGCCAACATCCTGCTTTATGCCCTGAACTTTTAACGACTTACCCTTGGCGCAGGCACCCGTCCAAGGTAGACTGCATAGGCGGACAACTCACCCTGTCACACTCTTGATGCTGGAGGTCTCAGATGGAACGTCCACGCGTCTTGCTATGCGCTATTGCGCTGCTGGTAGTGGTTCTGGCTGCCCCCCCGCTGCTGGCCCAGTCGGGGATCGAACCGCCGCCGACCGACACGAAGATTGAGGAGGCCATTGCCGAGGCCTGCCAGACCCTCAAGAAGCTCCAGAACAAGGACGGTTCGTGGGTCGAGTATGCGCAGCACGAAGGGGCCACGACGTCGCTGGCCGTCCAGGCGCTGCTCCTGGCCGGCGAACCCTACGACAGCGTCACGATTCGCCAGGCCATCGAGGCCCTCGGCGCCGCCAAGATCACACGAACCTACGTCATGGGGTGCCGGGCCATGGCCTACGCCCAACTGGTCAGGCATTATCCGAATCTTCGCCGACGCCTGGCTGCCGACGCCGTGTGGCTGGCCAGCAACCAGCACCCTGACGGCATGTGGGGCTACCTCACCAAGAGCGAGAACAAGGGACGAGGCGACAACTCCGTCACCGGTTTCGCCGTGCTCGGACTGTGCGACGCCTCGATGGTTAACTGCGAAGTCAGCGACGGCGTCTGGACCAAGCTCTACCGCCACTACACGACCACCCAGACGGCCGACGGCGGCTGGACCTACCAGCCGTTCGTCAAGGAGAAGGACACCGACCCCGATCCTGAAGCCTCGGTGACCATCACAGGGCCGTCGCTGGCCAGCCTGATGATCGCCAGCGACCAGTTGCTCAGAACGGCCGGATGCCCCTGTGCCCGGGGCAAGAGCAGCGGCGGCAAGCTGGACGACACCATCCTCGACAAGGGCATCCAGTGGATGATCGATTACTTCGAGGGCAAGAAGAAGTCGCATCCCGACTCGAAGTACATCACGTACTACCTGTACGGCCTGCAGCGGGCCGGGCAGGCCTCAGGCCTGAAGACCTTCGGCAAGCACGACTGGTACAAGCGCGGCGCCGCCCAGATGTACCGCCTGGCCCGGACGTCGGGCGTACGGCCGCTGGTCAAGTCGCTGGACCTGCCGGGCGAGAAGGACAAGAAGGATCCGGACTTCAAGCCCCCGCAGATCATCACCATCACCGACTCCAAGGGCAAAGAAAAGCAGTATGTCGCCGACGCCTCCAGCATCGTCGACGTGTCGCTGGCCATTATCTTCCTGGTCAAGGGCAACTCGCCGGTGCTGATGAACAAACTGAAGTACGATGGAGACTGGAACCGCCACCGCCGCGACCTCGCCCAGTTGGCGCAGGAGACGGGCAAACGCCTGGAGCGGCAGTTCCGATGGCAGGTGCTCGACGTCAAGAGTTCGACCAAGGACTGGCACGATTCGCCGCTGCTGTACCTGAGCGGCGAGGAGGACCTGAAGCTCAGCGACGAGGACAAGAAGAAGCTCAAGCAGTTCTGCTTCGAGGGCGGCACGCTGCTGATCGAGTCCAACTGCGGCAACAGTTCATTCAACGAGAAGGCCCGGACGCTGATTGCCGAGCTGTGGCCCGACTGGCCGCTGAAGCCCCTGGCCGACGACCACCCGCTCTACACTTGCCAGTTGCCGATGGAGGCCAAGGGCCTGCTCGAGGGCGTGGACGACGGCGTGCGGACCTTCTGCCTGTTCACCGACAAGGACATCTCCTGCGCCTGGCAGATGCAGGACGTGGTCAATCGCAAGGAGGCCTTCGACCTGGCCGTCAATCTGTACGCTTACGCCACGGACAAGGCTCCGGCTCCGGCCAAGCTCCAGGATACGATCGCCCGGCTGCAGGAGAAGCAGCGGATGATGGAAGAGTGGGAGAAGGCCATGGACGCCGAGAGGGAAGCGGCCAAGAAGGAGAAGCGGCGCATAAGGACAATCCCCAAACCGTGGATCGACAAGGAAGAGGTCATCAAGATCCAGAAGGTTGTGACCGGCGACCGCCAACTGGTCAACATGCAGTGCCTGGCGCACAAGGGCAACTACCAGATCGGCCTGCATTACCAGATGCTCGGCTTGATCATCAGCGAGTTCCAGAAGGAAGCCGGCGTAACGATCGCCATGGGTGCCGCGGCGCCGGCCGACCAGATCGACGTGGGCATGCCCGACGTGCTGGTGGTCCGCGGCGATTCGCCCATGCAACTGACCGACAACGAGAAGGTCTTCCTGGCCGACTACATGACCGGCGGGGGCTTCGTGATCGCCGAGGCCGCCATGGGCCGCAAAGGCTTCGACGAGGACTTCCGCAAGTTCATCGCCGACACCAAGGATCTGAAGCTGGCGCCTCTGACCGAGGACGATCCGTTCTTCAAGGGCGAAATGGGCGAGTCGCTGAAGGGTCTGGCAATCGAGAATCCGCGATTCAGTCGCGCCGTCCGCGAGGAGAATCCGGACCTCAAGACGCCCCTCATCTTCCGGATCACCTCGAACGACAAGACGGTCGGCTACTACAGCCCGCTGGATCTGACTTACAGCGCCTCGGGCTACGGGGCCTACAACCTGCGCGGCTACGACAAGGCCACGGCCGTCAAGATGCTGGTCAACATGCTGCTGATGACCACCAAGAAGCCGCAGCCGGTTGCCGACAGCGTCTCGGCAGGCAAGTGACGCGGCGAAAACGATGCGGCCGGGGCGGACGTCCTCGAAACACTTCCGCCGGGAAGGGGTTTCTTATACCGGGAGCCCCTGGCGAATGATCGCAGGCGTCCGCAGGTTGCGGCTCCCTGTCGCTCTCCCGCGGAAAGGACCGCGCCATGCGAATGCCGCTGCTGACGACGGTCGTGCTGCTGGTCATGACGGTTCAGGCGTCGGCCCAGGACACCATCTCCAACCAGGGCCGCCGCGTCCGCGAGAAGATCGACAAGGAAGTCCAGTACCTGTTCAGCCTGCAGCAACCGGACGGCCGGTTCACGCGTCCCGACGACAGCTTCGCCGATCGCAACAACACCAACTATGCCGGCAAAGACGCCGCTGCGATGCTCGGCCTGACGCTGGCGGGCATGACTACGCAGGACAAACGCGTGGCCCTGGGATTTGACGCCCTGTTGACCGCTCAACTCCAGGGCTCCTACGCCACGACGCTCCGCGTCTCGGTCATCACCAAGCTGTGGGATTCGCTCGACGAGCCGCGACGCAAGCGCAGCGAGTTCATCCTCGAACAGGACCTGACCTGGCTGGTCGGAGCCCAGAACACCCTCGGCGGTTGGGGCTACACCTTCAACGACGGCAAGAATACCTACGGCTGGGATTTCTGCGTGACGGCCCACGCCACGCGGGCCATGGCCGAGGCCTACCAGACGGCCACGCGATTCAAGAAGGATCCGTTCCTGAAGACGCAGAAGCTCTGCCTCGACCGCCAGAACCGCGACGGCGGCTGGCCCTACGGTCGCGGCAGCGGCTACGGCCGCGAGGACGGCGCCTCCTACGGCACCATGACCGCCGCAACAGTGGCCTCGCTGCTGGAGACGCGGCGGTTGCTGGAACCGGAAATCGGCTGCCCGTGCGGCCGACCCACCCGCGCCACCAAGGCCACGACCCAGGCCATCGAGGCCGGACTGCAGTGGATCGCCGACCACTTCCAAGCCGACAAGAACCCCGAGAGCAATGGAAACATGTGGCGCTGGTACTGGTTGTACTGCACCGCCCGAGTGGGCAAGGCGACGGGCTACAAGTACCTCGGCACGCATGACTGGTATCGCGAGGGAGCGTCGGCCATCGTCAACGGCAATCGCGAAGGGGACCCTCAAAGCGAGGGGGCCATCAGCGAGTCGGCCTGCGGCATCGGCTTCCTGACCTCGTGCACCGAACCAATCCTGCTCAACAAAATGAAGTACCATGGCAAGTGGGACGAGCATCCCTACGATGCGGCCCTGTGGACCGAATCCGTGGCCAGGGAGACCTGCCAACCGCTGCGCTGGCAGGTGCTCGACCTGAGCCGCGCGACCGACGAGTTCCTGGAGTCGCCGATTACGCTGATCTCCTGTGAGGGCGACCTCGCGCTGACCGACGACGAGAAGAAGAAGCTCCGTGATATTACCGACCACGGCGGCACGATCTTCCTGGAGGCCATCTGCGGCGACCGCAAGGCGGCCACGGCGTTTCAGCGGCTGAGTAAGGAGATTTGGCCCGAATGGCCGCTCGAGATGATCGGCAAGGACGATCCGCTCTGGTCGGCCGACCTGAAGCTCGTCGGCCGGTTGCCGCGGCTGGACGGCATCCACGACGGCGTACGGACGATCGTGCTGACGGCACCGCTCGGGCTTTCGTGCGAGTTCATGCCCGATGCGGCCCGCAAGAATCCCCTGCCCTTGCAGGCGGTGCGCAATCTCTACGCCTACGCGCTGGATCATGGCCGCCCGCCGGCGCGGTTCGAGGTTCGCGACGACGGATTCGCCGCCAAGTACGGCAAGAACAAGCTCAAAGCCGGCTCGCGCAAGACCGTCACGCTGTCGCGCATCAGGCACGGCGGCCCGTGGGCCAGCGGCGACAATTACCATCCGTGGCAGCGGCTGTCGGCCAACCTCCAGAAGAGCTGCGGACTGAAGATCGAACAGGCCCCGGCCACGCAGCCCGGTCAGCCGGTGGCCGAGGGCGTGGACTTTCTCTACCTGACCGGCCGCAGCGTCGCCGGACTGGGCGAGGCGGAGCAGGCCTGGTTGAAGGACTACCTGGCCAAGGGAGGCTTCCTGCTGGCCGAGGCTACGTGCGGCGACCCGGCGTTCGACCAGTCGCTGCGTCCGTTGCTGGAGCAGATGGGGCTGCGGCTTGAGCCCGTGACGAGCGATTCTCCGCTGCTGAGCGGACAGTTGTTCGACGCCACAGGACACGCGATCAGCAAGGTCGACTATAGCCGCACGCTGAAGTCCGCTCAGCCCGGCAAAAACAACGTGGCGGTCTTCGACATTTTCGACGGCCGGCGACGAGTCGGCCTGTACAGTCCGCACGACATTCTGTATTCTCACATCGGCTACGCGGCGTTCGCCAGCCAGGGCTACGCCCCTGCCGACGCCCGAGCGCTGGCCGAGAATATTGCGCTGCTGATGAGCATCAAGCTCTGAACGGCTGCGCGGTGCGGGGGCGGGTGACGCGACCGGGTGGCAATCGAATGGATGCGGGGCGAGGGGCGTCCATAGTCTTACGTCGCCCCACAGGCGGGCCCGGCGAAAGCCACAGTTGAAAGATGTCTTCAACGTGAGTAGACTGGCGGATGTCTACAGCCCGCGGGGCATCTTATAGAGCGGTCCGGCCATGCGGCAAAGATCCGTCCGGAATGACATATCGCCGGTACAGGGTCGACGAGGCGCGGGCATTTCTGACGAACATCTCGATTCTTGCGAGCCTGGAGCAGTGACGGGCATTGGGGGCGGGTGCAGATGAGAATAACGGCGGCACGGTTTGCGGCGGTGTGGGTGGCGGCGGTTTGTCTTGCATGGGCTTCGCCGGCGCGGGGCGATTTTACGGGCCAACAGATCGACGAGAATATCCAGAAGCTGGCCGACTACTTCCTGAGTCAGCAGCAGGCGGACGGCACATTCTCTCGGCCGCAGAACCAGCAAGGCCAGGACGTGTTCGTCATGGCGGGCGGCAAGGAGGCGGCGGCTCTGCTGGGTCTGGGCTTCGCCGGCGTAACGGCCGACGACGACCGCGTGCAGCGAGGTCTGGACGCCCTGATGTACTTGAAGCCTGACACAACCGAGGTCCTGGCCACGCGCGTCGCGGCCCTGCTGCTGCACCTGAACGGCATGAAGCCGGCCCAGCGCAAACGGGCCGAGACCTGTCTGGCCGAGGACATCAAGACGCTGGTGACCGCCCAGGACGACACCGGCAAATGGGGCTATCGTCCGACACCGACGCGGAGCTGGAACGTGCTGACGACGTGCCTGGCGGCGCGGTCGCTGTACGAGGCCCAGCGGTCGGGGATCCGCCTGAAGAGCGGCCCGTTCGAAGCCGTCATGAAGACGCTCATGGAGAACCAGTCGGGCAACGGCGGCTGGGTCGGTGGTTACGCAACGATGATGTTCAGCAGTGGCCGGGACCGGGTTGGCGGCGCGGAGACGGCGTCGGCCATGGCGTCGCTGCTGGAGCTGCGGCAGGCGGCGGCCATGGACGCGGGGTGCCCGTGCACGCGAGGCAAGTCCAAGGACGGCTGGGGAGGCATCGACGAGAGCGCCGAGCGGGCCTACAACTGGCTGGCCGAAAACTTCAAGCCCGGCGAGAACATCGGTCACGAGCCGACGACGTTTTTCCGTCGCTACTGGCTCTACTGCTGCGGCCGCGCGATGATGGCCGGCGGCTACAAGTACCTCGGGCCTCACGACTGGTACAGACAGGGCGTCGCCGAACTAATGAGCCGCGGCATCCCCGGCCGCGACGAGAACGAATGGCTGCTGATGGTCGAGACGGCCTACCGCATCGGATTCCTGAAGATGTGCCGCGAACCCGTGCTCGTCAACAAACTGAAGTTCCACGGCCAGTGGAATCAGCATCCGCACGACGCCCTGAGCCTGGCACGGCTCGTTTCGGAGCTTCGCAAGCGGCCGCACCGATGCCAGGTGCTCGAACCGAAGCACGATCTGATCGACTTCCAGGAAGCACCGCTGATGATGATAAGCAGCGAGGACGATGTCATCCTCAGCGCCCAGGAGAAGCAATTGCTCCGTCGCTACACGGACACCGGGGGCACGATTTTGTGCGAGGCCACATGCGGCAACATGAAGGCCATGCGGTCGTTCGAACGGCTGATCGAAGACGTGTGGCCCGAGTGGAAGCTCAACACGATCGATAAAGAGGATGCGTTCTGGACGGCCGACGCCGAACTGACGGGCCGCCTGCCGGTGCTGCGTTCGCTGAACGACGGCGTCCGCACGTTCCTGTTCTTTTCGCCGCGCGACCTGACATGCAGCTGGGCGGTTCCGACCGACAAGAAGAACCTGCCGGATCTGCAGGTGGGCCAGAACCTGGTGGCCGTGGCCACGGACATGGCCCGGTTGCCGGGTCGCTACGACGAGCCGGAGCCCAGCGTGGACGCCAAGTACCCCGGTCAGCAATTAAAACGCGGTTCGCGCGAGTCGGTCAAGCTGGCTCGGATCAAGCACAAGGGCTGCTGGGACGCCGGCAGGAATTACGGGCTGTGGTCCACCCTCTCGGTCGATCTGGCGACCCGCGTCGCCATGACCATCAAGGAGACCGAGCCGCTGGAAGTCGGCGGCACCGTGCCCGAGGGCCTGGGCTTCGCTTACCTGGCCGGCCGTGGGGACCTCAACCTGGGCGAAGGCGGCGCTGAGTGGCTCAAGAAGTATCTGGCCGACGGCGGCTTCCTGCTGGCCGAGGCCACGTGCGGCGACAAGGCTTTTGACGAGAAGCTGCGAGCCCTGCTGGCCGAGGCCGGCCTGACGCTCAAGCCGCTGGAAGCCGAATCGCCGTTGCTCTCGGGCGACCTGTTCGGGGCCAAGGGCTACGCCATGGCCAAGGTCGGCTACACGCGAACCCTCCGCCAGGAACGGGAGGGCAAGGACGACATCGTCATGTTCAGGATTGAGAGAGAAGGACGGCTTGTGGGTCTCTACAGCCCCGTGGACGTGATGTACTCGCAGGCGGGCTACCGGGCCTTCGGCAACCGCGGCTATGCGGCCGCCGACGCCCGGGCCCTGGCCACGAACATCGCCCTGCTGATGAGCGTGAAGTGATGTAACGAGTGTTCAGTAGCATTCTCCTTGCCGCCGTGCTATACTACCCGCCCGACAAAAGCGCGGAACTTCTCCATCCACAGGTGTTTAAGGTGGTGAAGGGGTGCCTCGACGGGACCCCCCGCCACAGAAGTCTCCTCGCCCGTGACGTGTCGGCCCACCATGAGAAAGGAGCGTCGTCCGATGAACCCCCTGAGACTCCCTCGCATAATCGCCGCCGGATTTCTTGCGACCGCCGCCATAGCCGCTTCCGCACTGGCCCAACCCACATTCACCGAGGAGCAGGTCGACCAGGCCATCGAGCGCGGCGTGCAGCACTTGCTCACCGCCCAACAGGCCAACGGCGGCTGGGGCGATTACAAATCGGGCAACGAGTTGTTCACGCATGGCTACGACGTCTGCGGCCTGATGGGCCTGGCTTACGGTGAGTTGAGCGTCAGCGACGACCGGCTGCAGAAGGCCCTGAAGCTGGTCCTGGAGGCCGAAATCGACCGCAACTATGTTTACGCGGTGCGGGCCATTGCCCTGTCGCGGCTCTACCCGCGTCTGCGCCGCGAACAGCGCGAGGCGGTCATGAAGCGTCTGGAAAAAGACGTCGAGTGGCTGATCAACGCCCAGAGCAAGGAGCGCGGTTGCTGGAACTACGAGGGCACCGGCTCGATCTGGGGCGAGTCGAGCAACACGCAGATGGCGTTGCTGGGTCTCTGTGAGGCGTCGAACGTGGTCCGCGAGTTCCCGATGGACGTCTGGAAACGGGCCTTGGACTTCTACTTGAAGACCCAGCGCCCGGACGACGGTTGGAACTACGCCCATCCGAGCAGCATCGAGACCATGGAAAGCTACGGCTCGATGACGGCCGCGGGCGTGGCCAGCCTGTTCATCATCCGCGACATGCTCTATCGCGGCTCGGGCTGCCCGTGCAAGAGCGGCCGCTCGCCGCGCGAAGGGCTGGAAGTCGATAAGGCGATCGAGCGCGGCATCGGCTGGCTGAAGACGAACTTCGTCATCGACAAGAACCCCGGCCGCGGGGCGTGGTACATGTACTGGCCGTTCTCGTGTGAGCGCGTCGGGCTGGCCTCGGGCATCAAGTACTTCGGCCCGCACGACTGGTACCGGGAGATGACGGCCCACATTCTGTCGAAGCAGGGAGCCGACGGCGGCTGGGGCCACATCTCCGACACGGCCCTGGCGATCGCCTTCCTGGCCAAGGGTCGGGCGCCGATCCTGGCCAACAAGCTGCAGTTCAACGGGTCGTGGAACATGCACCCACGCGACCTGGCCAACCTCTGCAAGTACGTCGGCAACGTCAAGGAACAGACCATCCAGTGGCAGGTCATCAACCTGGAGATTCCGGTCCACGAGATGCATGACGCACCGATCCTCTACATCTCGGCTGAGTCGGCCATGGAGATCACCGACGACGAGAAAGCCAAGCTCCGCCAGTTCACCGACTCCGGCGGCACGATCCTCTTCGAGGCCAGTTGCGCCAACCGCGAGGCCATCAACTGGTGGACGCTGGTCTGCGGCGAGTTGTGGCCGGAGTGGGAACTGAAGGTCGTCGAACGTGAACACCCGCTGTGGGAGGCCGATCAGCCGATCAAAGGCCGCCAGCCGGCGCTGATGGGCCTGAACGACGGCATACGCACCTTCATGTTCTTCAGCAAGGTGGACATCTCCTGTTCCTGGAACACCGAGGCCATTACGCGGAACAAGGTGCTGTTCGACCTGGGCAGCAACCTCTACATGTACGCGACCGACAAGGCCAAGTTGCGTTCGCGGCTGGCGGCCCGCACGAGCGCCAAGTATGCCTCCCAGACGCCGGCCAAGGGCGGCAAGGACACCGTAACCGTGGCCCGCATGAAACACGGCGGCGACTGGTACCTGGGCCGCAACTACGTGCCGTGGCAGACCCTGGCGGCCGAGCTGAAGGAGCGGCCGGGCCTGACGCTCAACGAGCGTGAGCCCGTGGCCGCCGGCGACGATCTGGCGGGCGTGGACCTGCTGTACCTGTGCGGCCGCAAGGGCTGCGACCTGGGCAGCGGCGGCGCATGGCTTAAGCAATACCTCTCGGGCGGCGGCTTCCTGTTCGCCGAAGCGGTGCTCGGCGATGCTCTGGGCGATGCGGCCATCCGCACGGCCCTGCAGGGCGCGGGCCTGACACTCAAGGCCCTGCCGATCGACGCGGGCCTCATCAGCGGACAGCTCGGACAGGCCACCGGGTACAACGCGAGCAAGGTCGAGTTCTCGTTCCACCTGCGCGGCGAGCGGATCGGCAAAGGTTCGCCCGACCTGCTGGGCATCTACGACGGCGACAAGATGGTGGGCGTCTACAGCCCGTTTGACATCATGTACTCGCAGACCGGAGCCAAGGCCTTCGGCAATCGCGGGTACGAAGCCGCGGACGCCCGGGCATTGGCCGCAAACGTCGTGCTGTTGCGATCGCAACTTTGAGACCGGAGGCCCGATCGAATGCGTAACGTGACCTTGCCGTTGATTGCTGTGGCCGTTCTGCTGCTCGCGTCGTCGTTGGCCCTGGGCCAGGAGCCCAGCGTGACCGACGCCGACGTGGACCGGGCCATTCAGCGCGGAGTCGACTACTTGCTCGGCCTGGCCCAGCCGGACGGCAAGTTTTCGCCCGACGGCAATTTCATGTGGGTCAATTACGCCTACCCCTTTGGCCACGAGGCGATCATCATGTGCGCCCTGGCCCACGCCGAGGTGAGCCTGAACGACGAGCGGATGCGTAAGGGCTTTGACTTCCTGCTGCGGTGCGAACTGGAACACACCTATACGCGAAGTTGCCGCGTGATCACCATCGCGAGGCTCTTGCCGAAGCTGAAGCGCGAGGAGCGCGATACGGCCCTCAAGGTCATGAAGGCCGACATGGACTGGCTGCTTTCGAAACAGATCGCCGACGGCCGCGACGCGGGCATGTGGTCCTACCCGGTCAAACCGAACTACAACGTGGATTTCTCGAACACACAGTTGGCCGTCCTGGCGATGAACGAGTACGAGATGGCCGGCGGCGAGATCGACGACTCGTACTACGAGAAGTCCCTGAAGCCGTTCCTGGAGCGGCAGAAACCGAGCGGCGGCTGGAACTACGGCTGGGTGAACCCCGAGCACATCAACGAGCCGGAGCGCAACACGATGACGGCCGTGGGCGTAGCCTCGCTGTTCATCATCCGTGACCGGCTGTTCAGCCTGGGCTGCCCGTGCAAGGGTGGCAAGAGCGGTCCGCGGCCGAAGAAGATCGACGAGGCCATCGAGCACGGCATCGGGTGGCTGGCGGCCAATCCCGGGGCCGAGCGCGGCCAGGGATACAATCGATACTTCCATTACGCCTGTGCGCGGGTCGGGCTTGCCGCAGGGCTGAAGTACTTCGGCACCTACGACTGGTACCGCCAGGGAGCGGCCCAGGTCATCAGCATGCAGCACGGCGACGGGTCGTGGTCTGACTTCGGCTCCAGCTACCGGACGTGCTTCGCGATCATGTTCCTGGTCAAGGGCCGCGCGCCGATCCTGGTCAACAAACTGCAATTCAAGGGCGACTGGGACCGCCACCCGCGCGATGCGGCGAACCTGGCCGCTTACGTCGGGAAAGTTAAGGAACAGAAGATCAACTGGCAGGTGATCAATCTGGACGCCCCCGTGCCCGAGTGGCACGAGGCGCCGATTCTCTACATCTCGGCCGAGACGCCCATCGAACTCACCGATGAGCAGAAGCAGAAGCTGCGCCGCTACACCGACACCGGCGGCACGATCCTCTTCGAGGCCAGTTGCGGCAACAAGGCGGTGTCCACGTGGTGGGTCAAGACATGCGGCGAGATCTGGCCGGAATGGGAACTGAAGAAGATCGACAAGGACCACCTGATGTGGTCGGCGGACCAGAAGCTGGTCGGCCGGCTGCCGGTGCTTCAGGGCATCAGCGACGGAGTCCGAACGTTTGTCTTCTACAGCCCGAGCGACATCAGCTGCGCCTGGAACACGCAGGCTATCGCCAGGAACGAATTGCTGTTCAAGATGGGCATCAACCTCTACGCCTACACGACCGATCACGGCAAGCTGCGTTCGAAGCTGGCCGGCTATGGCGTCGCGGAGAGCGCGCGGTACGGCGGCGCAACGGTCTCGCCGGGCGGACGCACCAAGCTCCGCATGCGTCTGCTGAAGCACGGCGGCGACTGGTACGTCACCCGCCATTACGGCGGCCTGGGAATACTGGGCGAGTACCTGGCGGCCCACGGGCAGATTACTTGTGAAAAAGGCGAGCCGATCGAGGCGACCGATGCGGCTCTGGCGGAGACGGACGTCCTGTGGCTCACCGGACGCAAGGGGCTGAGCCTGGCTGCGGCCCAGCAGGCTGCCCTGAAGACGTGGCTCTCGTCGGGCGGCGGATTCCTCGTGGTTGACGCCTGCATGGGCGATAAGACATTCGACGCGGCGTGGAAGCAGACGGCCACGGAACTGGGCCTGACGCTCAAGGCCCTGCCGACTGACGCGCCCCTGATGACCGGCGGGATGGGCGGCACCGGCGGATACAACCTGACCAAGTGTGAGTTCGATCACGCACTGCGTGCTGAGAGAATTGGTAAGAATGAGGCTGCACTCCATGGGCTGTACCTGGGCGAGAAGCTGGTCGGCGTCTACAGCGAATTCGATGTGTTGCTGGCGCTGACGGGCGTGAAGGCATACGATCGCCGAGGCTATGAGGCGGCCGACGCTCGAGCCGTGGCCACCAACATGATTCTGCCTGCCACCCTCCAGGGCGGAGACCGGGCGGCGCCGGCCGACTAGCAGCGGCAGGCGAAACAACCAGCACTGAATAGCGGTCATCGCCGACGGTCTAAGAAACCGGAACACGGTGAAAGGGAGACCTCCGATCATGATGCGTCATGTTGTAACGCTCTTTGTCTGCGCAGCGGCACTGCTGGCGAGCCCCGCGGCATTGCCGGCCCAGAACAAGCCGACGGTCGAGGTGACCGACGAGGCGATCGATCAGGCCATCGACCGGGCTATCGCCTGGCTGTGGACGCAGCAGGAGCCGGACGGCAAGTGGCCCTACAAGGAGGCGCCTGACGGCAAGGGCGCGATGCGATCGATCAACGGGTCGCGTTGGCCTCCCGGCGAGCACTGCATGGCCATGATGGCCCTGGAGTACGCCGGCACGCCGCTGAGCGACGAGCGCTTCAAGAAGGGCCTGAAGGTGCTCCTGGAGTTCGAACTACAGCACAACTACATGATCAGTTGCCGCCTGGTGACACTGGCCCACCTGTATCACCGCTCGGAGAAGGACAAGCGCGGCGTCATTCGCCAGGTGATGAAGAAGGACGTGGACCTCCTGGTGGCCAACCAGGGCTCGATCGGCGGCTGGCGCTATACGACGCCTCCCATTCCGCCGCGGGCCATCGACTTCTCGAACACGCAGCTCTGCGTGCTGGCTCTGAGCGAAGCGGCCAAGTGCGGCATCGAGGTGCCGGTGGAATCCATGCTGCGGGCCCACCAGCGAATCATCGCCGACCAGCGCGACGACGGCGGATGGAACTACGGGTGCTGGACGACGCCCGGCGCGGAGAACGAGCACAGCTACGGCAACATGACGGCTGCCTGCGTGGCCAGCCTGTTTCTGACGAACGAGTTCCTGACCGGCGGCCTGGGCTGCCCGTGCAAGAGCAGCAAGAGCAGTCGCGGCAAGGACATCGTCGGCGACTCGCTGAAGCGCGGCATGGAGTGGCTGAACCGCGAGTTCCTGCCCGACACCAGCCCCAAAGGTTACCACTACTATTACTGGATCTACCAGGCCGAGCGTGTGGGCATCGCCACGGGCTACCGCTATTTCGGCACGCACGACTGGTACCGGGAGATCTGCTCCTACCTGTTGCCGAAGCAGGACGGGGCCGGGGCCTTCGGCACCACGGTCGACACGAGTTTCGCCATTCTGTTTCTCGTC
The DNA here is from genome assembly GCA_016935955.1 of Planctomycetota bacterium. Next base: position 23,551 of record JAFGPY010000053.1, read on the forward strand.
AAGGGCCGCGCGCCGATTCTCTACAACAAGCTGCAGTACGAGGGCGACTGGGACCTGCACGCCTTCGACATGAAGAACCTGGTCGGCTACATGGGCCTGCTGAAGGAGCAGCAGATCGCCTGGCAGGTCATCCAGTCGTCGACGCCTGTGGAACTCTGGTACGACGCGCCGGTGCTGTTCATCACCACCGAGACGCAGTTCGAGGTCACCGACGATCTGAAGAAGAAGCTCCGCGCCTTCACAGACGGCGGCGGGACGCTGCTTCTGGAGGCCTCGTGCGGCAACAGCGCCGCCAAGAGCATCTGGCAGAATCTGGCCAAGGAAGTCTGGCCCGAGTGGGAACTCGAGCGGATCGACAAGGACCATCCCGTCTGGGAGACCGACTCGAAGCTTCGCAGCCAGCGGCCCAACCTGATGCACATGAGCGACGGCATCCGTTCGATTATCTTCTACAGCCCGACGGACATCTCCTGCCTATGGCACACCAACGCTGTGACCAAGAACGAAGCGATGTTTCAGTTCGGCATGAACCTGGCCGCCTACGCGAGCGACAAGGGCAAGCTTCGCAAGCGGCTCACCGGATCGCGCATCGTGGCCGGCCAAGGCCTTGAGGACCAGACGATCGCCGGCGGCGGCAAGGCCGAGGTTAAGGTCGGCCAGGTGGCCCACGGCGGCGACTGGTACGTCGGCCGCAACTACGCCTCGTGGCCGCTGCTGACGGAGTTCCTGAAGGAGAAGGCCTCGCTGACCCTGGCGGTGCAGCCGGAGGTGGACGTTGCCGCCGAGATGAACCTCGGGCAGTTCGACCTGCTGTGGCTGAAGGGTCGCCAGGGGTTGAGCCTCACCGACGCCGCCAAGGCCAAGCTGAAGAGCTATCTGGCGGGTGGCGGATTTCTCGTCGCCGAGAGTATCATGGGCGACACGCGGTTCACGGAGGCCTTCACGGCAGCAGCCGGGGAGATGGGCCTGATGCTGAAACCGCTTTCAACCAAGGACGCCCCGGTGACCGGCCAACTTGGCGGCGCCAAGGGATACGACCTGACCGCCAAGATCCGCTTCTCGCGGGCTCTGGCCGTGCAGCGGATCGGCAAGAACTACGCCGAGTTGACGGGCCTGTACCTGGGCGACAAACTGGTCGGCGTGCACAGTCCGTACGACGTGCTGTACAGTCTGACGGGTTGCCGGTCCTACGATCGCCTGGGCTACGAGCCGGACGAAGCCATGGCCGTTGCGGCGAACCTCGTGCTGCTGCGGTCCGCGGCAAGCGATGCAGGCGGAACACAGACGGAATGACTCTGGAAATGGTGGAGCGTATGATGAAAACGAGGGTATTCGCAGGCCTGGCAATCACATTGATCCTCACGGGGACCATGGCCGCGCAGGGTGTCGACATGCCGCAGCCGCGAGTGACCGACGAGCAGGTGCAGCAGGCCATCGACAAGATGGTGGCGTTCCTGTACCAGTCGATAAGCGATCGCGGCAACTGGGAAGAGGTGGCGAACCTGGCCGGGTACGACAGTTACCAGTACGCCGACAAGAAGAAGGACGAGTACGGCGGCCGCACGGCCCTGGTCTGCCTGGCGTTGCTCTACGCGGGCGAGAAGTCCGACAACGACAAGCTGGCCAAACCGCTGACCTTCCTGAAGGAGTTGGAACTGACCGGCACCTACGCCACAGGCATCCGGGCCAGTGTCTGGTCGAAGATGTACGACCAGAAGATTCGCTCGCTGCTGAAGCGCGATGCCCAGTGGCTGGTCGAAGCCGCAACGAAGGCCGACGGCGAAATCCCGGGGTTCTTCGCCTACACACGCCCCTGCCCCGGCTACGGCGATCACTCGAACACGCAGTACGGCGTGCTGGGGCTGCGCGACTGCGCCGTCAGAAACCTCGAGATTCCCCTGAAGTACTGGGAGGCCATCGAGAAGCACATGATCGAAGCCCAGGGCGCCGACGGAGGATGGGGCTACGGAGCTCGGGACCTCAATCCGCCGGCCAACGAGACCTACGGCAACATGACCGTCGGCTGCCTGGCCAATCTCTACATCACGCTCGACATGCTGAACATCAAGTACGAGGGCCCCTTCAACGGTCACGAGGCCAAGAACTGCGGCCGTCGCAAGCCGCCGGAGGCCATCGAGAAAGGCCTGGCCTGGCTCGACAAGAACCTGCCCGTGGACTTCGGCATCAAGTCGGCCGACGAAGGGACGCCAAATCCGACGAACCATGGTCACGGCATGGGCCTGTACTACCTGTACGGTCTGGAACGATGCGGCCACGCCAGCGGGCGAAAGGCCTTCGGTGGTCTGAACTGGTTCGAGGAGGGCGCCCTGTGGACTCTCAAGCAGTTGGGCGACAAGGACCACTTTCCCGGCTACTACGGCGCCCCGGTGATGACCTCATGGGCCGTGCTGTTCCTCTCGAAGGGCATGGCCCCGGTCTACTACAACAAACTCGACACCGGCGGCGACTGGAGCAACAAGCTCCGCGACATTCCGAACCTGTCGAACTACATCGGCGAGAAGCTGGAGCAGCGCATCAACTGGCAGGTAGTCGACATCGACGACCCGGTTGAGACGTGGCTCGACTCGCCGATCCTGTTCTTCAGCGGCCACGAGATGCCGCCGTTCACGGACGAGCACAAGAAGAAGTTGCGGCTGTACACGGATTCCGGCGGCACAGTTGTCGCCCAGGCCTGCTGCTCGCGCGACGAGTTCACGCGCGGCTTCAAGCTGATGGCCAAGGAGGTCTGGCCCGAGTGGGAACTGCAGATCGTCGACCGCAAGCATCCGATGCTGAGTTGCCACCACACGATCACCGGGCGGACCCCGACCATGATGCACATCGACGACGGGACGCGAAGCTGTGTCTTTCTGCTGACGCAGGCCATGGCCGGAGCGTGGAACCAGAACCTGCAGACCAAGTACGAACCGTATTTCAAGATCGGGATGAACCTGGCCCGCTACGCCAGCGACGCGCGAATGATCCGCAGCCGCCTGGCCTTCTACAACAAGCCGGTGCTGGCCGAGCTTGCCGCCGAGGGCAAGGCCGTGCCCGAGCGACCGGCCGACGAAGCCGCGCTGACCATTGTGGACTATCCGACCGACGGACAGCGGCTGACGGCGATCCGCGGCCTGCGGCACCTGGGCGAACTGCTCGACGAGGCCGCGGCCGTCAAACTCGAACGCACCGTCGTGGCGGACCATCAGCTCGACGGGCTCCAGGCGGCCAGGATCGTCCGCCTGAGCGGCCTGCACACGTTCAGCCCGAGCGACGAAAATGTCGCCAAGCTCAAGGCATTCGTGGACCAGGGCGGGCTGATTCTGGCCGATGCCCAGATGGGCGCCGACGGGTTCAATGAATCGTTCCCGAAGCTGGTCGAGAAGCTGTTGCCGGGAGCCAAGCTGGAGGATGTACCACAGACCGACCCGATCATCACCGGGCAAGGACTTCCGCGGGCCGGCTTCGACGTGACGCGAGTCCGTTACAAGCGGGCCCTGAAGTTCAACGAGTTTCGCGTGAACCTCAAGGAGGTGCGGCACAATGGGCGGCGCGCGATTCTCTACAGCCCGTGGGATCTGACGAGCGGGCTCGACGGGCACGACGCCTGGGGCTGCAAGGGCCCGGAGCGCAACGACGCTCTGAAGCTCTGTGCGAACATCGTCCTGAGCGTCCTTGGCGGAGGCACGCAGCCGTCGAAGGATTGACTCGACGGCAAGGACCATACGAGACATGAGGATCTAGCGGCAAGTCGGGGAACGAGGCCCGACGCAAAACCCAGCCGTGTGAGCGTGACACGACATGACCTCAAGAAAGGGTGAGGCATGAACAGAGGACTGTTTCTTGCTGTGACACTGGCCTTGCTGCCGGCCGGCGGCGCAATGGCCCAAGGCGTGGACCTGCAACCGCCGTCGATCAGCGCCGAGGAAGTGGATGCGGCCATCAAGACCCACGTGGAGACGATCTACGGTCTGCAAAACGCACACGGCCACTGGGAGAACTATCCGGACTTCGCCGCCGTGCAGGCCATTACCGACGAACAGAATCGCCGCCGCCAGTTGTGGCAGTGGTGCGGCCGCACGTCTCTGTGCGTACTTGCCTTGCTCTATGCCGGCGAAGACCCTGCCTCGCCCAAGCTGGCCACGGCCATCAACTTCCTGAGCGAGAACGATACCGACGGTACCTACGCCACAGGCATCCGCTCGGGAGTCTGGTCGTTCCTGTGCTCGCACAACAAGGACAAGGACCGCAAGTACCGCCGGTTCCTCAAGCGAGACGCCGACTGGATGATGGAATGCACCAAACAGCGCGACACCACCGGGGCGATTCGCGGCTACTTCGGTTACGTCCAGTACATCGGCGGCGACCATTCCAACTCGCAGTACGGCGTCCTCGGGCTTTACGAAGCGACGCTGAACCACATCGAGATTCCCGTCGAGTACTGGCAGATCATCGAGAAGCACTACATCGACACCCAGGGCGACAACGGCGGATGGGGCTATGGCGTCACGGGCGTGCCTGCGAACGAGGACACTTACGGCAGCATGACGGTAGCCGGTCTGGCCTCGATGTACATCGCGTTCGACATGCTGACGGCGGCCAGCTACGAGGGCAAATCGGCCCGCTGCTGCGGTCGTCGTAAGGTGCCCGACGCCATCGAGAAGGCCAAGGCCTGGCTGGACCGCAACCTGCCGACCGATTTCGGCGTCGATGGCGCCGGCCCCGGCGACAACCAGGTGCGCCGCGCCCACGGCATGAACAACTACTACATCTACGGCGTCGAGCGTTGCGGCAGTGCCAGCGGTCGGAAGACGTTCGGCGGGCTGAACTGGTTCGAGACAGGCGCCCGGTGGATCATCAACAACCAGTCCCGCGCCGACCACGGCCGCGAATGCGCGACCAGTTGGTCGCTGCTGTTTCTGTGCAAAGGCCGCGGGGCGGTCTTCTACAACAAGCTGGACACGGGCGACAACGATTGGAACAACAACCCGCGCGACATCGCCAACCTGTCGCGGTTCTGTGGCGACACGCTGGAAACGCGCATCAACTGGCAGATCGTCGACATCAACGACAAGGTGGAGACATGGCTCGACGCTCCGTGCCTGTTCTTCAACGGGCAGAAGTTGCCGCAGTTCACCGACGAGCAGAAGCAGAAGCTGCGCCAGTACACGGACTCGGGCGGCACGCTGGTGGCCGAGGCCGGCTGCTCGAAGAAGGCCTTCGTCAATGACTTCAAGGCCCTGGCCCGCGAGGTCTGGCCGGAGTGGGAACTGCAGCGGCTGGTGCCCGATCATCCCGTGATGCAGGCCCAGTACAAGATCGACGAGCGGCTGCCGGCGATCTACCACATTCACGACGGTTGTCGCAGCCGCGTCTGGCTGCTGGCCGAGGACATGGCCTGCGCCTGGGCTCGCGACGTGCGCGACAAGTACCTGCCGTTCTTCCAGTTCGGGTTCAACCTGCCTCGATACGCCAGCGACAAGCGGCAGTTGCAGAACCGTCTGGCCTTCCAGCCGTGGGAACTCGACGAACTGATCGCCCAAGGCAAATCCGTGCCGCCGAAGTCGGGCGTCCAGGCCAAGCTGCGGCTGGCCGACTGGCCGACCGACGGCGCGCGGCGGACCGACATTCGCGGCTTGCGGCACCTGAAGGAGGCCCTCAGCGAAGACCTCAACGTGAGCCTCGAAACCACCGAACTGCAGGACAACAAGCTCGACAGCCTGGACGGCGTCGACGTGCTGCACATGAGCGGCCACTTTTCATTCTCCGCCAGCGACGAGAACATCGCCAAGGTGCGGGCCTTCATCGACCGCGGGGGCCTGATCTGGGCCGACGCCCAGTGCGGTCGCAAGGCCTTCAATGATTCGTTCGAACCGTTTCTGGAGAAGCTGCTGCCCGGCGCCAAGCTTCAGGATGTGGACAAGGACGACCCGCTGCGGACGGGAGCGGGGCTGCCGCGGACGGGCTTCGACGTAACCAAGGTTCGCTACAAACGGGCGCTGCTGTTCAACGAGTTGCCGAAAGCCAACCTGAAAGAGATCCGCGACAAGAACGGCCGCCGCGTACTCATCTACAGTCCGTTCGACATCACGTGCGGTCTGGACGGCCACGACTGCTATGAGTGCCGAGGACCGGAACGCAACGACTGCATCCGCCTGGCCTCAAACATCCTGTTGTCGGTCTTGCCGCAGTCGCCAGAAGCTGCGGCAGCGGCCGAGGTCGACGACCCCAACAAGGGAGAACACGAACAGGAGTAGCCGTCGGGGTGCCATTTGACTTCTCTCTTGACCCTGAGCAACGTCGAGAGGCGAGCAGTCACCTTACAGGTCCTCATCTGGAAATGAGCAAGGGCACGACCTCGCGGCCGTGCCCTTTTTTGTTGCGGTGTGCGCTGCGATCGCGTCGCCCGACTCAGGAACCCTTAGTACGGCGGCGGAATTCGGCCCGGATGTCCTGCGTGACGGGGCCCGGCTTGCCATCGCCGATCGTGCGGCCGTCGACTTGCACCACGGCGATGACCTCGGCAGCCGTACCGGTCAGGAAGCACTCGCTGGCCGTGTAGACGTCGTAACGGGTCAGGTCGATCTCGCGGCAGGGCTTCCCCTGGCAGCGGCAGATGTCGATGACCTCGTCGCGCGTGATGCCTTCGAGGATACCGGCCGCAACGGGCGGAGTCAGCACTTCCCCGCTGCGAACGATGAAGATGTTGTCGCCCGTGGCCTCCGACACCAGGCCCAGGTGGTTGAGCATCATCGCCTCGGGCGTACCGGCGTCGACGGCCTCGATCTTGGCCATGATGTTGTTCAGGTAGTTCAGGCTCTTGATCCGCGGACTGAGGGCGTTCGGGTGATTGCGCATCACCGACGACGTCACGAGCCGCAGGCCGTGTTCGTACAGTTCTTCGCCATAGAGAGCGATGGTATCGACAATGACGATCAGTTGCGGATCTCGGCACGACGTCGGGCTGATGCCCAGGGCACCGATGCCGCGCGTGACGACGACGCGGATGTAGCCGTCCACCAGTTCGCTGTTGGCGGCAATGGTCTCGTTGATGGCCCGGTTGACTTCCTCGGGCGTCCAGGGCATCTCCAGGCGAATGGCGTGGGCCGACTCGAAGAGCCGCCGCGTGTGAGCCTCCAGCCGGAAGGCTTTGCGGTTGTAGATGCGAATGCCCTCGAAGACTCCGTCGCCGTACAGTAGCCCGTGATCGTAGACGCTGACCTTGGCCTGACTCTTGGGCAGCAATTCACCGTTGATGTAGACGACACGCTCCATTACAGCAATCCTTTCCTCTCGTGCTTCAGGGCCAGCCTTCTGGCCGTCTCGGCGTCGACGATCCGCCCGTCCTCCAGGTACAGCACCTGCTGAGCCTCTGGGATAAATCGGTTGTCGTGGGTCACCATGACCACGGTTTTCCCGCGATTGATCGCCAGACTCCTGAGCATCTCGAAAACCTGCCAGCCCGCGTCCGTGTCCAGATTGCCCGTCGGTTCGTCGGCGAAGACGATCTCCGGATCGTGCACCAGGGCCCGGGCAATGGCCGCCCGCTGCCGCTCGCCGCCGCTCAGGCGGTTGGGCTTGAAACCTATTCTATTCTCCATGCCGACGGTTTCCAGCATCCGCACGGCCCGCTCGCGCGCCGCGCCGCGAGCTCGCAGCCAGCCGAGCGGTCCGTGGCCGATCAGTTCGGGGAGCAGCACGTTGCCCAACACTGTCAGTTCCGGCAGCAGGTGATAGAACTGGAAAACGAAGCCGATGCGGCGGTTGCGGAGCCGCTCGCGCCAACGTGACGACTTGGCGAAGGCATCGCAGCCATCGACCAGCACGGACCCGCTGGTCGGGCGGTCCAGCAGGCTGAGCACGTGAAGCAGCGTGCTCTTGCCGCAACCGCTGTGGCCGACGATCAGCGTGAACGAGCCCTTCTCGACGGTTAGGTCGATGCCCTTCAGCACGGGCACCTCGACGCGGCCCATACGGTAGGTCTTGCAGAGCTTCTCGGTCCGGAGGACGGGCTCACTCATAGCGCAGGGCCTCCACCGGCTGGAGCCGCGCGGCCCGGTAAGCCGCAAACAGGCTGCTCGCGACCGCGATGGCGACGGCCGCGACCACGATCAGCGTGGTGTAGAGCGGATCGACGTCGGTCGGAATCCTGTCGAAGTAGTAGGCCTGCCGGGCGACGATCTCCGTGCCCAGCCAGGCCGAGACCTGCCGCTCAATGGGATCGATGTTCCAGGTGAAATACAACCCGGCCACGAGACCCAGTAACGAGGCGACGGCGCTGATCGTCAGGGCGTAGAGCACGAAGATCTGGGCCACACCCAGATTGGACGCCCCGAGGCTCTTCAGGATGCCGATGTCGCGGGTCTTCTCCTTGACGATCATCGAGAGCATGGCCCCGATCAGGAAGCCGGCCACCAGGACGATCATCCCCAGCAGAAGCAGCATTCCCGTCCTCTGCATTTCGTAGGCGCCGATGATCGTGGCCTGCCGCTCTTCCCAGGTCTGGAAACTCAATTGCGGAGGGGGAATCCGAAACAGGCTGTCGGTCCCCAGACGGTTCTGTTCGAACCACACCTCGGGCCACATGCGCCCCAGGTCGGCGATCGTTTCCTTGGCCTTGCTGTAATCGCGGAGCCGCACGAGAATCTGGTGAGCCCGGCCCGGCGAAATCACTTTGTTGTCCTCGTCCAGCACGGCCGCGAGCCCTGTCATTTCCTGGGCCACATCGAACGGAATGTAGATGTTCTGCCGATCAAAATCGTAGAGCCGGCTCTTGTAGTGGTCCACGACCGTGAAGCGGCGCGTGTTGATCCTCGGCACGCTGCCCGGCATCGTACGGAACGTACCGCCTTCCTTGATCGGGAAGGTCGTGACTTCCAGCGTGGCCCCGACGCTCGACAGCAACACCGACTCGGTGCCAAACATCGGCGAGTCCGGCGGCGGATCGTAGGTGACCATCTGTTTGCCGGGAATGCAACCGGGATAGACCTTCTCGCCCAACAGCTTCATCTGCCGCGCGACGTCCTCCGGCACGTCGAAGCTCGGCCGCTCGACGTTGCTCTGCCGCGTCACCAGGAACTCGGTGAAGCGGCTCACCTGGGCCAGTTCTTCGGGCCGCACGCCGTAGACCAGCCCCTGCTTGGGCACCCGGGCGTGCTCGTAGCCACGAGCATTCGGAGTGATGTTGACCAGCCCGTAGGTGAAGATGACGGGTGTGGCGGCGCGGACGTTCGGATGTCGGCGGATGGCCTCGGTGAACTCGTCGTAGCAGCGAAAACCGCTGATCTCGTATTCGATGATGACGTCCGAAAGCCCGCCGCGGATGGCTTGACGGACCTGAGTGGCCATGCCACTCGTGACGGCCGTGACCACCACCAGCGCGCCGACGCCCAGAAAGACCGCTACCATCGCCAGCAGCGTCAGCCAGCGTCGCATCAGGTAGCGTAGGCACAGCACCGATCGGTACACGGCGGTCTCCCCGCGGGCGATTTGCCGTAGTCACATTGTACAGATGCAAGACGGGTGCACCGCACCCAACGTGGTCGTCTACACGGACAAATGCTACGCCTCGACAACCGGCGGTTCATCGCCCTGCCCTTCGCCGGTGTCCGCGCCGCCGCTACGAAGCAGCGGAAACAGGATTACGTCGCGGATGCTCGGCGAGTTAGTCAGCAACATGATCACACGGTCGATGCCAATGCCCAGCCCGCCGGCCGGAGGCATGCCGTACTTCAACGCCGCCACGAAGTCCTCGTCCATGACGCGCATCGTCTCGCCGTCGGCCTCGCCGGCCAACTGGCCGCGGAAGTTCTCCTCCTGTACGGCCGGATCGTTCAGCTCCGTGTAGGCGTTGGCCAGTTCCATGTTCGCGACGAACAGCTCGAAGCGCAGGGCGATCTGCGGATCGTCCGGGCTGCGACGCGTCAGTGGACAGATGGCCGCCGGATAGTCCAGCACGAACGTCGGCTGGATCAGGTGCTGCTCAACCGTGGCCTCGAAAACCTCGTTGACCACAACCGGCAGAGCCTTGTTCGATTCCTCGATGCCCAGGGACTTGGCCTTGGCCCGGACGGCCGGCTCGTCATTGATATCCACGCCGGCGTACTCGGCCACCAGGTCGGCGTACTTCCGCCGCGGCCACGG
>JAFGPY010000389.1 GCA_016935955.1 Planctomycetota bacterium
CGCCGCCTTGGAAACCGTTACGGCCTCCGATGCGTTGGGCTGGTTTATGTCTTGTGGCTACACTCAATCGTGAAGTGCTCTAGCCGGGGGCGAAGCCCCCGGACAATGGGTTTAACAAATCTATGAGCCCCGAAGGGGCGAGACGCTGTGAGTCGACGAACAGGTGTCGCCCCTTCGGGGCTCGGGTATCTGTTGTGCCTGGTTTCCGGGGGCTTCGCCCCCGGCCAAACTCCCGTCGGCCCTTCGGGCCTTGGCGCCTTGGTCATCGAGAAATTGCCACCGGAGCAGACGTCTTGTCTGCCACACGAGGCCTCCTCTCAATCAACAGTTATCGGATAGCCTCGGCCTTACCCGCCGTACGTTTGGTGTGCGTATCCCTCGGCGGCACTCGGGATCTGCGACAGGGGCAGGCATGGCGCCCGGCACGACGGCGAGGGTGCCACGCGTCTACTTGTAGACGCGTGCTCGCACGCAACAGGCTTGTCGGCACGCTTCTGCGAGCAGAAGCGTGGCACCCCTGGCCCCGGTGCCATGGCTGGGCGAGGGACGTTCGGCATACCTGCAGGGGCAGGCATGGTGCCCGGCTTAGCGGATTGGTGGCTGCGAGCAGCCACCCTACACAAATGGCGGGCACGGCAGGCCGTGCCCCTACATGTCCCCCCCGGGCTGCACTTTCTTCCCATGCAGATGCATCCGTCACCGCGCCTGTTGCGTCGGCCTGCGGCCGATCGTATGATGCTCTGCTTGTCGTTGAGGGACCGACATCATCGTAGGGCAAGGCTCGCGAGCAACAGGCACCTGGAACAGCAACGAGAGGCTCGCGAGCCGCTCCTACATTCCGGCCGAGGACGGCCGGGCTACATAGGTTCGGCCCTGCTTGTTTGAGCCATCACCCGGAGCGGCACCATGAGCGGCACACCGGCCGTCAGCGTCATCATCCCCGTCTACAACGGCGAGCGGTTCCTGCGGCAGACGATCGACAGCGTCCTGGCCCAGACGTTCCGCGACTTCGAGGTCGTGGTCGTCGACGACGGGTCGTCCGACAGTTCGCGGGCCATCCTGGACGGCTACGGCGACCGGCTGCGCGTCTTCGGCCAGACCAATTGCGGCGCGCCGTCGGCCCGCAACCGGGCTATCGGCGAGGCCCGCGGCGAGTGGATCGCCTTCCTGGACCACGACGACACCTGGGAACCCGACAAGCTCGAAGTCCAGATGGCGGCCGCGCGGCCCGACGACGACCTGCTGCACGCCGAGGCCCGCGTGATCGACGGGTCGGACGCCGTCATCAAACCGGCCTTCAGCCACCCGGACGACCCGCCCGAGGAGCAGACGCGCCTGGAGCGCGTCATCCGCCACAACCCGATCTACGTGCTGACGACGATCGTTCGCCGCGCAGCCGTGGAGAAGGTCGGCCGCCTGGATCCGAACGATCGCTTCGGCACCGACGAGTATCTGCTGTGGATGCGGTTGCTGGCGTCGGGCTACCAGGCCCGGTACCTGGACCGCGTCGTGGCCTCGTACCGCGTCCACGGCCACAACGCCTCGGGCAACCACACGCAGATGATCTACGGCGAACTCTATGCCCTGGAGCACCTGTGGGCCGAGTTCGGCGACGCGTTCGGCCCGGCGGCGCGCGAGGCGTTCCACGCCAAGATTCACCAGCTCTATTACAGCTACGGCTGGCGGCTGCTGGACGACGGACGCAACGGCGAAGTGGGGGCATGCTTCCGGGCCGCCGTGCGGCACAAGCCGTCGTCGTGGAAGTCGTGGCCGTGTGCGGCGGCAAGTTCGCTGCCCGGCGGTCGCTGGCTGATGCCGGCCGTGCGGCGGATGGTCGGCGAAGGTCACGTCGTCAGCGAACAGAACGGCTGGTACGGCTGATCGAGAACCCGGCTTGGGGTGCCATGGCGGCCGTCGTGTGCCGCCATGCGTGAGGCCGGGGACGTTCGGCATGCCTGACGGGGCAGGCATGGCGCCCGGCACAACGGCGAGGGTGCCACGCGTCTACTTGTAGACGCGTGCTCGTGCGCAACCGGCTTGCCGGCACGCTTCTGCGAGCAGAAGCGTGGCACCCCCCGGCATTCTTCATGCGAAATCCTACATGGCTGCGCCGCCGCCATGCGTGGGGGACGTTCGGCATGCCTGACGGGGCAGGCATGGCACCCGGCATACATCTCTTCCGTATCTCGGGCATCGCTTGGTGCCATGGCCGCTTGCGGCCATGCCGTTATCGTATTCGGGCACGCCCGCGCCGTGCCCCTGCAGAAACCGCCGCCTGCGTCCTTGTGCCGCGCCGCCGGGCGAGCTATGCTTACCCGCTGGTTACGGGTGAGGGCAAGGCCGTGGATGGCGACTTTCTGAGTTCGGCGTTTTCCCGCGTTCACAAGATCGATCCGACACTGGAGCCGCGCATCGTCGTCTGTGCCGCCGATGCCGTGGCCCGGACGCCGCGGGTCTGCGCGGACGTTCTTGGCGGCGCGAAGCAGCCGGTGACGGTCCTGGCCGATGTGCGGACGCGCGCGGTGGCCGGCCGCGCGGTGGCCGAGGCGCTGCGGAGCGACGGCTGGGCGGTGACCGAACGAATCGTTCCCGATCCGCAAGAGGGTGGGGCCTGGGGTGGGTCCTGGGGTGGGCCGGTTTGCGATGATACGACCAAGGAATCGCTCGACGCCGGGCTCGCCGGCGCCGCCCTCCTGGTGGCCGTCGGCAGCGGCGTGGTCAGCGACCTGGGCAAATGGCTGGCCGGCGATCGCGGCATACCCTACGTCTGTTTCGCCACGGCCTGCAGCATGACCGGCTACGCGTCGGCCAACGTGGCTCCGGCGGTTCGCGGCGTGAAGACGCTCGTGCGTGCCCGCCCTCCTGCAGCCGTGCTGGCCGATCCGGCGATCCTGCGGACCGCGCCGCCGGAGATGACGGCGGCAGGTCTGGGCGACGTCGTGGCCAAGAGCGTCAGCACGATGGACTGGCGGCTCAATCACTTGCTGTTCGACGACTCGTACGTTGAAATGGCGGCCACGCTGGTCGCGGACGTCGAGCCGCTCTACCTGGACCATCCCGAGTTGCTGCGCGACGGCGACGAGCGGGCCACCGAGGCGCTCTTCGCCGCCCTGTTGCTGGTGGGCGTCTCGATGACCCTGGCCGGCACGTCGAGCCCGGCCTCGGGCGGCGAACACATGATCAGCCACACCCTGGACGCCATGTCGTCGCTCGACGGTCGCGAGCACGACCTGCACGGCCGCCAGGTCGGCGTCGGGACGGTGCTTGCCGCCGAGTTGTACGATCGTCTGCTGGACGAGGACGCGCCCGCGTGGCGCGACGGGCCGCAGGAGATCGACGCGGCGTTCTGGGGTCCGCTGGCCGAGGTCGTCCGCGACCACTACGGCGAGAAATTGCCGCGGCTGCGCGAGGCGCGTCGGGCGCTGGCGAACCCGGCGGCATGGCGCCGCCTGCGCGACGCGTTGCGTCCGATGCACCGTCGCCCGTCGGCGATCCGCGAGTGCCTGGTCCGCGGCGGCGCTGCCGTGACGGCGGCCGACATCCGCTGCGACCGCGAGCGGCTGCTGGCGGCGCTGGTGCACGCCCACCAGATGCGGTCGCGGTTCACCATTCTCGACCTGGCCCACCTGGCCGGCCTGATGCCCGGCGCGGCCGCCGACCTGGTGGACGGCTGGGCAAGCTGACCCCTCTCCCTTGACGGGAGAGGACGGCCCGGAGGGCCGGGTGAGGGTGACGGACGCCGGCAACGCTGCGAATCGGGTCGACCTCGAATGCGAGGCATCTCCGGCATGCGCCACCCCCACTGCCGCCTGACGGCGGCACCTCCCCCGTCAAGGGGGAGGGGTACTTCGGACGAGCATGTCGCGAAACGAATCTTGAAGCGACCTTCCTTCGAGTGATACAATCCGACCTTGCGTTGAAACGTTCCGTGGTAGTGCGAAAGGTTCTGCCATGCCCGACTGGTCATTTGTGAACGAGCCGTGGTTCAGTTACGGCGTGTTGCCCGTGCTGATCATCCTGGCCCGCATTGTCGACGTCAGCATCGGGACGATGCGGATCATCTTCGTCGCCCGCGGGCACAAGTTGCTGGCGCCGATCATGGGCTTCTTCGAGGTCACGATCTGGGTGCTGGCCGTCGGTCAGGTCTTCAAGAACCTGACCAATCCGGTCTGCCTGGTGGCCTACGGCGTGGGCTTCGCCACGGGCAACTACGTGGGCATGGTCATCGAGGAGAAGCTGGCCACGGGCCTGGTGGCCCTGCACGTCATCACGCAGCGCAAGACGAGCCAGCTTCCCGACGTGCTCCGCGACGAGGGCTTCGGCGTGACCAAGATCGACGCCGAAGGCAAGCTGGGCCCGGTCACGGTGCTCTACGTGGTCCTGCCTCGGAAGCGGCTCAAGGGCGTGATCGAGAGGATCGAGCGCTACAACCCCAAGGCGTTCTATTCGGTGGAACAGATTCGCGGCGTCTCGGGCGGCACGTACCCGGTGATGCCGGCCCGCGAGATGTTCCGCTACCGCCTGTTCCGCCCGTGGCGCAAGGGCAAATAGCACACGCGGCCGCGCGGCTCTGCGCCGCCGGCCGGCGACATGTCTGGAGAACGAACGCGTGCCGACAGGAAAACACACGCAGGGCGCGTCGCCGCGCAAGGAGCGCTGGTGGTGGATCGGCGACTGGTGGCCGTACGGGCGTTCGCTCGTCGTCGCCTTCTGGCGGCGCGGCCAACTGTGGCCGTGGCTGCTGGCGCTGGCGCCGGTGGCCGTCGTGCTGGTGGCCCGTCACTTCGGCTGGCATCGCCTGGGCGGCCCGCCGAGCAAGAACACCTACGAGGCGATGGCCGTGCCGCTGACGGCGGCCGCGACGTTCGCGTGGCTGCTGCGGGCGGCCGTCAGTCGCAGCCGCATGGCCCTGGTGATTGCCGTCCAGGCGGCGGTGTTCTGTTGCCGCGAGATTCATTTCACGGGCACGCACCACGGCGTCTTCGTGGCCACGGGGTTCGTCGCCGCCTGGGCCCTGGTCTGGGCCTGGGTGCGGCGGGACCTGCTGCTGCCGGAGACCGAGGACTGGCGGCAGATTTCCTGGCTGGTGGCCACGGCCGCGGCTTACGCCGTCGCGATGATCATTCAGCGTCGGGCGTTCAAGTGGATTCCCGGCGAGCAGGCGGTGCACGTGCCGCTGGAGGAAGCGGCCGAGACGATGGCCCACATGATGCTGCTGGCGGCCGCGCTGATCGGCACGTGGCGGCGCGACAGGACGCAGATCGTTGCGTAGGCCGGCGCCGGGGGATATAATCCCGGGGTTCATTGGGGTCCAAGGGAGTACGCTCTTATGTTGACCACGTCGGAAATCGAGCACAGCATCGAGGCCTTGAGGGGGAAACTGCAACTCCTCAAGGACAGTCTTTGACTTGCCCGCCAAAGTAGCCCAGCGTCAGGAAATCGAAACGAAGATGTCGGCCGCCGGATTCTGGGACAACCAGGAATCGGCCCAGGCGACGGTCGCGCGGCTCAAGGAGCTGAACGCGGCGATCAATCCGCTGGAGGAACTGGTCGCCGGGCTGGACGACGCCGCGACGATGTTCGATCTGGCCCGCGAGGAAGAGGACGAGTCGGCGCTGAACGAGCTGGCCGCGGAGCTGAGCGGGATTCAGGAACGCTTTGACCGCTTCGAGCTGCTGACGCTGATGCGCGGCAAGTTCGACGCCGGCAACTGCTACCTGGCCATCCACGCGGGGTCCGGGGGCACCGAGTCGCGCGACTGGGCGGCCATGCTGATGCGGATGTACACGCGGTACGCCGAGCGGCAGGGCTACGACGTCGCGATCGTCGACGCGGTGGAGGGCGAGGACGCCGGCTACAACAGCGTGACGTTGCACATCAAGGGGCCGTACGCCTGCGGGTACCTCGGGGCCGAGGTCGGCGTGCACCGGCTGGTGCGGATCAGTCCGTTTGATTCGGCGGCGCGGCGGCACACGTCGTTCGCCAGCGTGGACTGCATCCCCGAGGTGACCGAGGATGTGGACGTGGAGATCGACGAGGAGGACCTTCGGATCGACACGTACCGCGCCGGCGGGGCCGGGGGCCAGCACGTGAACAAGACCTCCAGCGCCGTGCGGATCACGCACCTGCCGACGAACATCGTCGTGCAGTGCCAGAACGAGCGCTCGCAGCACCAGAACCGCCGCGTCTGCATGACGATGCTCAAGGCCAAGCTCCTGCGGCTCGAAGAGGAGAAGCGGAACAAGGAACTCCAGGGCCTCTACGGGCCCAAGGGCGAAATCGCCTGGGGCAACCAGATCCGTTCCTACGTCCTGCAACCGTACACCCTGGTCAAGGACCACCGCACCGAGCACGAGACCGGCAAGGTGCAGGACGTGCTGGACGGCGACCTGCAGGCGTTTATCGAGGCCTACCTGCGCAAGCGCGCCGCCGAACGTCGCGGGGAGTAGGCCGCACAAGACCCGTAGGGGCGGCTCGTGAGCCGCCCTCGAGGCCTGGCCACGGTGGACGATCGCCGCGCGGTGAGCGGTTATCATGGCCTAGCCTGCGGCTAGACCATGGCACCCGCAGTTGGACGCCGCACAAGCCCGCTGCACTGCAGCGGGATACGGAACGTCGCGGCCCATTCGATCCCCCGGCGATGCCGGGGGCTTGTTGGGACGACGAGGCTTGGGGGCCACAGGAGAGATCGGCTTGTACGGGGAAAGGGTGCGACCATGAACGACCAGACCATGACGGCGGGACCGGGCGGCGAGGCGGGGCAGGCGCCGAAACCACGGAACAAGAAGAACCTGATTCTGCTGCTCGGAGGCATCGGGTGCTTTGGGGCTCTGGCGCTGTTGGTGCTCGCGGCGGTGGGCGTCATCGTTCTTCGGGCCAGGGTCGCGAAGGTGGAGGAAACGCGACAAGCGAAAGCCGCCGCGGCGGCAGTGCTGAAACATGACCAGGCGGCCGCCGAGGCCGAGGCGGCAGCAGGGCCCGCCGAGACGTCCTTCTTCGGCGTTGCCGACAAG
This sequence comes from Planctomycetota bacterium, assembly GCA_016935955.1. Next base: position 7,014 of record JAFGPY010000389.1, read on the forward strand.
ACCTCGAAGGTCGTCTACGTCATCGACCGCGGCGGCTCGATGGCCGACTCCCTCATGTTCGTCAAGCACGAGCTGAAGCGGTCCATCCGCGCCTTGCGGCCGGTCGACCAGTTCCAGGTGATCTTCTACTCCAGCGGCCCGGCGAGGATGATGCCGATGCGGCAACTTCTGCCGGCCACGCAGGCCAACAAGCAGACCGCCTACGAGTTCATCGACGACACCATCCCGATCGGGCAGAACGATCCCCAAGACGCCCTGACCCAGGCCTTCCGCCTCCGGCCCGACGCGATCTATCTGCTCACCGACGGAGAGTTCGACTGGAATATCGTCGGGTACATCGGGAAACTCAACGCCGACAAGCGAATCCGGGTGAACACGATCGGCTTCATCTACACCGACGGCGAGAAGCTGCTGAAGGAAATCGCCGCAAAGAACGGGGGGACCTACAAATACGTGAGCGAGAGCGACCTGAACGCTCTGCCGTAGCCGCCCGTTGAAGAGATGTAGCCCGGCCGCCCTCGGCCGGGGAACACGGACGCAAACGGTCGTTTGCCGCCTTACGTCACGCCCGAGGGCGGGCGTGCTGTAGACCCCTCTCCCTTGACGGGAGAGGGTGGCCGAAGGCCGGGTGAGGGTGACGAGCAGAAGCGACACGCCGACTTCGGCAGATTGTCTCCGCGCTGCACCCCCACCGCCGCCTGCGCCCCTCGACAAAGCTCGGGGCAAGGCGGCACCTCCCCCGTCAAGGGGGAGGGGTACTGCGGCGAATTCCGAGCACGCGCGGTCGGGTCGCCAAAAGCTTTGCATTATGCCTCGGAGCACACTAGGATAGCGGCCGCGAAGGCTTCGATTCCCGGGGCCGCGCGGCCGGCAGTTCGCGGCCGCAGGCGATCGCGACAGGAACCCTTTTTCCGCAGCAGACACGATGATGATGCGACAACCCCTGCGTGGGCTTTTTCTTGCGACGACGGTCGTCCTCCTGGCGGCCGGCCTGGCCGGTTGCCGCAGGGCCAGCCAGACCGATGGCCGCACGTACCGCCACAACGGGATGAACTTCTCGGTCGCGGTGCCCGAGGGCTGGACGCACGAGGAGTTGCCGGGTGACCTGCTGGTGGAACTGGACGGTCCGGCCGGCGAGGAGAATCGCCGGGCGGTGGCCCACGTGTTCAGCCGCCGCGAGATTCATGAGGTGGAACTCGGGGACGCCACGAGCGGCGTGGTCCACGAGTTGCTGGAGGTGATGAAGCAGCAGTTGCGTTTCGAGCTGGGCGAGGAGTCGCCGCCGGCGGTCGGGCCGGCCGAGGTCGGCGACCTGCCGGCGGACGCCAAGGCCGTCCGCGTGGCTCGGACGACGCACGAGGGGCCGGTCGAGGTCAGCCAGGAGCTGATCGTCGTGGCCCGCGGCAAGCAGGTCTGGGCCCTGATGCTGAGCGTGCCCGTGGCCGACCGCGAGGCGAGCCTTGCGGCCCTGGACGAAATCAGGAGCAGTTTCCGCGTTTGGTGAGAGATCGACGATGAAGATTACCGCGAAGAGCGTGATGGTGCTGCTGACCTGCATGGTGCCGCTGGCCGGATGTGGCGGCGGCGGACCGCAGCGGACGTACAAGGACACGGCCAAGCGTTTCGGGCTGGACGTGCCCTCGGACTGGGTCCAGGTGAACATGACCGCCATGGGGGTGGCGGCGGCGTTCAAGTGCCCGCAGGAGGAAAACGGATTCAGCCCGAACGTCAACGTGGTGGTTCTTCCGAGCGGCGGGCTTTCCGATGCGTCCGCGCTGCTGAAGGCCGCCCTGCCGCAAGTGCGGCAGTTCAACGGCTATAGCCAGTTGCAGGCCGAAGTCGTCAAGCACGCCAACGGAAACGAGGCCTACCTGATCCTGGCCGATCACCAGATGTTTCAGCGGCCGTTGCGGATGAAGCAATACGGCTTCATTCGCGGCAACAAGCAATACGTGATCACGGCGACCATGCCGGTCGAGACTTCCGATACCTGGATGCCGCAGCTGGATGCGATTCTCGATTCGTTTGTAACCTGGTAGTGGGCGGCAGCCATGAGTCTGTGGAGTCGGAGTATTCGGATCGCCTGGTTTTTGGCCGCCTGCGGCGCGGTCGTCGGCTGCACGTCGAGCCCTCCGCCGCAGGTCGAGGGCATGTCGTACGCCGATCGGCCGAACCATTTCGCGGTGAACCTGTTTCCGTCGTGGGAGCGTCTGGAGACGAAGGGGCTCCCGGCGGACAAGAAGGACGTGGCGGTTTTCGTTCGCGCGTTGCCCGACGGGGCCGGCCAGGCGGTGATCAATGTGGTGGTCGATACGGCCGCGGGAGCGACCGACCTCCAGGAGTACCTGCGCGGCAACCGCGAGCTGTTCAGCTGCCGGGCGGTCGGGTACGACGAACTGCGGGCGACGGTCGTGGATCATCCCAGCGGCCGCAAGGCCTGCCTGATCGAGGCCACGTTCGAGCGGATCGAGCGCGGCAGCGGCGAGGCGACGGCCCCGCAGGCGAGCCGGCCGAAGAAGCGTTTCATGCAGTACGCACTGCTTTACGAGGGCAAGCAATTCGTCATCACGGCGACGGGTCCTGCGGCCGAGGCCGAGGCCCTGTGGCTCAATGAGGCAACGGCGATTCTGGATTCGCTGGTGATCTGGTAGCAGTGTCCGGCGCGGTGGAACGCCGGACCTCACGGAAGGAGACTTGGATGAACCCGCAGGAAACCGCAATCAACGACCGATCGAGTGCCCGCTACGAGACGTTGCGGAAAACCGACCCGTGCCTGGCCGAGTTGCTGGACCAGGAATGGGAGCGGCAGCAGCACACGCTCGAACTGATCGCCTCGGAGAACCACGTCAGCCGCGCGGTCATGGAGGCCACCGGCAGTCTGCTGACGAACAAGTACGCCGAGGGTTATCCCGGGCGGCGCTACTACGGCGGCTGCCAGATCGTCGACAAGGTCGAGCAACTGGCCATCGACCGGGCCAAGGAGCTGTTCGGGGCCGAGCACGTCAACGTGCAGCCGCACTCCGGCAGCCAGGCCAACATGGCCGTGTACTTCGCCTCGCTCGAACAGGGCGACACGCTGATGGCCATGAGCCTGGCCATGGGCGGGCACCTGACGCACGGCTACAAGCTGAACTTCTCGGGCAAGCTTTACAAGTGCATCCACTACGGCGTCAGCCCGAAGACCGAGATGATCGACTTCGACGAGGTCGCCCGCCTGGTCCGCGAGCACAAGCCGAAGATGATCCTGATGGGCGCCAGCGCCTACCCGCGGAAGATCGACTTCGACCGCTTCGCGGAGATCGGCGCCGAGGTCGGGGCCCTGATGATGACCGACATGGCCCACATCGCGGGCCTCGTGGCCGCCAAGCTGCACCCGGACCCCGTGCCGGTCTGCGACTTCGTGACCACGACGACGCACAAGACGCTTCGCGGCCCGCGAGCCGGCAGCATCCTCTGCACGGCCAAGTGGGCCAAGAAGATCGACTCGGCCGTCTTCCCCGGCATGCAGGGCGGACCCCTGGAACACGTCATCGCCGGCAAGGCGGCGGCCTTCGCCGAGGCCCTGCGGCCGGAGTTCAGGACTTACCAGCAGCAGATCGTCAACAATGCTGCGGCCATGGCCGACGAAATGCGGAAGCTCGGCTACCGCCTGGTCGCCGGCGGCACCGACAACCACCTGTTCCTGGTGGACCTGACGCCCAAGGGCATCACCGGCCGCCAGGCCGAGACGGCCCTGGAGGCCGCCGGCATCATCGTCAACAAGAACCTGATTCCGTTCGACAAGCTGCCGGCCCAGGAGACCAGCGGCATCCGTGTCGGCTCGCCGGCCTTGACGACGCGCGGTCTGAAGGAAGACGACATGCGTCGCGTGGCCCGATTGCTCGACACCGTGCTGACGGCCGACGGCACGTCCGACGGCAAGCTCGCCAAGGCCAAGGACGAGATCCAGGACCTCTGTGCGCAGTATCCCCTGGACTGACGGTCTGCGGCCGCGTCGCGCCGTTCCGCGCGGCCGAAGGGCGGGGTCGCGCTGGCGAACGATCGCGAATGGGAATCGTGCGAACGAGGAGTAATCCATGAGACGGATTTGTGTGACGTCCCTGCTGCTGGTGGCGGCTGCGGCCGCCGGACTTGGGGGTTGTGGCGAGACGGCCGGGGACGCGGTTGAGCCCGTGGCCGCGATCCAGGCCGCCGAGGGTTCGCCCTCGGCCGACGCCGCGGAAGCGGAGCAGATGACCGAGGTCGAAGGCGAGACCCCGGCCGAGAAGACGCCTGAGACTCCCGCCGAGGCTGAGGAGCGGGTGCGGGCCGAGACGCGGCAATTCCTGGACGCGGGCGGGGACGTCAACGAGAAGCTGACCAACAATATGACGCGGCTGCACAAGGCGGCGCAGCGCGGCTACACGACCGTGGCCGCGATGCTGCTGGACGCCAAGGCCGATCCGGATGCCCGGGACCGCATGGGCCGCACGCCGCTGATGATGGCGGCGTTCTACGATCACGTGGACACGGCTCGTCTGCTGCTGGACAAGGGGGCGAAGATCTCCCAGGGCGACAACGCCAAGCGGACGCCCCTGCACGCCGCGCGCAGCGTAGCCATGGCCGAGATGCTGATGGATCGCGGGGCCACGCTCCGCGTCCGCGACAGCGGCGGCAAGACGCCGCTCTACACCGCCCTCATGGTGGGCAAGTTCGATCTGACCGACTTCTTCATCAGCAAGGGCGCCGACGCGGCGGAGCTGGACTCGCGGGACCGTGCCGGGAACACCCCGCTGCACCTGGCCGTGCTGACCGGCAACCAGCCGCTGATCGATTACCTGCTGTCGAAGAAGGTCGGGCTCAACGTGGTCGTTCAGCGCGGCGGCACGCCCCTGCACCTGGCCGTCCACCGCGGCGACCGGGAGTCGTTCGACAAGCTGCTTGCGGCCGGGGCCGACTTCAAGATCTGCGACCTGTCGGGCCGGTCGCCGCTGCACATCGCGGCCATGCAGGGCCGGCCCGAGATGCTGAAGGTGCTGCTCGACAAGGGCGCGGACGTGAACGGCCGCGACAAGTTCGGACTGACGCCGCTGCACCTGGCCGTGGCCAAGGAGCAGGCGGCGATCGTCCCGGTGCTGCTGGAGGCCGGGGCCGAGGTCGATCCGCGGGACAAGAAGGGCTGGACGCCGCTTCAGTACACGAGCACGTTGCCGAAGATGGTCGAGACGGCCCGCCTCTTGATCGACAAGGGCGCCGACGTGAACGCGACGGACGAGAACGCCGCAACGAGCCTGCTGAAGGCCAGCGCCGCGGGCAACGCGGACTGCGTCCGCCTGCTGATCGAGAAGGGCGCCAAGGTGAACTTCCGGGCCAAGGACGGCACGACGCCGCTGGGCGCCGCGACCCAGCAGCGCCGCGAAGAGGTCATCAAGATTCTCCGGGAACACGGCGCGACGATGTGACCCTCGCGGCGGCCTCCCGCCGCCGGCGGAGCGAGCCGGGCGCGCCGCCCTCGACTCAGGAGCAACGGCCGTGCAAGGCGACATTGCCCGCGTGATCATCACGCCGGAGGAGATCGAACGGCGTGTGGCCGAACTGGGCCGCGAGCTGGCGTCGCGCCTGGCGGGTCGCGATGTGCTGGTGCTGGCCGTCATGAACGGCTGCGTGCTCTTTCTGGCGGACCTGCTGCGACAGTTGCCGCTTGGCCTCGACCTGGAATTCGTATACTGTAAATCGTATCGCGGCACGTCGTGCGGCGACCTAGAGTTCGCCCACCGCTCGACGTTGCCGTCGGCCGTTCGCGGGCGGCACGTCCTGGTGGTCGACGACATCTTCGACACCGGCCGCACGCTTGCCCACGTGGTCGAACAGGTTCGCTCGCTGGGCGCCGCCGAGGTGACGACGGTGGTCATGCTGGCCAAGCGGGTGGCGCGCGACGCGACCTTGCCGCAACCCGACCTGATCGGCTTCGAGATCGAGAACGTTTTTGCGGTCGGCTACGGCTTGGATTACAATGGCCGTTATCGCAACCTGCCGTTCATCGGCGAGCTGCGCGACGAGATCACCGGCGGCGCCTGACGTGGCCGTCGGGGAAAGGGGCGGTCATGTACATGAACGTCGAGGCGATCTTCCGCGAGCTTCAGGTCGGCCCGCTGACCGCGACCAACCGTCTGATGCGTTCCGCGACTCACGAGTCGGCGGCCGACACCGAGGGCATGCCGCACCTCGGCCCGCTCGCTCGCATCTACGGCGACCTGGCCCGCGGCGGCGTCGGGCTGATCGTCACCGGGCACTCCTTCGTGCACTCGCACGGCCGCGCCAGCCGCAACCAGTGCGGCATGACCAGCGACGCCCACGCCCGGGCCTGGGAATCGATTCTGTTGGCGGTTCGCGCCGAGACCAAGGCCCCGATTCTTTGCCAGTTGACCTACGCCGGGCGACAGGCCTTCTTCGCCGGGCCCACGCCGGCGCCGAACGACAAGCGGCAGAAGCTGCCGCCGGCGGGCACGCCGATCAACGATTTCGCGCCGCGGCAGTTGGAGCACGTGGCGGCGGTCTTCGGCGAAGCGGCCGCCCGCGCCGCCCAGGCCGGCTTCGACGGCGTCCAGATTCACATGGCCCACGGGTACCTGTTGTCGGAATGCCTGTCGGCGCACACCAATCAGCGCGACGACGAGTGGGGCGGCCAGGACCCGGCCAACCGCCGTCGCCTGCCGCTGGCGGTCGTCGACGCCGTCCGCCAGGCCCTGGGCGACCAGCGGCTGGTGGCCGTGAAGCTGAACGGGTCGGACTACCTGCCGCCGCACGGCGTCGAGCCCGCGGAGGCCGGCGAGACGGCGGCCGCCCTGGCGGCCGAGGGCGTGCAACTGATCGAGGTCTCGGCCGGCATGGCCGAAGCCGGGATGAAGACCGCCCAGCCGGTTCACGGGCCGGACGACGAGGGCTACCTGTTGCCGCTGGCCGTCGAGGTGGCCAAGCGGACGAGCGTGATCGTGGCGTCGGTGGGCGGCTATCGCTCGGCGCCGCTGATGCTGAAGGCCCTGGCCGAGGGCATCGACATGATCGCCCTGAGCCGCCCGCTCGTCCGCGAGCCGGACTTCCCGCTGAACCTTCAGCGCAACGCGGCCCACACGGCGCGGTGCGTGTCGTGCAACAAGTGCTTCGGTCTTTCGCGTGGCGCCCTGCGATGCCCGCTGGACCACGCGGACCCGATCGACTGAGAAGCAGGAGAAGCCTACGATGAAACGCATGTTCCTGGCGGCCGCCATGGCCGCGGCCCTGACGGCCGGATGCCAGCCCGAGGTCGTCTCGAAGTACATGCCCGTGGCCGTGCCCATCAGGCTGTCGCCGGCCACCACGCTGACCGTCGTCGGCACCGGCGACACGGCCGAAGAGGCCCGCCAGGCCGCCATCAACCGCCTGGTCTACGAGGTCATCCTGCCGCCGTCGGAATCCGGCGTCCAGACCGAGCACGTCGCCGAGTTCGTCGAGAGCATGATCCGCGGCTACAACGTCGTCTCCACGCAGAAGGACATCATCGGCACCTACTACGTGACGATCGAATTGAGCGTCAGCCAGTTGGGCCTCAACTACCAGGAGCTGTATCACCGCTGCGGGCTCCGGGAAGACGAGATGGAAGTTCTGAAGAAAGACGTTGAAGCCGACGAGCAACTGCGTATCATCGCCGAGCAGCGCGCCGTCACGGCCGAACGGCAACTGGAGTCGGAGAAGCGGCTCTACACCAAGCGGCTGATGGAGATGCAGGCGCAACTGGACGCCCTGAAGAAAAGCGGCGCCGCACCCGAGCCCTGACGGCCCGTTGGGGAATGTAGCCCGGCCGCCCTCGGCCGGGGAGCACGGGCCTTGAACGATCGTCTTCTGATGATTGCGGTCACGCCCGAGGGCGGGCGTGCTACATGGGCTCCGATGCCGGGCGCCACACGTTGGAGGGCGTAGCCCCAAAGTGTGCCGCACGCTGAAGACCGCACACCTTGCCCTTCGGGTCAAGAGGTGGCGCCCGTGCGACCGGCGACCCGGCGACTCGCCCGAAGAGCAAACCGTTCCGAGGACCTGCGGCCGTGTGGATCCTGGCCAGCGAACTTGAACGATTCCAGGAGTTCCTGCTCGATGCGGGACTCTACCCGACCCTGGCCGCCACCAGTGTCGCCGTCTTCGCCCTGAGCTACATGGCCCGGACCGTCGAGAACTACATCCGCCACCTGCATAAGAAACCTTACCTGCACTACGGCAGTCCGCGATTCATCCTGGCCACGATCGGCTACATCCTGATCGCCGACGGTTTTGTCATCGGCACGGCGTTCGAGGCGCGGCTGGACCTGCACGTGGCTACCGTGACGACGTCGTGCGGCCTGCTGTGCCTGATCGTCGCCGCGGTCCTGTCGCTCGTCCCGCACGTCCGCCAGATCCGCGAGATTCGCGAGGACGCTCACATGGACGGCGCCGCGGACGACGACAGGAACGAATCCCGGCACGAGTAACCGGACGGTCTCGCCCGCGTTTGCGAACCGCACTGTCCCATTGGAGAGATTGCCATGTCGTATCACGCCTTGCTGCTTGCCGCCGTGTTGCTCGGCGCCGTGGTCGTCGCACCGGCCTGGTCACAGGACGAGGCCCAGGCGTTGCCGCTGGCGCCGTTCGCCCTGCCGCCGCAGGGCGCGCCGGCCGGGGACCTGGACCTTCGCCGCGTGTTCGACGGGCCGCGCGGGGACGACCTGCCGCGTGTCGCGGTCGAGGACGGGCACTTTGCCGCCGGCGGCAAACGCGTCAGGTTCTGGGGCGTCAACCTGTGCTTCAGCGCCTGCTTCCCGACGCACGATGCGGCCGACCGATTGGCGGCGCGACTTGCGGCCTTCGGCATCAACTGCGTCCGCTTCCACCACATGGACCACCACGCCTGGCCGCGCGGCATCTGGAAGAAGGACTACTCCGGCCTGGAGCCCGAGGCCCTCGACCGGCTGGACTACCTGCTGGCGGCGATGAAGCGCGAGGGC
>JAFGPY010000390.1 GCA_016935955.1 Planctomycetota bacterium
AGCTTGACCGTGCCGTCGACGCAGACGACGTCGTAGACGTTCCACTGGCCTTTGCCCTTGCAGCGGTTCTCCAGCGACTTGCTGCGGGTGCCGCGCGGGTTATCGGGTGTGGCCTCCAGACCGCCGGCGCCGAACAATTCGCCGTGCACGTAGGCGATGGGCGGCAGCGAGCCGTCCGGCCGCTTGTGCTGGTTGACCCAGTCCAGTTCGAGCATCTGGACCTCCATGCCCTTGGGCAGTTGCTTGCCTTCGGGGACGGTGCCCTCGCTCCAGACGAAGACGCCGGAGTTGCCCCCGGCCTCCATGTGCCGCCACTCGATGTGCAGGATGAAGTTCTCGTACTGTCGGTCGCTGCGCATCACGCCGATGGGGTGCCCGCTGCAGACGAGCAGGTCGTCCCGCACGCTCCAGGTATCCTCGGCGGTGTTGACGTTGACCCAGCCGGTCAGGTCCTTGCCGTTGAACAGCGAACGAAACTGCGGCAACACGAGGTCATTGGCCCAGGTTGTGGATGACATCAGCATTGCGGCGCACAGCACAATCATCGCTTGCTTCTTCATGGTATAATCTCCATCAATCATTGCGGTTCTCATTGGTCCTACGCTCGATCGTGGCGCGGATGCCGGCCAGGGGCAGGGCTGCGCTGGCGAGGTAGTTCGGAAGCTGACGTTGGGGGCCGAAGAGCCATTCGCAGGCGCCGCCGGCTTTGAAGTCGTTGACCATCTCGATCACGGTCCGGTCGGCCAGGTCCGGATCGACTCGATCGAGCGTATAGACGAACCATCCGGTCGGTGTCGCCCAATAGGCGCCGTTCTGGTACGTGTCCCGACGGCTGACTGCCTTCTCCCAGTAGACGCCGCCGGGCAGGTGACGGACCTGGCCGGCCTGGACGATCTCAGTGTAGTGATGGCGGAAATAGGTCGCGACGGCCTGCGATTGCGCGGCGTCGGCAACGCCGAGATAGACGGCGAACGCCGAGCCCCAGATGTCGTGCTCGCGGCAGCACACCGTCGCCGCGCGGAACAGCCCGACCTGCCCGTCCCAGAAGACCTTGCGAATGCTCCATGTCACTCGCTCGCCCTCGGCCGTCCAATGCCGGGCGTCGTCATCGCGCCCGGCGACCTCCAGCAGGTCGGCAAGCTGGCGGCACGCCTGGACGTACAGCAGCGAGCAGAACAGCACGTCCCCCTGTTTGCGAATCGTGTCGGTGAAGCCGTAGGGACATCGCTCCTGCGGCTCGCCCGGCACGATGTGGACCAGGCCGGTGGCGGGATTGCGCGGGACCGCGTTCATCGTCCTGACGAGCGGCTCGACGATCTCGCGAACGAGTTGCATGTCGCGGGTCTTGCGGTACGTGTGCCAGGCGACCGCCACGGTGAACGGCGCGCCGTCGGCGACGGGATGGACGCCCATCGAGCCGAAGCCGGGCTTGTAGATCGGCGTGCCGTCGAACTTGATGCAGTCGACGCCCGCGCCGTCGGCATCGAGGCAGCGCACGAAGAGCCGGCAGGCGTCGGTCAGCTCCTTGTCGGAATAGGAATCGATGGCCCCTTCGAGCGTGTACGCATAGTCGCGCAGCCAGAACGCCTCGTAGCCGATTCCCACCTGGGGTGGGAACGCGGTCGTGCCGTCGGCCATCGTGCGCGCCGAGGCCCGGATGATGCGATGCGCCTCGCCTTCGAGCCACGTCACGGCCTCGGACAGCGTGGCAACCGCATCGGGTGGATCGGCCGTCGCCTGCGGAACGGCGACGAGGGTCAACAACAGGATCATACATTGTCGGAGCATCGAATCGCCTCTTGCTCGTGTATTGTTCACTGCAACTTCTCGTAGGGCCACATCGCAATGCCCCCGTCCAGGACGCGGACATCCTCGAAGCCCGACGCGCGGAGGATCAACGCCGCTTCGTACCCGCGCAGCGAGATCTGGGCGAATGTCACGATCGGTTTGCCCTTCGGGATCTCTTCGATGCGGCCGCGCAGCGTCGCCAGCGGGATCAACGTCGCGCCGGGCAGGCGGACCTGGTCGTGCTCGCCGGGCGTGCGGACGTCGAGAAAGACAAAGTCTTTCCTGTCCTGGAGCATCTGGTGGACCTCGGCGGCACAGACGCCGACCATGTGCCCGTCCAGCTTGTTGCGGGCGACGTTGGCGGCGGTAATCAGATTGTCCATTGCCGGCGAGTAGGGCGGGGCGTAGCCGAGATCGAGGCCCGCCACCTGATCGACGGTCATGCCGGCGGCAATGGCAGTGGCGGCCACGTCGATCCGCTTGTCTCCCGCGCCGGGCCCGACGGCCTGGACGCCGAGGAGCCGTCGCGTGTCGCGATCGACCACGAGCTTGAGCAGGAGCAGACGCGCGGTGGACAGGTAGTTGGCCCGGTCCGGCGCCGGCGCCAGCGCGGTGGTCACCGTGTAGCCCAAGTCCCTGGCGGCGCGCTCCGTCAGGCCGGTGCGGGCGACGCAGTAGTCGAAGACCTTGCAGATCGTGCTGCCGAGGATGCCGGGGAACGTGTCTTCGCCCCCGCAGAGGTTGACGGCGGCGACGCGACCCTGTTTGTTGGCGGTCGAGCCCAGCGGAACATAAGCGGGGCGGCCGGTGAGGATGTCGGTGCATTCGACGCAATCGCCGGCCGCATAGATGTCCGGGTCCGACGTGCGCATGTGCTCGTTGACTTTGATCCCGCCGGTCTCGCCGATCTCCAGGCCGGCCGCGCTGGCCAGAGCCGTGTTCGGGCGGACCCCGATGCCCATGATGACCAGATCGGCCGCCAGGGTCCCGCGATCCGTCACGACGCGATGCACCTTGCCGTCGCCTTCGAAGGCGCAGACCTTGGTGTTCGTCAGGACCTTGACGCCGTTGGATTCGAGGTGCAATTCGACCAACCGTGCCATCTCGGCGTCCAGGATGCCAAGCGTTTGCGGTTGCATCTCGACGATGGTCACGCGGCATCCGCTGCGGGCCAGGGCCTCGGTTGTCTCCATGCCGATCAGGCCGCCGCCGACGATGACCACGTCGCGCGCCCGGTCGCCGGCAAGGCCGGCCTTGATCCCTTCGGCGTCCTGCACGCCGTGCAGACAGAAGATGTTGTCCAGGTCGTGGCCGGGAATCGACGGCCGGATGGGCGAAGCGCCCGTGGCGAGCACCAGTTTGTCGTACTCCAGGTCGAACTCCCTCCGGCTGCCAAGCTCCTTGACACGGACGCTCCTGGCGGCGCGGTCGATCTTGGTTGCCTCGGTCCGGCTGAGGATGCGCACGTTCTTGACCTTCTGAAAGAACAC
>JAFGPY010000391.1 GCA_016935955.1 Planctomycetota bacterium
TCATCCGGCCGCCCGTTTTATGTTGTCTTGTGGTTTCATCCGGCAAAAGCATCGCGCCGCTCAGTGAACGCCGGCAGTCGGTCGGCCAGCTGTCTTGGCTTCGCGGGCCCAGCGCTGTTCGGCCTTCTGGCGGCACTGGTGCATGAAGGCCTCCAGGCGGATCATCTCGGTCGACTGCTCGAGGCCGTCGTAGGCCACCTTGAGCACCGGGATGTCGAAGTCGGCCTGGAACTTCGTCAGCAGTCCGTTGACGATCGTGCCCGGCATGCAGTTGAACGGGTGCAGGTTGACCACGCCGTCGAAGCCGTGCGTGGCGTACTCGATGCTGCGGCCCATGCTGAGAATCGGTTCGCCGCGGATCGTCTCGTGGATGTAGCGCCGCCCGAGGGCGATCACGTCGCGCGACGGCGCCTCGCAGAAGAAGTGCCGCACCGAGCCCGCGAACGGAGCCAGCACGCGCTGCTTCTCGCGACGCTGGACCAGATCGACCATGAACTCCTCGAAGATGCGCTTGACGTTGCGGCGGATCCAGCCGTCTTCCTTGCGGCTCCAGGCGATGTAGTTGACCCACTCCTCGAACGGCGGCAGGCAGGCCTCGCCCCCAAGCTGCTCGATCTTGCGGACGATGAAGTTGTTGGTGAAGGCGTTCGAGCGGACGAAGACCTCGCCGACGATGCCGATCAGCGGCTTGGGCTGCGAGCGGTCGACGGTCACGGTGTCGAAGTGATTGCGCACCTCGCGGGCCACGGCGGCAGGCTCGCCGCCGGACTCGATGTGGCGGCACAGCAGGTCCAGGCACTCGGCGTAGACGCGGTCGGTCTGGCCCGGCGTGACCTCGTACGGCCGCAGTTCGCGGCTCAGCTTCAGCATCGTGTCGACGAAGACGATGCCCGACCAGGCCAGGCGCCGGAACCGCGGCCCGAGCATCCGGGCGTCCTGCTGGTAGTCGCGGTCCTGGTCGAAGGTGACGATCGGCACGTGGGCCAGGCCCATGTCGTCGAGCACCATCCGCTGGAACTTGTTGTACTGACCGAAGCGGCAGGGTCCGAAGGCCGTGGGCATGAAGAAGGCCGCGCGGTCCGCGTCGAAATCGCTCTTTTCGACCTGCCGCAGGATGTCGCCCGTGGTGATGATGCAGGGGTAGCATTCCTTGCCGCTGGTGACCCTGCGCCCCAGTTCGATGGTCCGCTCGTCGGCCATGGGCATCTGCACGGCGTCCAGACCGTTGGCCCGCATGGCGGCGGCCAGGGCATAGCCGGCGTCGTCCATGTAGGGAATGTAGAGGCGTCGCTTCTGCTTCGACTCGTGCAGGTTGTACTTCAGCTTGCCGGCCCGGACCTTGCGTGCGGCGGCCTCGCGAATTTCGCGAACGTTCTTCAGGCTGTCGAGGTAGGCCTCGCAGCGCGTGATCGCCCCGACGTCGGCCGAGTGCTCGTCCACCTCCAGCACCAGGCACGGCTTGCCCTTCAGCTCGCGCTCGAAGAACTTCAGGATGAACGAGTCGGGACCGCAACCGAAGTTCGTGATGTAGACCGGGTACAGGTTGTCGCTACGGGCGATGATCCGTGCGGCCGCAAGAATCTTCTGCCCGTACTTCCAGTACATGTGCGGATAGTCGGTCGCGATGTCCTCCTCGTCCAACGGCAGCATGCCCATGGGGATGGCCAGGCAGCCCAGGTCGCGGAGCTTCTCGGGGATGTTCAGGTTCAGCCCGGCGTCGCAGCCGTTGTAGGGACGGCTGACGATGACCAGCGTCGGCTCGTCGCCCAGAGAGGCCAGGGCCTCGCGGCCGCGACGCGTCAGGGCGTTGTCGAACTGCTGCTGTGCGGCCAGGGCGGCGTCCACCGCGCGGCGGCGGTCGCCGATGCCGGCCCCGAGCTGGCGGGCCACGGCCTCCAGGCGGTGACGCAGATGCTCCTCGCCGTGCGACATGTGGATCACCGGCGTCAGCAGCTTGGTGTTCGGATACTGCCCCAGGTCGATCGCCGCGCGGATCAGGTACGGCAGGCTCTGGATATACGGGCAGGTGTAGCTGTTGACCAGGTCGTCGCTCTGCCTCGGCATGTCGACGATGCTGGGCAGGAACAGGTAGTCCACGCCCTTGTTCAGGCAGTCCAGCACGTGGCCGTGGGCCACCTTGATCGGGTAGCACGTTTCGGCGGCCACGACCTCCAGGCCGGCGTTGATCACCGTGCGGTTGGTCTCCTCGCTGAGGACGACCTCGTAGCCCAGTTCCGAGAAGAAGGCCTGGAACAGGGGCAACTGCTCCCAGAACGTCGCCACGCGCGGGATGCCGACCGTCGGCCGCACGCCGCGAGTCCGCGATGACGGATGGTAGGCGGTCGTGAGCATCTGGTTGCGCTCGTCGAACAGCCGCGGCAGGTGCTCGCCCTTGCTTTGCCGCTCGGACTCGTCGTACTTGCCGCAACGACTGCCGTAGAACAGCTTGCCCTGCCCCTTGATGTCGACGACGCGGATCTCGCACAGGTTCGAGCAGGCCTTGCACTCGAAGCTCGAACACTCGTACTGCTTGTCGCGCAGATCGAAGCCGCCGAAGCGCGTTTTCATCGTGCCGCCGCTCTCGTTCCAGGCGTCGCGAGCCAGCATGGCGGTGCCGATGGCGCCCATCACGTCGTGGTGCGGAGGCACGGTCACCGGCTTGCCCAGGATGGCCTCGAAGGCCCGCTTGACGCCGCGATTGTAGGCCGTGCCGCCCTGGAACAGGATGTGGTTGCCGATACGGCGGTCCTCGACCACACGGTTCAGATAGTTCTGGACGATCGAGTAGCACAGTGCGGCCGCAATGTCGTCGGTGGCCACGCCCTTCTGCTGGTTGTGGTTGATGTCGGTCTCGATGAAGACCGTGCAGCGCTCGCCCATGCACGGCGGGTGGGTGGCCCCGAGAGCCAGGCGGTTGAAATCGCCGTTGCGCAGTTGGATATTCAGCCGCTCCGACTGCTCCTCGATGAAGCTGCCTGTCCCGGCGGCGCAGACCTTGTTCATCGCGAAGTCGACGACCGCCCCGTTCTCGATGCTGACGTACTTGGAATCCTGGCCGCCGATCTCAAAGATCGTGTCGACCTCGGGGTCGATGAAGGCGGCCGCCGTGGCGTGGGCCGTGATCTCGTTCTTCACGACGTCGGCGCCCAGGAAGTCACCCGTCAGGTAGCGGCCCGAGCCGGTCGTCGCCACGCCGCGGACCTCCACGCGGTCGCCCACCTCCAGGCCGACCTCGTAGAGCCCCTGTGTGACGGCCTCCAGCGGGCGACCCGCCGTGTTCAGGTACCGCCGCGACAGCACGCGGCCCTGCTCATCGATCGCCACGACGTTGGTCGAGATGCTGCCGACGTCCACGCCGACGAAGGCCGGGATGCGACCGCCGGCGACCAGGCTGCTCGTGTCCGGCTCGATGACCAGCGGGTACGCATCGTCGGTCAGAGGCGCGTGGCACTTGTGGTCCTCAGTGTGCGTCGAGGTCAGGTAGTCCTCCAAGGGCTTCAGGCTCGCGATCGGCTGCAACTCGTCGCGCTGCCGGGCGGCCAGCACGGCGCCCAGGGCGCCCATCGAGGCGTGGTGCTTCGGAATGATGAGCGTCTGCTTGTCCAGGCCGAGCAGTTCGCGGAAGGCCCGGACCATGCCGGCGTTGGCCGCCACGCCGCCCTGGAAGCTGACGACCGGCTGAACGTCCTTGCCCTTGCCGATCACGGCCTTGAAGTTGCGGGCCATGGCGAAACAGAGGCCGGCCACGATGTCGTAGTCGGGGCACCCTTCCTGCTGCAGATGGATCATGTCGCTCTTGGCGAAGACCGAGCAGCGGCCGGCGATGCGCGGCGGGTGCTTGCTCTGCATGGCCATCGCGCCCCACTCGTTCTCGATGTTGATGCCCAGACGCGAGGCCTGCTGGTCCAGGAAGCTGCCCGTCCCGGCGGCGCACAGGGCGTTCATCGCGAAGTCGCGAATCCGCGTCTGCCCGGTCGCTCCGTCCGGCTCGATCAGGATGAGTTTGCTGTCCTCGCCGCCGATCTCGACGATCGAGCGGACCTCGGGGTAGAACTGTCCCGTGGCCGTCGCCTGGGCCACCACCTCGTTGACGACCGGCAGACCCAGCAACTGGCCCACGGCCTTGCCGCCGGCGCCGGTTGCGGCCGCAAGGATTAGCTGGCCGTCGGGAATCTCCGACAGCAGTTCGGCCAGCACCTCGGCGGCACGCTGGATCGGCTTGCCCTGGTTGCGGCGGTAGATCTCGCGGACCATGTTCAACTGGTCGTCCAGCAGGACGGCTTTCGTGGCTACCGACCCGACGTCGATGCCGATGTACATGGGA
>JAFGPY010000392.1 GCA_016935955.1 Planctomycetota bacterium
TCGTAGTCCTCCGTCGTCCGACTGTACATGTGACTGTGCATGTCAATGATTCGCATGAGAGACTCCTTTCGGTTTGGCATGATCCCGCGGCGCCGGTAGCGTCGCATTTCCGTCTAGCCGAGTCGCGCTCCACAAAAGGCGGTGTGTCAGTCGCCTCAGAAGGCGCTGGCGCCGTCCTGCAGCAAATCAAGGGGACGCCTGCGTCCCGCATTGACAGCCGGCCAGGATGCGGCCAGTGCCGTGAACACGAGCAGCAGCAACCCACCAACGACGGTGCCGGCGACCGGGATGACCAGGTCGGGGTCGAGTCCCCCAAAGAAGCTCATGCGGGACGCGGCACCCACGCCGCACCAGCCGGCGACCAGACCGAAGACCAGGCTGAGCAGACAGGCCACCGTGCCGACCAGCAGACCCTCGGCGAGAATCAGCCGCACGATGGTCCAGCGAGTGAACCCGATGGCGCGCAGGACGCCCAGTTCCCAGTACCTGGCCCGGACCGAAGCCAGGATCAGGTTCAGCAGGCCCAGGCAGGCGATGAGCACGACGACCAGGGGCAGCACGCTGGCGGCCCAGATCCAGCGTTGGGACGCCTTGAGCACCATCTGTCGGGTCCGCTCGACGGTGCTGACCCGCACGGCGGGACCCTCGTCCTCGGTCGAGGCGGCGGGCTTGCCGGCGGTCACAATGTCGTTGACCTTGCGTTGCAGGATCTGTGGATCAACGCGGCTTCTTGTGCAGCGCAGCCAGACATGAGAGGCGTTCCTCAGATCGAAGTCGGCCGCAACGGACTCGTAGTCGGTGAAGACCAGGGCGGCCGTGCGGTGCGTCCGCATTCGCAGGCCGGCGAGCTTGGACACCCAGTGCCATCCGGGCAGGCGCACGGCGCCGACAATCGTGTAGGTCCGGGGCTCGAGCGCGTTCTCGGGCGGCACCACGGTGAAGGTGTCGCCGACCGAGAGACCGGTCTCTTTCAGGAAATGGTCGGGCACCACGCAGGCGTGGCCCTGGGCCATGCGGGCGATGGCCGTCTCCGGCGTGCCGGCGACCCACTCGAAGTCGAGCAGCGGCGACGCGCCGCCCAGCGCTCGTTGCGGATCGAGGCCGATCATGGTGACGTTGTCCTGGCGGATGATTGAAGCCCGGCGCGCACTGCCGGTCAGGTCCTCTTTCAGCCTGGGTTGCTCGACGACCGCAGGGAGGCAGCAACTGGAGTCGATGCCGTCCAGCCGGGCAATGGCGGCGACCTGGTCCGCCGTGGCGCCCTCGGAGCCGAAGGCGATTATGGCGTCGGGCGCCCAGGGCCCGGGCACGAAGGCGCTCAGCATGGTGAATCCCCACGTCTGAATGGCCAGGAACAGGCCCAGGCCGATGGTCAGTGCGATGGCCGCCCCCGCGCTGCGCCAAAGGTGCGAACTGAGTTGCTGGCCGAGAAGCCGCGGACTGATCCCGAGCACCCGGGCCAACACCGGGCTGATAAATCGGTCGACCAGAACCACCAGGGCCGGAGCCAACAGCAACACGCCTGTGGCCAAGCTGACGAAGCCGAGGGCCATGCAGGGAATCACCGGCCCTTTGAGGCTGGGCATCAGCGCGAAGCTAATCAGCGGATCGGCGGCCACCAGGGCTGCACCGATAACGATAAGCCAGGGCGATGCCGCCCGGCGAGCGGCTTGGCCGGCGTTCATGCCGGGGGCGACCACGTCCAGCGGTCGCACGCGTGTAGCCCTGGCGGCCGGAATGATCGACGCCAGCAGCGCACCGCCAAACGAAGAGACGGCCGCCAGGGTCACACTCAGCCAGCCGATGGTCGGGTTGTGGCGGAGCATCTCGCCACCGACCAAGGAGATCAGCCGCAGGGCCAGCGCGGCCAAGCCCAGACCGCCGGCGAAGCCGAGCGCGGCCAGAACCAGTCCCTCGATCACGATCACCACAGCGACCTGGCTGCGCGTGAGGGCCACGGCCCGCAGCAGAGCGAACTGGCGGATGCGTTCGGTCACGCCCATGTTCAGCGTGTTGAAGACCATTAGGAAGGCCAGGAGCATACTGACGCCCGTTGCGGCATAAGCCTGCAGGGACATATTTCGTGCGGCCTCGGCTTCGTCCAGCGTCTCCTCGAGATCGAAGTCTTCCTGGAACTGTTGCGGGTTGGCGCCGCTGGCCAGCCGCGGGCCCCAATCGTAACGGAACTTGTGCACGTCGACCCCCGGAGCCAGGGTGACCCCGACGAAGGTGATGCGGCGGGGCCGCTTGTGGATCCGCTCGGCGTCCTTCATGGAGACGTACGCTCCGGCGATGCTGGGGCTGGGCAGCTTCACGCTGCCGACACGGGATCCGGTGATGGTTGCCAGAGGATTGTCGACTATGCCGACGACCGTCGCGGTCGGAGCATCGTCCGCGCGGCCGATCAGGAAGGTGTCGCCCAGATCGAGGCCCAGCCTCCTGGCGACCTCGTCACTGAGGCAGGCGGGAATCGTTTCGCCGTTGGAGGTCTGGGCGTCGAGCCATGAGCCGCTCTGCATGTCGAACGGCGCCGCCGGGGCATCGGTCGCCAGCAGCATGACCTCGTTGGGCGGCCGCGGACCGGTGTCGCCTTCGGACAGGCCACTCGGGTCTTCAGGGGGCGGCGCGTCGCGGTCGGGACGGCGTGATTGTGCCACCGGCCGCACGCTGATGCGCTCGGCCCACATGGGATCGGCGGCGGTCACGGCCGGATCAGATCGCAGTTCGGTCACCACCGATGGCGGCACCTCGCGGTCCAGCGCGCGGCTGATGGGGTCCACCGAGAGGATGTACCGGCCCAGGGCTCGCTGGGCGAACACGTCGTAGCTCTTCAGCAGGGCCTCGTAGGTGCCGACGACCCAGACGACGACGCACGTGGCCGCCATGATGGCCAGGACCGAGAGAACGCACCGCGCGATTCTGGCCCGCAGGAAAGCGGCCGCCAGGCGAACAGGCAGGAGCATCCTCATAGCTGGCCTCCCACGGTCCGCTTGACCTGCGTGGACTCGCGGTACCGATGCGCCAGGGCCAGGGCGTCGTCGCAGTCCTTCGTGGAGAAGGCGTCCACGGCCTTTCCGTCTCGCAACGTGACCACGCGGTCGGCCCACATGGCGACGCTGGCCTCGTGGGTCACCATGACGATGGTGCGATGCTGTTTGTCGCACAGGTCGCGCAGCGTCTGGCAAAGCTCCTGCCCGGCGACGGAATCGAGGCTGCCGGTCGGCTCGTCCAGGAGCAGGATGGCCGGATCGCCGATGAGGGCCCGTGCGATCGCCGTGCGTTGCTGCTCGCCGCCGGAGAGGGCCTGCGGTTTGTGCGTGCGGCGGTCGGCCATGCCGAGTTGCGTCAGCAGAGCATTGACCTTGGCGTCCAAGCCGTCGGTGCTGACGGCGGGAAGACGCACGTTCTCTTCCGCACTCAGCACGGGGATGAGGTTGAAGGCCTGAAAGACAATGCCGATCCTCTTGCGGCGGAAGGTCGTGAGCTTGGCGTCGGAGAGTCTGGACAGGTCCTGCCCTTCAACGAGGACGCGTCCGGCGTCGATGTTCGTGAGGCCGGCCATGGCATGCAGCAGCGTGCTCTTGCCCGAACCCGAAGCGCCCATGACAGCCACGAACTCGCCGTCCTCGATCTTCAGATTGACGCCGTCCAAGGCACGGACGACGCGGTTTCCCTGGCAGAAGCACTTCTTGACGCCTTGAACTTCAAGCGGACACACCATGAACAGGAACCTCCACAATGGGCTTCAACGACTTCTCATGCTTACGTCGTGAGACGTTCGGCAACAGAGGGCGGAGCGCACGGCGTCATGCGGCCAACCGTCCTCCCTGGATGTACTTCAACGGTTCCCTGGTCGCGGCGTGGATGGCCGGGATGATTCCCGCCACGATGCACAGACCGAAGGCCAGCGCAAATCCGATGGCCAGGTACGCCCACGGCAGGACCAGTGGCGGCGTGTGGCCGCCGAAGAAGAAGAACAGCGTGCACAGCCGCGTGCCGCACCACGCCAGGCCGATGCCTGCCACCAGGCTCAGCATGCATGCGGCCCCGCAGATCATGATCGACTCGCCGAGAATGAGCCGCAACAGTTGCCCGCCCGTCAGGCCGACGCCGCGCAGCACGCCGAATTGCCAGAAACGGCTGCGGACCGAGGCCACGATGGTGTTGAACACAGCCAGCGACGAGATGCATAGCGTGATCAACGGCAACCACGTAAGCGCCCAGATGACGTCGTTGGCCCGGCGGTAGAGCATGTTGAGCACTTCCTCGCGGTCGGTCACCTTGACGTACTGGCTTCCGACCGACGTCCGGCCGACCTGCGGCAAATCAACTTCGATGCCGGCACCGCGGCGGGCCAGAGGCTCCAGTTGCTTCTGAATCTGCTTGCCCGTGATGCCCTTCTCGACGTTGGCCCAGAAGTAGCTGACGCGATCCAGGGCGAAGTCGGCCCGGGCCTGCTCGTAGTCCACGAAGATCATGGCCAGGGCCCGGCCGGCGCGGCGGCGAGTCTCGGAGAATTTCGTCAGCCAGTTCCAGCCCGGCACCGAGGCGACGCCGACAATGGTGTAGCTGACCTGACGCCCGGGGACGTTCGGAACCTGGACGCTGAACGAGTCGCCCATCTTCAGGCCGGTCTGCGTGCAGAAGTGGTCGGGCACGACGCAGCCGTGCCCCGCGGCCATGCCCCGTGCGGCCTCGGCCGGCGTGCCTTCGATGAAGTCCAGATCGAACAGCGGGCGATCGTCGCCGAAAGTCCGCCGCGGATCCACGCCCATCACCATCAGATGCTGCTGCTGGGCGTCGATGTGGGCGAACGCCGGCGAAGCCAGCATCTCGTCGGTCAATCGCGGCTGCTCGACGGCCATGGGCAGGCACTCGCCGGCCTTGATGCCGGACGCGGCCTGGGCCTCGGCCACCGCGCTGTCGGGCAGGCCGGCGGGCAGGACGGCGATCAGCATCCGTGGCAGGCCCTCGGTCGGCGTGAAGGGCACGAGCATCGAGTAGCCCCAGACCAAGCTGGTGATGAACAGGGCCAGGCCGATTGACAGGGCGATGGTTGTGCCGGTGGTCCGCCACAGGTTGCCCGAGAGCTGCTGGCGCAGGAATCGCCGGTCGAGCCGCAGCTCCCAGGCCACCAGCGGGCCGAAGAGCTTCTCGGCGACCACCACGGCCAGCGGGGTGATCAGAACGAAGCCGAGGATCATGGCCAGGCTGCCGACAAGCGGCGTGCCGAAACCGCGCGGACCCCAACCCCAGAAGTGGGCCAGCGCCGAGCGAACGCCCTCGTTGCTACGAGCCAGGACGATGATCGCCGGGTTGACGGCGACGAGGATCGCACCGGCCAGGACCATGGTCCGGGGGAACGCTCCGGGTCGCGGCGCGCCCTGGCCGCCGAGGATGTCAACAGGATTGATGCGCCAGGTCTGCCAGGCCGGAAGAATCGCCGCCGCCAAAGCTCCGATGAGCGAGGCCACGAGCGAGATCTGCACAACCGACCTGCCCAGTGGTGCGGCCGAGAACATGCTCGACCGGAACATGGCCATGTGGCCGGACAGGAGGTGCCCGACGACCAGGAATCCCTTGATCAGCACCAGTCCGATCGCCCAGCCCGCAGTGGCGAAGAGCAGCGACTCGAGCACGACCATCAGAATCAGTTGGAGCCGCGACAAGGCCAGGGCTCGCAGGATGGCGAACTGCCGGATTCGCTCGCGGACGTTGGTGCTCAGGGTGACGAAGACGATGAACAGCGCCGCCAGGAAAGCCAGGATCGTGGCGTTGGCGAAAAGCATCTGCTGCATGCTTCCGGGCGGGGCGCCCATCGGGTCGTCGTTCTGGGCCTTCAGCAGACGCAGGGTGGCTTCGGGCTGAGCGGCGGCGAGCTCCTCCTGCCAGGCCTGAGCGAATTCCTGGGCCGCTTCCGGATCTTTCAGGACGATGCAGAGGGTGCTTGGGCGATCGCCGTAACCGTTAAGCGTCTCGGCCGTAGCCAGCGAGATGAACACGTCGGCCAGGTGTGCCGGGGGCATCCTCCGAACGCCGGGCACCATGGCGGGAGGACCGGGAACAACTCCCACCACCTTGAGCGTCACCTCGTCGCCCATCCCGGCGATGATCAGCTCGTCGCCGATCTTCAGTCGCATGCGCTGCTTGAACTGCTCGCCGATGACCGCCTCGTTCGGCTCGTCGCCGAGCCAGCGGCCTTCGGTGATTTCTTGCGGCGGTTCCTTGGCTCCCGTGCCGATGGTCGTCGTGCCGCCGAACGGGCCGCGAGCGGGAGGCGCTTCGGGCTCGATCTGACGAACGCGGGTTCTCACGGCGGCATCGATCTCCGCCACGGCGTCGTCGCCGCGGAGGGCCTCGATGATGGTCGGGTCGAGCTGCATGCCGCGGAAGTCTTTCGGCGTGATCACCGCGTCGAAGCGACCCTGCTGCTTCGACGCGTCGTCGACCTGCGACCGAATGACCGTGAAGCCCCGCAGGTTCCAGGCCACCAAGCTGACCGACACGGCGATGCCCAACAGGGTGACCAGCGTGCGGAACCGGTGCTGGACGTTCGGCCCGATCACGAGCCGCAACAGAACGGAGAGCCTCTTCATCCGCGCACCTCCTGGCAGTCGGCTTCCATGAGGTCGATGTAGCGCTGGGCCAGGTCCTGCACCGTGGCGTATTCGCTACGGTCGGTCTGGCCGACAAGTTGACCGTCTTTGAGAATCAGGATCTTCTCCGCCGCGAAAGCCACGGCCGGGTTGTGAGTCACCATGAGGACGGTGGTCCCGTTCTCCAGGCAGAGTTTGCGGAACGTGTCGCAGAGCCTGCGTCCGTTGACCGAGTCGAGGCTGCCGGTCGGCTCGTCGGCCAGGACGATCGAAGGGTTCGTCACCAGGGCCCGGGCGATAGCGAACCGTTGTTGTTCGCCGCCGCTCATGGAGTCCGGTCGCCGGGTGCGGACGCCCGACAGGCCGAGGTGCTCGACCAGGCGGGCCACGCCGTCGCTGCCGTTGCTCCGTCCTCCCAGCAGCATCGGCAGGGCGATGTTCTCCTCACCGGTCAGCGTAGGAATGAGATTGAAGGCCTGGAACACCAGGCCGATGTTCTTCCGGCGGAACACGGTGCGGGCGCGCTCGCTCAACGCGTGAATGTCCGTGCCGCCGATGCGGATCGTTCCCTCGTCCGGCCGCGTCAGACCGGCCACCAGGTGCAGCAACGTGCTCTTGCCCGAACCCGAGGCGCCCATGACTGCGGCGAAGTCGCCGTGCGAGAGGGTCAGGCTGACATCGCGAACAGCCTCCACGACCCCATGGCCGGGATGGAACCGCTTGCAGAGACCGTCGATCTGGAGGATGGGGTCCGATGAGGTCGCACGCTTCATGTGCACAGTCCTTTCGATATTGACCACGTGAGTACCGATAGCACCGTTAACCAACTCGCAGCCGGGTGGCCGCGACCTGTGTCAGTCTGCAGACACGACCGGCAGGCAGGCACGTGCCTTGGTGGGGCCGCGAGGTTCGCCCCGGCTGCTTTGGCAATCGCCGGACGGCCAGAATCAAAAACAACCGTGCAAACCGCATACCATGGACCGGCTGTCACCCCATGGAGAACAGGACCGACCTGCCCGGTTGTCGTCGGCCGCGGCTTGGCCGGGAGCGGTGCCCAGAAGGCTCGCCCATTCAGAGAGTGGTGCTGTCACTGCGCGTGTTGGTGCAACACCTTGTGTGATAAGCGGTTGTGCTGGATTCGGGCGCCGTTGCCGTGGTGCTGTCGGTGAGACTGCACTGGACTGCGCGAGCCCATGTTGTGGCTGTGTAACATGTGTTGATCACAGTCTTTGGGAGCGAAATCCGCGTCCCATGGTCTCCGCATTGATAGACGACCGCACACAATTGGTCTGTCACGCCCAATCCGTGCACAGGTTTTGTGCATTTTCGGCATCAATGCTTGTCGTGTGTATAGTGCGGGAACCATCACAAGTGCCGACGACGCCGGGATACGCCGGAAGTGGCAGGAGGGCGGAAACTGTGCGTCGTCTCGGTCTTAGCGCAATTGCCGGCCGGTGGTACTTGCAGCTAACTTGGCGTGCAGAACGCCCTTTTCGCGCTGAAGGCGGTTGGTCAGTTCCCGAATGTCCTTGCCCCGGCCGCGGACCATGATCATCTCCGCGCAGAGGTGCTCGTCCAGGTGGACGTGGGTCGTAGCCAGAACCTTGCCGGTGAAATGATGCTGCTGGTGAATCAGCCGCTCGGTCAGTCCCCGGGTGTGATGGTCGTAGATGAGGGAAATCGTGCCCAGCAGGGTCCCTGGGCTCTCCCACTCCTGCCCCACCAGGTGATCCCGTACCAGGTCGCGGACGAACTCCGAGCGGTTCCCGTAGCCGCTCTCGGCCACCATGGTCTCCAACTTCTCGAAGAGCGATCTGGGAATGGACAGACTGACGCGGACCAATTCGGACATGCCGTGCTCCCTTCGTTGAACCGACGCACATCGTACCGGCATCGCGGCAGGGCGTCAAGCCGTCGGCGGCCAGGCATGAGGCCATGCCAGCTGCCGCGTCGCGGAGAAGTTGAGGAAAAATGAGTTGCATTGCCGTGCTGATGGTATTACACTTGCCATATTCGTAATACGACCCGGGGGACTTACGCGGCGATGATCGTGTACCGTCTGAATTCTGGCTGCGGTCGGCCTGCCTTCACGGTGGTCGAGCTGCTGATTGTCGTGGCCATCGTGGCCGTGCTGCTGTCGTTGCTGGTTCCGGTGTGCGCCACGGGGCTGGCCATGGCCCGTCAGGCGGCGTGCCTGACGAACCTTCGCTGCCTGGCCACGGCCGTCAAGCTCTACACCGGGGACCACAGGGGCATGTATCCCCGGGCTTGGACGAACGACTCGTGCCGCTGGATGGACCTGCTCAAGCCGTACGTGGACAAGTCGGCGGAAGTCTATTGCTGTCCGAGCGACGATGAGCGTGTGCCGCTGGCGTGGGACGACGAGATCATCATGAGCTACGGCATCAACTGTTTCCGCTTCAAGGACGACACCCATTGTTTCTGGTACGGCGTGTCGACCATCGGCGTGAAACGGCCCGGGGAAACGATCCTGCTGGCCGATTGCACGCCGGGCACGTACTACGTCGGCGGGGGTAAGAGGTTCCGGGAGCCGGTATCCGGCGTGGACTATCGACACGTCGACGAGAGTTTCAATGCCGTCTTTTGTGACGGTCACGCGGAGAACCTGAAGACAACGACGCAGGAGGACTGGGACGCTTCACAGTAGATGGGTCTCGAACGTCGAGCCGCACGGCGTCCCGACGCAACACAGACAGGGAGGGTGAAAGAATGGCAAGGGGATTGATGGTCTGGGCACTTATCGCGGCGGTTCTGGGGGCGACGGCCGGGCAGGCCTATGCGGGCTTCTCGCTGTCGGGGTACGACCTTCAGGTTATCCAGTCGCAGCAGGGGATTGAGCACGGCGGGGCCAGTTTCCTGACCAACGCCCTGTGGGGCTCCAGCGGTCTGGACACGCCCATCAGCACCGGCTTTGTGCTGCCGTCGTGCGACGGCGTGGTCACCTCGCGGCTCTACCTGGACATCTGGGGCGGCACCAATGCCTATACCGCCCAGGTGACCGGGACCCTGAACGGCACGAGCCTGGGCGTGGTGAATCTCGGCGGCACCGACAATGCCGGCGCCACGTACAGCACGACGGAAACGTCCGTCTACGGTTCGGGCTACGGCGTGTGGCAGACGGCCTACAGCAACATCGCCTCCCTTCTTTACACCGACGGAACGGCCAATGAACTGAGCTTCACGATCACCGATCCGAACGACGACTTCGACGGCCGCGTCTATTCGGCCACGCTCGTGACGATCTACACCGACTCGTCGATCACCGGCAGCCTGGACTACTACCTGGCCGAGGCCGACGGCACGCTTCGCAAGACGCCGGGCAGCACCGGATCGCCCGCCGAAATGACGTTGTCGCTGAACGACTTGGATGTTCTCAACGTGACCTCGGCGACCTACACGGCCAGCTACACCCACGGCAACGCAGGGCAGATGGACCAGATCTACTTCAACGACACCGCCCTGGGCGACGCGTCGAATGACGTGGCCGTCGGAGCCATGGGTATCTACGGACCGGATGTCCCGACGTTCGACGTGACGGACCTGCTGGCGGTCGATTCCGCGGTTCGCTACAGCGTCCTGGAGAGCGAACTGGGCACCGGTTGCGAGAGCAGTCTGCGGGCCAACATCGGCCTGCTGACGGTCAATCATGCCGTGCCGGAGCCCGCGACGATAGGCTTTCTGGCCATCGGCCTGGCGGCGTTGGCGTCCAGGAGGGCGGCCGGGCGGTGAGTCGCAAGAGGCAGATCCTCCTCGTGGCACTTGCGGGGCTGCTTGTCGTGGCGAGCCTGGCATGGGTGGCCGCGCGGATTTCGCCAGAGGGCGACCCCGGTATGGCCGCGCGGCGGCACGTTACCGATATGACGGGACGCGACGTGGCGATTCCCTCCTGCCCGCGCCGCATCCTGAGCCTCTGTACCTCGGCGACGGACACGATGGTGTGGATCGGTGCCGGCGATCTGTTGGCGGCCATCGACGAGTATGGTTGCACGGTGCCCGGAGTCGAACGGGCCGAGGTCATCGGCAAAGGCAGCGCCGTTTCGCAGGAGGCGATCCTCTCCCGACGAATCGACCTGGCCTTCATCTGGTGGTACCAGGACGATGCGGCCGCGATGCTGGAGAGGTTGTCCGTGCCGGTCGTGCGTGTCCGGTCGGCCCGTGCCGCCGAGGTGCCGGCCATGATCCGGCTCGTGGGCCGGTGCGTTGGCTACGGCGAGACGGCTGACCGGGAGGCCGCACGGGTCGAGCAGTTCCTGGAACTGGCGGCGACGGTGCCCGACGCTGCGGCGACCACGCGGCCGCGGGTCTACCTGGAAATGTACGGCGCCTACAAGACCCTCGGCCGCGACACCTACTGCGACGACCTGATCCGCCTGGCCGGCGGCGACAACGTTGCGGCCGAGGCGACGGGCAGTGTGTTGCTGTCGGCCGAGCGGCTGATTCATTCGGCCCCGGACGCCGTTCTGCTCGTTGAGGATTTCGGTGACGCCGCGACGATTGCCGCGCGGCCGGGCATGGCCGAACTTGCAGCCGTGCGCCACGGACGCGTCGTCGCGCTGGAGCGCCGCTGGCTCATCGCCGGCCCGGCGATGCCCGAGGCCGTACAACGTATCCGCGAGTTGCTCGCCACGGCGGCCGCGGCTGAAAGGACTGCCCATGGCCTTCCATAAGATCACCTACCATCCCACATACCGTTTCGCGACTGTGCACAACTACGGCTGCACGTTCCGCTGTCCCATATGCAGCTACAAACTGCGCAGCGGGGCGGACGGCGCGCCGGGACACGCGTATCCGAAGCCCGAGCGGTTCCTGAGCCTCCGGGCAATCAAGGAGACCCTGTGCTCGGTTGCCCCTGAGAAGGTCTACTTCATGGGCGGCGAGCCCACCGTGGCCAAGGAGTTGCCGGACCTGCTCGACTTCGCGCGAAACGCTCTGGCCGCCACGACCTATCTCGGCCACACCAACGGCAGCCGGTTGCCGCTGGCCAATCTGAACGGCGCCAACGTCGGGTTGAAGGCCTGGGACGAGTCGGTGCACCAGGCTTACACCGGGCGACCGAAGCGGCCGATCTTCGACAACTTCGCGGCCGCCGTCGACGCGGGGCTCGAGATGAAAGCCAACGTCGTCTACGTGCCGGGGTTGGTCGATCTCGATCAGGTCGAGGCCATCGCCGCGTGGCTGGCCGGGCTCAACGCCGACATCCCGTTCCACGTCATGGGCTACATTCCTGTCCCGGGCCAGCCGTATTCGCGGCCGACCGACGAGCAGATGAGTGAGGCGGTGGCTGCTTGTCGCAGGCACCTTGCTCACGTGGCCGCGTCTCACCTGACGAGCCAGGAGGCCCTGGACCTGTCGGCTCGCGACGATCGGTTCCAGGTGAAACAGATTGCTTAGCGGACCCGTGCCATGTCCACCTGTCCTCATCCCGTTCGGCCCTCTCGCCTGATCGCCGCACTGCTGGCGCTCACGGTGCTTGCCGCGCTGGCGGCTCTGGCGGTTGGTGATACGTGGATTTCCCCTGTCCAGGCCGTGCGGCTCTGTTGGCAGGCGTTTTGCGATTCCGCCTGCCAGGATGCCGACGCGCGGATTCTCGTGTCGATTCGCCTGCCGCGCATCGTCATGGCCTTGATGGTCGGCGCGGCCATGGGCCTGGCGGGCGTCGCGTCGCAGACGCTCTTCCGCAATCCGCTGGCCAGTCCCTACGTGGTCGGCGTCTCAAGCGGCGCAGCCGCCGGAGCGGTCTTCGGATTGCTCGTGGTGGGCAAGACGATCGGTTTCGCCGCACTGCCGGTCTTCAGCGTCGCCAGCGGCCTGGCCGTCATGGCGGCCGTCTATAGCCTGGCTCGGCGCGGTGGCCACTTCGGACAATCGCTGCTCCTGGCCGGCATTGCCGTCAGCGCCTTCTGTTCCGCCCTCACGGCCGTGGCCCTCTACCTGGCCGGCGAACGGCTCCAGACGCTCGTCTTCTGGCTCATGGGCGGACTGTGGCAGTCGAGTTGGCGCGACGCGCTGGTGATGGTTCCCGTGACCGGCGTCGCGGGTCTGGCCCTCGTCTACCTGGCGCCGGCCATGGACGTTGCGCTTGTGGGCGAGCGGTCGGCCCGCGACCTGGGCGTCGGCGTGCGGCGGCTCCAGCTCCGGCTCCTCGTCATCGTCGCGGTCGTTACCTCGGTGGCTGTCAGTCTGACCGGAATCATTGGCTTCGTCGGCCTGATCGTGCCGCACTTTCTGCGACTCTTGTGCGGTGCCGGCCATCGCGGACTGGTGCCGGCATCGGCGCTGGGCGGCGCGCTGCTTCTGCTGGTCACCGACACGCTGGCGCGTACCGTCGCCGCACCGGCCGAGGTTCCTGTGGGTATTCTCACCGCCCTGGTCGGAGCCCCGGCCTTTCTGTGGCTCCTCCAGCGGCGAAACCGAGGGCGGCGCGACGCATGAACCTGAAAGCCGACGCTCTCGTCTTCGCCTATCGTTCGGACCGTCCGGTGCTTCGCGGCGTGACGCTGGACGTTGTCCCCGGCCGCGTGACGGCCCTCTTCGGCCTCAATGGGTGCGGCAAGAGCACGCTGCTGCGATGCCTCAACGGTGCCTTGCGGCCGCAGGCGGGGCGCGTGCTGCTGGACGGGCGGCCGGTCAACAGCATGACGCCGCGCGAGGTCGCCTGTCACGTTGCCGTGGTGCCGCAGGATACGCCGACCGACGTTCCGTTCACCGCAACCGAGATGGTGATGCTCGGCCGCTACGCCCGTAGCGGCGCCTGGGGCGAGCAGTCCGTCCAGGACCACACCGTGGTGCGCCAGTGCCTGGAGCGGGTCGAGGCCGCCGACCTGGCCGACCGATGGTTCTCGGAACTGAGCGGCGGCGAGCGTCAGCGGGTCATCATCGCCCGCGCCCTGGCCCAGCAGGGCAGGATCCTTCTGCTCGACGAGCCGGCCTCGCATCTGGACATCGCCCATCAGTTGGAACTCTATCGCCAGGTGCGACGCCTCGCCGGCGAAGGGCAGGCCGTGCTGATGGTCTGCCACGACCTCTTTCTGGCTCCGCTGTACGTTGACACCGCCATCCTGATGACCGCGGGCCGAATCCTGGCTGCAGGCACGCCGCGGGAAGTCCTGACGCCGGCCCATCTCGAGACAGCCTTCGGCATTCGGGCTGAGGCGGCGTGGAAACCCGATGGGACCGTGCAAATGCAATTGCCGTCGTCGCCCGACCGCGCCCACGGGGGCGAATGACGCGGATTCGCAGGAACCGGCTCAGCGGAGCGCCGTTTACCAGTTCATGGAAACGTGAGGCATCCGCAACGGTCAGTTGACGGGATGGTCTCGCAGGTAACCCACCGGAGGAACACGACATGATGATGCGTAATGCCGGTCGACTCGTGACGGTCTGGGCCATCGGCCTGGGCCTTCTCGTTGCGGGATGCCAGCCGCAGGTGCAGCAAGACAGCCCGACGCTGACGGAACGGGACCTCATCTTCGGTCCCTACGTCAGTGCGGTGTCTCCCTCGGGTGCGAAGGTGCACTGGATCGCGCCGGCAGGGGTGAAAGGCTCATGTCGCCTGTTGGGCGACACTTCAGATGCCGCCGTGAAGGTCGAGACCTCGGCCATCACCGGTCGCAAGGAGATCCGCCACACGGCGACGATCACCGGCCTGGCACCTGACCGGTGGCACCGTTACGAGGTCGGCTCCGGCGGGGAGCGGGTCGAAGGCTCGTTCCGCACGCCCCCGGCCGCCGGCAGCAAAGAGGCCTTCCACTTCGTCATCACCGGCGACACACAGAGCAAGCCGCTTCGCATTCGCGCCGTGGCCGAGGCGATCGCCGGCGAGGCGCCGGCCTTCATTGTTCATACGGGCGACTACTGCAACAACACCGCCGACTGGAACCAGCTGGAGGCCCAGTTCTTCGAACCCTGGCGCGACCTGCTGCACAGGACTCCCGTCTGGCCGGCCCGCGGCAACCACGAGTACGGCATCCAGCCCTTCGCCGACATCTTTGCCCGGTCGCCGACGCAGCCGTGGTACTCCTTCGACTACGCCAACCTCCACGTCGTCATTCTCGACCAGTGGAACCTCGAAGACAGCGACGAAATGGAGCCGGAGCGGATGACCGCTATGGCCGAGTGGCTCGACCGCGACTTGGCCGCAGTCAAGGGACGTGCCGACTGGATCATCGTTGCCGGGCACCAGCAGATGTTCAACGTCGCGGGCCACGGGAGCACGTGGGGACACGAGCAGATCCTTCCGGTTCTCTATAAGCACGGGGTGGACCTCGTCGTCAGCGGACACTCGCACCTGTACGAGCGTTTCGTGCCCATCGGCCCGCCCGATGCCAAGCCGATTCATTTTCTGGTCTCCGGCGGTGCCGGGGGACCCAACTATCCGTCCGTGCCCAGCCCGATCCTGGTGCGGAGCCATGCCGCCCCACACTATTGCCTCTATCACATCGAGGGCGACCGGCTCGACCTGACGGTGAGGGGTTCGAGCGGCACGGTCATCGACACGATGACGCTCACCAAAACGGGTGGCTCGCTCTCGCCGAACATCATGGCCGCCGCCATCACGCCCGAGGACGCCATGCGGCTGCTGAAGATCTACAAGGGCCTCGGCGTCAACGTCACCGAGCGTCCCGTGGCCGGCCGCGCCATGATCTGCACGCTGTCGCCGCGGCGGTTTCCAGCGGGCAGCAAGGTGACCGTCGGCACCGACCCCGGCAGCCCGTGGGCCGTCGAGGAAGCCACCTTCATCGCACCTGAGGAAGAGCCGCAGAGTGCCGCGGCGGAACCGACGGCGACGAATGAGAACGAGGATGGGCAGGAGGAGAATAGGCCTGCGCCGTGGCTCCTGCGGGCCAAGCCGCCGGCGGACGTTCTGCTGGGCGGCCACGGGTTCAGCCCCGAACTGTCGGTGGCCATCCGTCTGGAGTACAAGGGCCGCACGTGGTTCTGTCCCTCGGTGCCTGTCGGCCTGCACGAGGAGAGCGTTCGCCGCCTCGCGCCGCAGCCGGTGGTGGTCGACGTGCCTCCGGCACCGGCCGTTGTCATGACACAACGGTCCAGTTCGGGAGGCATCGTCCTGGATGGCGGGCTGGACGACTGGAAGGACGTTCCCTTTCTGCGTCTGCCATCGACTGGCACCGCCAGCCGCACCATGAAACTGGCTTGGACGCCGGAGGCGATCTACGGTGCGGTCGTGGTCGAGCAGGGAGCGATTCACGTTGACGGCGAACTCCCCTGGAATGCCGACAGCCTGGAGATCAACCTGGAGCCCGACGCCCTGCGGCGGCTCAACATGCCGTCGCGTGGCCCGACCGCGAAACTCTTCTTTTGGCCTGAGCCCGGAAGCGATGGCGGCAAGGCTTCGTACAAGCGCCAGGGCGGTCGGTTGCCCGGAGGCTCCGTGCAGGCGGTCTGGCAGAAGACGCCGACCGGCTACACGATGGAGTTCCGCATCTCGGCCCGAGCCCTGACTGTGAGGCGCGCAGGCGCAGCCCGACCGGAGGCCGGCGCACCTCCGCATGAGACGCCGTTGGCCGCGGGCCGCACGGTCGGCCTGGACCTTATCCTGCGGCACGACGGCGAAGTGATCGAACGCCTTGCCGACACGCGCGGCCTTCGCTCCACGTGGGGCTCGCCGATCTACTGGGGACAGATCCGGCTGTCGGGGCAGTAGACTTCAGCGACACCGCAGACTCTTGGCAGCCCCGAGCAGGGGGCGTCAGCGATCGCGCAGCGCCGGTGCGGCTAGCGGTTACATCTCGCGTCACGGAACTCGCGCGATGCCAGAGCGATGAAACGTTTCCTGGCGGCCTTCACGGATTCCTTGGTTCGCTCGGCCTGCTGGTCGCCGGTCTCGCGGGCCTGGCGGCGCGACGGCGCGGATAGGAAATTCGCGAGAGCGGAACCATCACTTGTCTGTCGCCTCTCAGGAAGTGCTTCAGCCGATGCACAGGGCATCCCTCTGTCCGGCCAGGGCAAGGGGAACGCCCTCCGGCTGAATTCTCGCAGGCTGCGCATCGTCCCTGTTGCCTAGCGGCTGGTTCGCCTCCGTAGACTCAGGGTGGGCGGTAATCACCGGCAGGGGGCTATCGTTGGCGTCGTCAAACCTATGGGGGGCGATTCAGTCACGCGTGATCAGGGTTCCAGGACGACGTCGGCGACGGCTCCGGACTCACCGGTAGCAGACACCACGTTCTTCACGCAACTTGGTCGGCCTGGCTCGCTCCAGCGAAGGGTGCAGGGAAACTCGTTGCCGAGCGTGAAGACGACCGGCAGACCCCGTCCGGAAACCGTGGCGGCGCCGACGCACACCGGAACCTTGTCACCCTGCCAGACGCTGACGGTGACAGGGCCAAGGTCGTGCCGCGTCGGTCGTACACGGAGCATTGGCTTGTTGAAGGCATCATTGTAGTGGCAGACAACCGTTCCGTCGCTGAAGGCGACAGCCAGGTCCACGGCTCCATCGCCATTGAAGTCAGCCAGGGCGCACGCCCGCTGGCCGGCATCGGTTCCCGGCGATCCGTCACCCTTCGCACTCGGCGGCAGCAGGCGTAGCTCGCCCTCCTCGCCGAAACAGCGGAAGCCACGGTTGAAATGGTAGAGGAACTCGTTCTTCTCGTGCAGCAGGCAAAGACGCCTGATCAAGTCAGCGAGAACGATATCGCTCCCTGCGGGCAGCGATCGGCCTCCGTTCAATCCTCAAAGAAGTCGAGATAGTCGATCCACGCGCCGTTGTGCCACCGCTGTCCGGACGGCACGAGGAACTCCACGATCACGGGCACGTCCTTGCCGGCCGATTCCTGGAGATCGATCTTCAAGTCGGACCACGCCGAGGGTTCGATCCGCTGGGCCAGTAGTTCCTTGCCCTCGGCCTCGACGCGGAAGGTCAGGGCGAACTCTTGAGGCTTGACGCCCGCGTGAAGGAACCTGCACTTACCGACGTTGCGGACGGTATTGCGCACCCTGTGCCCAAGACGTTCCATCTGCGAGGCCAGGGCGTCTGTGTCCTTTTCGGGGTTCACCGTGGTCGCGTACAGGACACCCTTGCGGCCATCGACCTCGTCCATCAGCTTCAGACACGAGCGATGGATCGTGCCCTGAGTGTTGTGGATCCAGTCGGGCTTGACGTCCTTGCGGCCGCCGACGATCTTCCAGGCCAGCAGTCCATGCAGACACTGCGGATCGGCCTGGATATTGGTCATCCAGAGTTCGCCGACCTCCTCGGGTTGGGTGAACTTCCTGCCGGGGGCCGCGGCGGCATACTGCTTGCGGTCCTTCTCGAACTGCGCGTCGAGCCGCTTCAGGGCCACTTCGGTCCACTTGCGGAGTTGGGCCGTCTGCGGGGCTTTGGCCCGCTTGGGCTCCTCCAGTACGCGCAGCAGAATATGGCCGAACGCCCCCGCCTGATCGCGGTCGTTCAACTTGCCCAGGGCGGCAACCAGATGTTTCAGGGTCTCGGGCTTGGAAATGTCCCGCCAGAGGTCGGCCATGGCAATCCGCTTGACCTGGGCGTAGTCGCCGCGTCGGGCTAGCATGTCCATGGCCTCGGCGGGAGTCATGGTTGTCTTGCTGGTCTGCTGGGCGCCAAGCGGCCCAGATATCAGGGCCGCCACCAGCATGGCCGAGACCACCGTCCCAAGCGCAATTACGGACCTCATTTCCCATCCCCTGTCTGCAGCGCAACCGCTCTCGGGCGAATGCCCTACAACATAAACACGCGTGGCGCCGGAAGGTCTTAGCGGAATTCAGTTTCAGCATGGCTCAGTCGCTGCGGAGGTTGGCAAGGGGTTTCCCGACGCATTGGGACGAGCGACTGAGAACGCTGATGGAAGATAACGGAGGCGTATCGCCGAGAACGTTCCTTCATTTCACTGCCATAACGGTAATGCTAGCCGCGACGCCAGCCAGAACATCGGCCGACCCGCTGGTGACCGGGTCGTCGCAGGCGCTGGCTGCCTGATAGGTGTGGTCGCTGAGAATCTCGACCTTCTGGAAACCGGCGGCTCGCGCAGCGGCAAGGTAATCCTCTCGCAGTAGGGCTCCGGCGATGCAGGCGGCGTAGAGGTCGGCGTCGTTCATCGCTGACTCCGGGAGTGGACGGTTCAGAACGATGTCGCTCACGATCATGCGGCCGCCGAGTTTAAGGACGCGTTGGACCTCGCGAAAGACCTGCGGTTTGTCGGGCGAGAGGTTGATGACGCAGTTGGAGATCACCACGTCGACCGAGGCGTCTTCGACCGGCAGGTTCTCGATGGTCCCTTCGCGGAACTCGACGTTCGCCAGGCCGGTGGCCTGGAAGAACTTGACCGCGTTCTTACGGGCCAGAGCCAGCATCTCGGGCGTCATGTCCACGCCGATGGCCCGGCCGGCGTCACCGACCTTCTGAGCGGCCAGGAAAACGTCCTTCCCGGCTCCACTGCCGAGATCGAGCACCACGTCGCCCGGGTTGATGTAGCCGAAGGCCAGCGGGTTGCCGCACGACAAACCCAATTCGGTCTCGGGCACAGGGTGGTCCGGCACAGTGTATGCCTTGTTGTCGCCGCAGCAGGAACTGCTTGCCCCGCAGCAGGATTGCTTGCGAGCCACGTCGGCGTAGGCGTCGCGGACCAACTTGTGAGTCTTCTCGTTCTGTGCCATGGTTTGTCCCTTTCGGCGGCTATGCGGTGGGCGCGATTGCCCCTGCCTCACCTGCGTCCCTGAACCAGTGCTGAGTCCTCAGGCAGATCTTGACCAGCATGAGCATCACCGGTACCTCGATCAGGACGCCGACTACGGTGGCCAGGGCGGCACCGCTCGAGAGACCGAAGAGCATGACCGCCGTGGCGATGGCCACCTCGAAGTGGTTCGATGCGCCAATCATTGCCGAAGGAGCGGCATCCTGGTAGTTGAGCTTCAGCAGCTGCGCCAGGCCGTAGCCCAGGCCGAAGATCAGCACGGTTTGAATGAAGAGGGGCACGGCAATCCAGAGGATGGTCAGCGGGTCATTGAGGATCGTTTCGCCCTTGAAGCTGAAGAGGAGCACGAGCGTGGCCAGCAGAGCGAGGATGGTGATGGGCGTCAGGACATGCAGGAACTTCTGCTCGAACCACTCGCGCCCCCTGGTGGCGATGATCCACTTGCGCGACAGGTACCCGGCCACCAACGGCAGGGCGACATAGATACCGATGGAAAACACCAGGGCTTCCCACGGCACGGGCAAGCGCCCGACGCCCAGCAGGAAGCCGCCCAGTGGGCCATAGAGGAAAAGCATGGTCAGCGAGTTGATGGCCACCATCACCAGCGTGTGGCCGTCGTTGCCTTTGGCCAGGTAGCCCCACACGAGCACCATGGCCGTACATGGGGCAATACCCAGCAGGATGCAGCCGGCCAGGTAGCTGCGCCACAGGGGCACCTGGAGCATCTTCACGCCCTCGTGCATCACCACCGTTCCCGAGCCGTGGCTGGCGCCGACTGGCAGGTCGAGACCCAGCGGCATCTTGACGTAATCCAAAGCGTCCGGGCCGATGAAGTGGCAGAAGAGCGTGCCCAGGAACAGCAGGGCGATGGTGTACATGGTGAAGGGCTTCACGGCCCAGTTGACGAAGAGGGTCAGGCCGACGGGCTTTACGCTCTTGCCGGCCTTGATGACCTCGGCGAAGTCGATCTTGACCATGATTGGGTACATCATCAGGAACAGGCACACGGCGATGGGAATCGAGACCACCGGCGCGCCGTTGACCCTGATGGCCATGCCGTCGAGCGACCTGGCAACGCCGGGCGAGACCTTGCCCAGGAGAACTCCCCCGCCGATGCAGAGCAGCACCCAGACGGTCAGGAATCGTTCAAAGACGCTCAGGCCCTTGGGCTTCTTGGCGATGGAGGCTTCGGTGGCCATGGCTCAGCCTTTCTTCTCCAGCGTCAGGTACGATAGCACTCGCACAGGGCTTCCTTGCTGGCCTTGCGGACGGCCTTGGTCCGATGCGCGTTCTCGCGAATGGCTTTGTCGCCGGCCAGACACGACCGCACCCAGACGAGTGCCCCCTCACTGCACGCCTCGGCATCCTCCGGCAACCGGTAGTACATCCAGCGACCGTCTTTGCGCGACTCCACGAGCCGCGCCTGATAGAGCACCGACATGTGCTTGGAGACCGTCGAGGGGGCCAGGCCCAGAAGCTCAACGAGCTGGCAGACGCAGAGTTCGCCCCCCGTGAGGGCCATCAGGGCCCGCACGCGGTTCTCGTCCGACAGTGCCTTGGCAACAGCCAGGAACTCGCGCATCGCACGCCTCCTATTGATACGTCACTTCGCCACGCAACGAAGTATACATCCGCCACCGCATGTTGTCAAGCTGTCTGTCTGGAGGAGACCGGACCTGCTTGTTCTGGTTCAGGCCGAGTCCTTGGAAAGGCGGATCGCGATGTCGGCTGGCAGAGCCAGCCCAGCGGCAACCTGCATCGCTTTGAACAGGCCCGTCGGTACAGCACACCCCGCGCAGCAACCCTTGAGCGTCTGACGGACGCAGCCCAGCAGCACACTTTCGGCGGCCGGGTTGATCTCTTGGAAGGCGTCCAGTGGCTGCACTGCATTCAGGGCATCAGCCACGTGGCCGATCTTTTCGCAGTCCGTCTCGATCGCCTGTGTCACGTACTGATCGTCGTCGCACAGGGCTGCGACGCGGGTTTTGAACCCGCACACGCCGGCTTCGATTTCCGCAGTCGCTTTCATGGCATCCTTTCAGTCGGCCGCATGCTATGTGCCGGGCGTCAGTTTGAGGCCCCAGATGTGAGTCAGG
This sequence comes from Planctomycetota bacterium, assembly GCA_016935955.1. Next base: position 21,379 of record JAFGPY010000392.1, read on the forward strand.
ATGGAGTAGATGCCGGCCAGGATGAAGATCGTTCCCGCCGCTAGGCGGAACCATCGCTCGATCTGCGTCAGGCGGTTGAAGGCCCTCCCGACGTACTGACCGGCGAAGGCGATCAGCAGGGCAAAACCCAGCACCGGCACTGCCGTGCCTACGCCATAGACCAATGGCGGCAAGACCGCATTGCCGTGTTCGGCCGAAAGGACCAATGCGCTCAGGAACAGGGCAATCGATGGCGGGCAGAAGGCCAGGGCAAAGAGGACGCCCAGCGGCAGCGCCCAGACGGGGCCGCCGCCGACTGCCCGCTCCTGAAGCCGCGCGCCGCCCACGCCGACGGAGAAGCTGAACTCCAGCAGGCCCGACAGGATCATCCCCACCAGGAGCAGGGCTGGTCCGAGGGCCAGGTTGCCGTATCGCTGAAGATATCGGGACGTCGGGCTGGCGAACTCCTTCAGGTTGCCCTGGCCGCTGCTCAGAGCCTGGAACGCCCACAGCAGCGCCACGCCCAGGACCACGTAGACCAGTGTGCGGCCCAGCGTGTAGAAAAGGGCTGAGAGCATCACTCGGCGTGTGCTGCCGACGTTGCGGCTCAGGAAACTGATGGCCGCGATGTTGGTTGCCAGCGGGCACGGACTGACGGCCGTCATCAGGCCGAAGACGAAGACCGTACCGAGAACAGCGAGAGGGATCATTCCTTGCCTCCCCCGAGGCAGGTGCGAATGCCCTGGCGAATGTAATCGGTGAGTTGCTCGCGGTCGCCGGCCAGTTCCATGACCTTATCGAGCCGCATACGCTGGGCTTCCTGGCCGTCGCGGAAGCGGACCACGATCACCATGTTGCTGCCCACGTTGTACATGTCGGCCAAGGACTCGTTCTCTCGTTCCAGGTAGTTAAGCGAGGCATAGGTAATCCGCCCGGAAGCGACCTCGGCGGCGAACTCGTTGCGCACCAGGGCCTCGGCCGTCGTGTCGATCATCGTACAGGTGATACACGGTAGGCCGTGCATGTAGTAGACCATTACCTTGTCCGTCGCAGCCACCTCGCCACTGGCCGTCGTCGGCTGGGCCGACCCCGAGGTCGGGGCCGGCAGCACCGTCTCGCGGTTGCCCGCCGGTGCCGTCTCGCGGCCGATGGCATAGCCGATGCTCACCAGCAGGAACGCCAGCAGCAGGTTGCTCAGGATCTTCTTGGCTTTCATCGCCCGGTTCTCATTCTGCCCTGTGTTGGGCCATCCGTCTGTGCAGCATCACTTGGCGGAGTCCAGGCACTCGCGAACGGTCCCGACCACGTACGTCTGGAATTCCGCTGGTTGACCGTAGAGCGACCATGTCTTGTCCAGCACTTGGTGCGACATTTCCGCGCCGTTACGATACGAGACAAGTACCACCGACGGCATGGTAACCCCGTATCGTTGGGCCAGGTCGTCGCGCTCCTGGTAATCGAGCGTCTGCCACTTGATGCGCCCAGACGCCAACTCCGCGGCGAAGGCCTCCTGCACGGTCTCGTGAGATATCTGCTCGATCTTCATGCACGTCGGACACCGAAGCGTCCGGTGCATATAGTAGACCACCACGCCATCCTGCGGCGCGTCCGCGGCAAGCGTGTCCGTGGCCGTTGATGAGGTAGGCTCCGCGCTGTTGGACGCACAACCGGTCAGTGTCAGGCCAACTATACAGAGTAGCACGCACAATTTCATTATCGTTCTCCTCGTAGACACGACTACTTGGGGGCGCACTCTCCCATCTTGCAGGCCTTGGCGATCTGTGCCGGCGACATCCGCATCTTGTCCCCCAGGGCCTGGTCGATGGTGATCATATTGCCGATCTCCGCCGGATTCTGGTCGGCCCATTTCTTCAGGTTCTCCAGGCTGGTGAAGAACCCCTGGTGGAAGCATCCGGCCGAGATGTAGGAGCCGTCGGCCGTCCTCCTCTTGCCGAACCAGGCCACAGCCGTCGCCGGCTCGATGGACTGGATGTAGCCGCCCAGGGTCCTGACGACAATCATCTCGCCGGTCAGGCGGTCCCGCTGATGGACCTCGATGCTCTTGCCGGTCCGTGCCGCCACGCCCATGGCGCAGTGCGAACAGCAGCCCCAACTGTGGACGCCGTCGATCTTCACCATCGCCGCATCCTCCGCGTAGACCGCCCGGTCGCAGAAGCCGCAGCGGGGGGCCAGTTCCTTCTGCTTCAAAACCTCGTAGCCGACGAGGCTGCCGCCCGCGGTCTTCTGTTCGGCTTCGGCTGCGACCCGGTCGGCGAAGGCCTTGATCGTCGGGCGTCCGGTCTTCTCTTCCAAGCCGTACAGGTAGACGGCCGTCGCCATGGGTATCAGCTTGCCCGTAGTCCAGTCTGTGACCGATGCCCTGGCGTCGAAGCCGGTCTTGTCCTGCGTCAGGCACGAGTACATGATGAACCAGCAGTGCGGCGAGCAGAGTTTCACGTCGCCCTTGTCGGTCTTGATGGCCACGGCAGTCTTCGCATCGACGTCGCCGTCGCAAAACTGACAGACCTTATCTTTCGGCCGGTCGTCGGCCCCGGCAGGCTCCAGGCGGCTGAAGGCCGGCTTCAGGGACTCCGCCGCGAAAGCGTAGCCCAGTTCGCGGAACTTGTCGAGGATGCCGTAACGCGAGATGAAGCCCTCGTGCCGCCAGAGTTCCTTGCCCTCGGTATCCAGGAACACCTGTGTCGGGATGAGCCTGATGCCGTACTGCCGGGCCAGGGCAACGTTCTCCCGTTTGCCCACGTCGGCGAACTCCACCGCGAGTTTGCCGGCGAACTCCTTCTTTATCTCTTCCAGCGCGGGCGCCATCAGCTTGCAGGGAATGCACTCGGTGGAACCCAGGTCGACGAGCTTCGGCACCCCGGTCCGCTCCACGGCCGGCTTGCCCGGCGCCGGCTCGGCGGCCGACGACGACTCGCCCTGGAACTGCCAGGCAATCACTGTTGCCATGCCTGCGGCCAGTATTGTCATGAGCCCCACTCGCAACACTCGAGCCATGTGTGTCACTCCTTCTGATTTCCAGATTCTCGCCGTCCACCGCGCCGCCTGCCACAGGACCAGAGTCCGGCCCGGCACGGTCCACATGGCGGCGTCGTTACGGCTTTCCCGCCACCTCCTCCGCACGGACATTGACCCAACAGGTCATTTACTTGAGCAGGCCTTTCACGGCCTCGACGTCCGGCACCTTGCCCACGACCTTCACCACGCCGTCGACCGCCAGGGCCGGTGTCATCATCACGCCGAAAGCCATAATCTCGTTGATGTCCGTGATCTTCTCGAGCGTGTACTCCAGTCCCAAGGCCTTGGCGGCCGCCTCGGCCGTCTCGGCCAGTTTCTTGCACTTGGGACATCCCGTCCCGAGAACTTGCAGTTTCTTCATCGTTCGCAATCCCTTCCCGATCCTCAGGCCTGAGCCAGCATCTCGCGGGCCTTGGCCATCACCTTGTTAACCTGTTCCTGCGTACAGCGGACGCCCTTGACCTTCTCGATGCCCAGGTCGGTCACCTTGAAATACTTGTAGTCCTTGATGCCGGCCTGGTCGAAAACCTTCTTTGCACAGTCCATCGGACAGCCGTCGATGACCAGATTCACGTCAGCATCCTTGGCTGTCTGCACCATGCCCTGAATGCCGGCACCGATGCCCGCCAGGCAGAACATCGTCCCTTCGCCGGCGAACATCAACTCGCGGCAGGTCCGGTCGGCGATCTCGGCCACGTTGGCCCCGCCCGAGCAGGCGTAGAGCAGCACGGTTTTCTTGTTCCCTCCGCAGCACGAGGACGACTCGGCCTTCTGTGCTTTCCCGCCGCCACAACAATCGGCCATGATCCACCTCCATTGAACGAATCAGAAAAAGGCCCCGAAGATCATGCCGGAGATCGTAGCCATCACGACCACCAGCGAACAGAACACAATCGTTTTTCTTGCCCCCATGATACTACCGATGACCAGCATGTTCGGCAGCGACAGTGCCGGTCCGGCCAACAGAAGCGCCAACGCCGGTCCCTTGCCCATGCCCGAGCCGATCAACCCTTGGAGGATCGGTACCTCTGTCAGCGTGGCAAAGTACATGAACGCCCCGAACAGGCTGGCGAAAAGATTGGTCCACAGCGGCCAGACAGCCCGTACCACGCCGTCCAGCGGCCCGCCGTCCCAGCCGGTTGTCTGTAGCATGCGGTTCGGGCTGTCGCCCACGAGCATCTCTACGTACTTGCTCGGAATGAAGCCTTCATGGTCCGGCCGCCCCAGCAGGAACCCGGCCACCAGGACGCCGAAGAACAGAAGCGGCAGAATCTGCTTCGCGAAGCTCCAGGTAGCACTGAACCACTCGCCGCCCTCGCCCTTGTTCGTGCTGAGGACAATCGAGAGCCCGACGATGGTCGCCGAGAACGGAATGAGCACCCAAAGGCCGCCACTCGGAAGAGACAGGGCCAGAACGGCTGGCGGCAGCGCCGCCAGAACCACCTTCCACCACGCCACGTTGAGCCAGAAGATCAGGATCACGGCGAAGCCGACCGCAAACACCGCCGTGACTAGCCACTTGTTCTGCCACACCGTGGTCCAAAAGCCCGGCAGCACCGTTTTCTCAACGACCTCTGACGCCTTTAGATTCTCCTCGGTGCCCTCCTTGGGGCCCTCAAGGTACTTGACACGATAGACCGCCCCAGCGCCGTTCGGGTCTTCCGGGGCCTTGGTGATGGCGCCTCGCACCTGGCTGCCATCACTGAGCGTGAGCTGCCAATCATTCGGCGCACCCCAGTTGGCGAAGACCAGCACGCCGATCATCACGAAGAAGAACAGGGCGTTGTGAGACAGCGGCCGCGACACTTCAGGTTCCGGCATCCCCAGCTGCCCGTTGGCTTTCTCCGTCTCCTCCTTGCGATAGATGAGGTGCATAATGAGGCCGATGATCACGCTGAAACTGATTGCCCCTACGGCTCTGGCGATGCCGAGTTCAAGACCCAGGATGCGTGCTGTCAGAATAATGGCCAGCACGTTGATCGCCGGCCCGGAGTACAGAAACGCCGTCGCCGGTCCCAGCCCCGCGCCCATTCGCCAGATGCCGGCGAATAGCGGCAACACCGTGCACGAGCAAACCGCCAGGATTGATCCCGAGACGGCTGCCACACCGTAGGCCAGCACTTTGTTGGCCTTCGCCCCCAGGTATTTCATGACCGAGGCCTGGCTGATGAACACCCCGATGGCCCCGGCGATGAAGAAGGCCGGTACCAGGCACAAGAGCACGTGCTCGCGGGCATACCACTTGGCCAGGTACAGGGCTTCCATGATGCCCCAGGAGAACCGGTCCCAGCCGGTCGGCAGCCAGAAGAAGGCCAGGAACACGGCGACGATCCAGACGAGCTTCTTCCATTCCTGCTTCCAGTCCACGGCTTGCTCCCTGCCTCAGGTCCGATTCGTCGCGCGTCCAATATGTTACTTTGTGACGAATCACTCACGCAATCTGCGCAGAAGAACCGGCTTTTGTCATCGCCGTTTCAGCACCGCCGCCTCACTCCGTAGGCGTTCCTGGAGCACCTGCGTCACGCAACCCAGGAACTTCAGGATACAGGGCGTCCGCAAGCGGTACATGGCCCGCAGACCGTCCTTGCGATGATCCAGCACGCCGGCCTTGAGCATCAGCGTCAGGTGCCGCGAGACATTGGACCGCTTGGCCCCGACGTGCTCGGCGATGTCGCAGACGCACTGCTCGCCGTTCTTCAGGTAATCGATGATCGCCAGCCGGATCGGGTGTCCGGCCGCCTGGATAACCTGGGCCTGCAGGTGATAGAGTCGCTGGGTGTCCCGATTCATAGCCTTCCTCTGTGTGAGTAATCACTCACATAATAGCGTAGTCGCCCCGGGCGTCAAGAGGCATTTCATATTCGTCTCGCATGTCGACCGAACGTCAGTAACTGTAGTGGCCAGGTGCATTCGCTACTCGAACCGGACTGTCGCTAAACTCTGGCCCCTGATTTGTCACGATACGTAACCGGTCTCACTGCAGACCGTCGAGTCCGGGTTGGGGGGATGCCAGATGGCCGAAAGCCCGTAGAAACAGGCCGAGAAGGACGAAGCCCGCGGCGGGTTGGCCGTTGGCTTCGGTACGAAAGAGAGACGGTTGCGGCAAGAAAAATGGTGGGGCAAACCGCGCTGTAACTCAAACGCTCTACAGAGAGGCGACCTACTGCTCCACAAAGATCAGGTCCTCTGTACGGAAACCCCAGGCCTTGGCCTTTGTCAGCAAGTAACCGTTCACGGCCCGGTGGGCAGTAGGGAGGGGGTGGGGTGGCTGGCGAAGTGAGCACCGAGGGTTTGATGGAGATACTGGAA
>JAFGPY010000393.1 GCA_016935955.1 Planctomycetota bacterium
ATGATCGAATCGCACTCGAACGCCTCGACTTCCAGGAAGGTGAAAACTTTGTCGTTGGGGCCTTCGCGGTAGAGCTGGACCTGCGAGTGCTGGTCGGTGACGCCCAGGGCCTTAATCGGGGTGGGCCCGACGCACTTGCCGTCGCTCGGGCGGATTTTGCCCAGGCTCTCGGCATAAAGCTGGCGGAACCAGTCGGCCAGGTCGCGAAGCTGCTGGCTGTAGGGCATCATCACGTGGATGTTCTTGCCGCGTTGGTCGTACAGGTAGTAGATCATCGCCATTAACGCGGCCGGGTTGGTCATCGGGTCGGGGTCGCTGACGGTCTTGTCCATGGCGGTGGCCCCGTCGAGCAGCGAGTCGATGTCGATGCCGCAGAACGCCGCCGACAGAAGACCCACCGGCGACAGCACGCTGAATCGTCCCCCTACGCCATCCGGCACGACCAGCGAACGATACTCCTGATTGTCGACGATCTTGCGCATCGTCCCCTTGGACGAGTCGGTGGTCACGATGATGTGATCCTCGCCCTCGGCCTCGTCGAGAGCTTCGATCAGCCGGTCGCGGACAATAAGAAACTGTGCCGAGGTCTCTGCCGTCTCGCCTGATTTGCTGATCACGTTGACCAACGTGTTGGCCCAGCCGTCTTGGCCGACAAAGTGCATCACCGCCTCGAAGTGCACCGGGTCGACGTTGTCCATCACGAACAGACGAGGCCCGCGGCGCTCGGCCTTGGAGAGCAGGTTGTACGTCAGCGGGTTCAGCGCGCTTTGGAGAGCGATGTTGCCCAGCGCCGAACCGCCGATGCCCAGCACAATCAAGTTCTCGATCGTGTCCCGGCGTTCGGCGACGATCTTCTTGATCTCGTCAACCTGGATCCGCTGGTGAGGCAGTTCGCGAAAGCGGTGCTCGCCCTCGGCCCGCTCGGCGGCGATCTCCTTGAGAATGTCGGCCACCTTGGGGGCCAGGGCCTGCAAGTCGGCCTGGGTGAGCTTGTGCTCGCCAAGGCGTTCGTCCATCACATGCTTCGTGTCGAGTTTGAGCGTGGATTCGGTTGTCATGAGTCCCATCCTGAATCGTCGTATTCAACCACCTGCAACTTGGCGGCCGCTTGTTCGAGAACAAAGGTTCGTTCGCTGCCGTCGTTCCTGAATCGGATGCCCGCGCATACTCCTTTGCCGGCCGGGCGGAGCCACAGGATCTGCCCCAGGCCGTAGTCTTCGTGCCGAACAAGCCGGCCGCACTGCCAGTCGGCGTACCTGGCCGCCATGGCCTCGGCGGCCTCCTCATCATAGCCGCGATTGTCTCCGGTGGCACGCTCGGAGGGAAGGGCCAGCCACTCGACCTGTTCGCGCGGCAGTTCGGTCAGGAAGACAGAGCGAGCGCTTCGACTTCCTCGGCCGCGAAGCATCCGGAACCGCGCAGAGGTCAGCGTCAACGACTGTCGGGCCCGCGTCATGCCCACAAAGCAGAGTCGCCGCTCTTCCTCCATGTCGGCTTCGCGGTCTTCGTGACGGCGATAGGGCAACATGCCGTCTTCGACTCCGATAATGAACACGCGGTCGAATTCGAGTCCCTTTGCCGCGTGCAGGGTCATCAACGTCACGGCCCCCATCTCGGGATCGACGGAGTCGACCTCGCTCATCAGGCTGACCTGTTGGAGCCAGTCGACCAGAGATCCGCCCTCGGGGTGATCGCGGTCGTATTCCGCGGCATCGGCGATGAGTTCGTCGGCATTCCGGGCGGCGTCGTCATCCTTGGCCTGGTTCCAGGATGCCCGCAGGCCGCTGTGCAGAATGGCGTGCCGGACGGCCGCGGTGACGTTCTCGTCGGCCGCGATTCTGACAATCTCGCCGATCAGCCCGACAAACCATGCGACGCGCTCCCCGGTGTGGGCGGAGACCTTCAGCCCGCTCGGGTCGGTCAGAATCTCCAGTGGAGAAAGCCCGGCCTCGTCGGCCCTCTCGATGATCCGCTCGACCGTGGTGTCGCCGATTCCCCGCGTTGGCACGTTGATGATCCGCAGAAACGAGACCCGATCTTTGGGGTTGGCCGCCAGCCGCAGATAAGCGAGCGTGTCCTTCACTTCCTTGCGTTGGAAGAACGAGACTCCGCGGGCGACCTGGTAGGGGATGTGGCGCTTCCGCAGGGCCTCCTCGATCAGTCGCGAGAGCGCGTTGATCCGGTAGAACACCGCGACGTCGGCGTACTTGCCGCCGTGATCGATGTGTTCGGCGATGGTCTCGGCGACCAGGGCGGCTTCCTGCTGTGCATCGTCGGCTTCGACCACGTGAACCGGCGGGCCGCTGCTGTTGTCGGTCCAGAGTTCCTTGTGTTTTCGCTTCTGGTTGTGGCGAATGACCGCGTCGGCGGCGGCCAGGATCTGCGGCGTCGAGCGGTAGTTCCTTTCCAGCCGGACGACCTTGGCTTTTGGGAAGTCCTCCTCGAACTCGAGGATGTTGTGGATGTTCGCACCCCGCCAGCCGTAGATGGACTGGTCGGGGTCACCGGTCACGCACAGGTTCTCGTGGTCCAGGGCCAGACCGCGGGCGATCAGGTACTGGGCGTGGTTGGTGTCCTGGTACTCGTCGACCAGCACGAAGCGGTAGCGATCCTGAAGCTGATCGCGAAGCTCGGCGTCGTCGCCCAGCAGGTAGGCCATCTTGAGCAGCAGGTCGTCGAAGTCAAGAGCATTCTGCTCGGCCAGGACCTTCTGGTAGGCTTCGTAGATCGGAATGATGGATCTGGCAGACCAGTCTTTGGCGTATGCTTCATATTCTTCGGGCAGGACCATGTCGTTCTTGGCTTGGCTGACCGCTTCGAGCATGTTGGCGGGCGAGTAGTTCTCGGCTGACTTGCCGCAACGCTCGATGGCCTGCTTCATGGCCGCCGTCTGGTCGGCCTGATCGAAGATGGAGAAGTTGGCGGCCAAGCTGGCCCGGTCGGCGTAGGTTCGCAGCAGCCGGGCGCACAGCGAGTGAAACGTGCAGCAGGTGACGCCCGGTTCGACAGCCAGGTGACGTATCCGCTCGGCCATTTCATTGGCCGCCTTGTTCGTGAAGGTCAGGGCCAGGATGTGCCGGGGCTCGGTGACAGTCCGGGCGAGGTAGGCGGTCCGGTGGGTGATGACCCGCGTCTTGCCGCTGCCCGGCCCGGCCAGCACCAGTAGCGGGCCATGCGCATGTACCACCGCCTCCTTCTGCGGTTCGGTGAGGCCTTCGAGCAGTTCTTCGACACCCATGGAATCCCTCGACAACGTTTTATAGCGGCCGCAGCGGGCAAAATCGAGTTGTCCGCGAGGTCGCGCGCGTTCTGGTTTTGCCTTGTTTCATCCTTCCGCCTTCATCCTTCATCCTTGGCGTCGAGTGCTCCGCGTGCGTCATGGAGACACTTCCACTTGTACGCCAGCCTTGTTACCCTATTGCCCATGCGAATTATCGCCCAGGGCATCGACCTGATCGAGTGCCAGCGGATCCGCGACGTCTGGCAGCGCCACGGCGATCGGCTGACCGACCGACTGCTCACTCCGGCGGAGCTGGACTATGTGCGCGTCCACCGCGACCCGGTGCCGCGTCTGGCGGGGCGGTTCGCGGCCAAGGAGGCTATCCTCAAGGTCCTGGGCACCGGCTGGAAGGGCAAGATCGCCTGGCGCGACATGGAGATTCTCAACGACGCGGCCGGCCGGCCGTATGTGACCCTCTGCGACGAGTGCAGGCAGGTGGCCGAGTCGCTCGGCATCACGCGGATTCTCATCTCAATCACGCACACCGAGAACTTCGCCGCGGCGGTGGCGATCGGCGTTGCCGAATAGCAGTCAGCGTTCAGCAGTCAGCGATCAGCCAGAAGCTCGGGAGTCTTGACGAGCCGGCAGGTTTATCCTGCCGGTTGCCACGCCGCGAAAGAACCACGGCGTATATCCAGCGAGCTACGGGTCCGAGACTCGCCGTGGCGAGGTTTGTCCCCGTGGTCTTCTTGCTGGAGATGCCAACGAGCGGAGCGTCATCATGCGCCCCGTCCGTCCTCTCGAGCCAGCCGATCGATATCTTCCCGCTTGACGGCTAGGAACGCGAACAGCAGTGGGGCCAGATACGGCAGGAAGGAAACGGCGGCAGAGAGAGCTTCGAGCACGATCGTCAATGCGTCCCTGGGCGATCCTCCGGGCGTTAGGGGTGTGCCGATATCGGAAGCGATCCTAAAGACGCTGTGTCCCACCATCGCGAGAGCCACGACGCTGATCAGCATCCGCAGCATTCCAGGTCTTCGCCAGAGTAAGAACGCCGCTGCCAGGATGAAGGAACCTGTTAGGGCGTTCAGTACGCCCCGAACGTCGGTCAAGCTAAACAATTGGCTGTCCGGTGCCGCTGCGGAGAGCAGCTTGGGCACGAGCGAGAGCGCGAGCAGTTCAACTCCGTTGAAGGTCGGGAGTATCCCCAGTCCACACAGCAGCAGCGCGAACAACAGCAGCCAATCACGTCTGGGGTCAGAGAGTGTTCGCGACAGTTCAGGCGCGGCCTCACCGGCACGGCTCAAGGATTTCCGCCGCAGACCTGTTGCCAGGAAAACGGCAACAAGAGCAGTCTGCGCAGCCAAGCACACGAGTTCCAGACCAAAGATCACGAAGTAGATGACCTCGCTGGTGCCGAGAAGCCGGGAGGGAACACCTGACAATACCTGAAGGCATGAGAGGATGTACAAGGCTGTCGTGATGAAGATGACTATACAGCCTTTCCTTGCCCAGTCGCGTCGACGGCACAGACCGACGATGCAGACCGGGCCGAGCAGGCAAATCAACGCCGCATCGCACAAACGCATGATGTTGACGGGCTGATGTAGAGGGTTGGCGGCGACACGAAATATGAGAAGCAGCTTCAGGTTCCAGCGAAACAGGGCTGGCAGCAGTCCCTCGATCTCCATAACCACGCAGGCCGCCAAGTACCACGCCATGAGCCGAGGCCATTGCGGCAGAAACGTCCCGGCAAAATCAGCCGGATCAAACGCCGTCCCGCATTCCGGGCAGCGGTTCTCGGGCAGGCCGCGGAGGGGGTAGCCGCACTTGAGGCAACGGGCGTCGGCGAGGAGGTCGTCGCGACGTGGGACGGGGGAGGCTGTTGCACTCTGACTGTCTGGTTCCATCCGTCTCTCGCGTTACATGGACGGTTGTCGAGTCGCTATGGTAGACGCGTAGGGGATGATGCTGCAAGAAGGAGGCTTGGGCGACGGGGTCCGTGACACTTCAGGCGGGTGCCACTGGCAGCTTGCCTGCCAGTGTCTTCAGCTTTTCAGGCCTGCACTGGCGGACAAGCCGC
>JAFGPY010000394.1 GCA_016935955.1 Planctomycetota bacterium
CCTGGGTTTGGACCGCTTGCCACGGGCGAGACGCCCGTGGAACGCATGGGCAAGATGCCCATGCCACGGTTTTCAGACAGAACCTAGGCCGAAACCGAAGGCCCACCATTCTCTCTCTCAATGCCTCGCCCGCACGGCCTCGCCCACGGCGGCAAGTTGCCGCACGAAGGGTGCCTCGATCAGCCCGTCTTGCCGCGGCGGCACGTCGAGGCTGATAACGCACTGGCGATCGACCAGGAACCGCACGTAGGCGGTCACCAAGTCGTCCGGGAAGCGCGGCTCGCCGCGGCCCCACCACTGGCCCAGGTACGTGAGCACGTGGTACTGCGCCCGCCCGGCCGTGCCGTCGACCACCTGCTGCCGCCCGTCCTTCCACCGGGCGACGGGCAGAAACAGGTCCGACTCCCCGGCCGTATAGTCCTCCTCGTTGCACTGCACCGTCAGCGGCGAGAACGCGCCGCCATTGAACGTGACTAGGGCATCCGGATTGCCGGCTCGCAGTGCGGCCGCGAAGCTGGCGTAGTTCGGCGGCTCCGGGTGCCGCAGCATGGCTTCGCCGAAGTACACACCGTCGACCCACCAGCCGCTGATCCTGCTGCCCCAGCGCCGGGCCCAGTCGGCCAGCACCGATTCCCACATCGTCTGGAACTCGGCCAGGCGTTCGCCGGTCCTCTCGCCGCCGAAGGCCGGCCAGGGTTCCTTGAAACCCCATCGCCATCGCAGCTTCTCGACGGCCTGGGCGTCGTTCGACGGTGCCGTGGCGGGGGCGTAGACCATCAGACGAATGCCGCGCGCCGCCAGGGCGTCGGCCAGGTCGCTCACCAGGTCGCGCTGAGAGCAGCGGCTCGGACGGTGGCCGACGATGCGATCGTAGGTCGCGTTGGGCGCCAGCCAGAAACCGCTGCACTGGCCGACCGTGATCACACAGTACCCGGCGCCGACCGAGGCCAACTGGTCGGCCAGACCCTCGACGTCGAAGCCGTCCACGCGACGGTTCCACTGTTCGGCCGTCATGTCGACGGGCCTGGTGACACTCGCCCCGTCGGCCAGGTAGTGCAGGAAGACGCCCCAGCCGGCTTTGCGGAACCACGTTGTGCGGCCTGTCGCGTCGCTCATGGCCGAATCCACCTCGGATCTATGCCTGCGGCTTCTCGGTGCACTGCGGCCACGCGCCGGCGGGCAGCGGCGGCGCTTCGGCCCCGGCCTTGGGCAGCGTGCCCTCCAGTTCCTGCCGCCAGTGGGCCACGTCGCCCGCCGGACCGTAGCAGTAGATGAACTTCAGCGGCGCGGCGCCCACGTTGGTCAACTGGTGGAACACGCCCGAGGGGATGTAGACGGCCTGCCCGGCGGTCATGGTCTGCCGCTCTTTGCCCAGGCACATCTCGCCCGTGCCTTCGAGGACGAAGTAGACCTCCTCCTGCTCCTGGTTGTGCCAGGGCACCTGTCCGCCCTTGGGCTCCAGCGTCACGAACCCCATCGAGAAGTTCGTCGCCTGCACCGGGGCAGGGCCGCCCACCAGGTTCTGCGTCCGCCGCCGCGCCGGGTAAGTGCGGCCGTCAATCTTGCCCAGATCGCTGATAATCATCGCTGCTCCACGCTTATGTAGCACGCCCGCCCTCGGGCGTGACGACAGGCCGAGAACGGCCGTTCATGTCCGGGCCCCCCGGCCGAGGGCGGCCGGGCTACACTCCTTCAACGGGCCGCTAGGCCCAAGGGCGCGCCATTATAGCGGCCCGCCACCCGATGGCCAGTCCCGCAGCCACAAAAACGAGACGTCTACGGGATAATACGTAGTTGACTTTCGGGCCGGCCTGCGGTAGGCTTCCGTGACTGACTCGAAGTCCGGACCTGTTGCGAAAGGGCGTCCGTGAGACTGGCCGTGTCAATCCTCCTGGTGACGCTGACGGCAACCGTGTCGCTGTGCGGCCGGCCGGCCCAGGCCGGGCCTGCGGCCGATGCCCCTGTGGACGACGCGACGCGGCTCCTGAAGTGGGAAATCCTGGCCCGCCACGGCGACGCCGGGATGCTTGCCGCCGAGGTCACGGCCGGCTACGTCGAGTCGCGGCAGGCGGGCATCGCGCGTCTGCGGCTCACGTTCAGCGGGCCGGTCGATCCGGCCACCCTGGGCGTCGGGGCACTGGGCATCCGCGGCCGGCTCGGCGGCGACCTGTCCGACATGGTCGCCGGCATGTGGCTCGAAAAGGACGACACCGTCTTGGTGGTGCAACTGGCCGAAGCCCTCGACGACGGCGACCGCTACACCCTCTCGCTGAGCGACCAGGTGCGTGCTGCCGCCGGGGCGAGAATCGCCGGCGGGCACAGTTGCGAAGCGGCGGCGCTCGTGGGCGACACCGACGGCTCCGGCCGCGTGGACTACGCCGACGTGCAGGCCCTTCGTGCCGCCGCGGCTGCGGCCAAGATCGACGCGAGCGTGTCCCGTTTCGACGTCGACTGCAACGGCCGCCTGGACGAAAGCGACGAACAGACCATCCTCTCCCGCACCGGCCGCACCCTCCCGAAACTCCCCAAGACCCCGGCCTGATCCGGCCAGCATAGCCATTCCAATCACTCTACGCTGTCTATCGTAATAACAGGCGTGCCCTCGTGGCATCCGATGGGATGGGAAAACAGTGTGCCCGTGACTAACAGACGCCGTGTTTTGCTCACAGTTCGAGGCCACACCGAGAAGTCGACCCGACTCGAACACATGGGGCACGTTGCCTTGGGGCCCCCTGGCATGTCGTAGTCCGTCGGACAATCGATTTCAAGAGATGACCGACTCCCGCAACTTGGGCACGCAACCGAGCAGCGTACCCGAACTGACAGCGGCACTTCATCCGCAGATGCCCAATCGAGTATGGCCACCCCCGCCGTTCCGTAACGGGCAATCCCTAGCCTTTCCGCTTCCTTTGCCGCGCAATCCCCCGATGCGAACCTCCAGTTGCCCACTGCTTCCTGCTCTCCCAAACCGGTGGGCACCGCTGATGCGCACTCAGCCGAAGCCCTCTCGCTTGGTGTCCCGGCCGCCGATACGCCTTGCACGGCCTCCGCCGCTGCTGCCCGTGCGGACAGCCTCTCGGCCAGTCCTAAGTGCTTCCGAAGGATCGTTCCGATTCCTCCAGCGATGTCCTTTCCCTTCTCGCCGCCAAGATCGGAAAATTCAACCGAACGGCATGCAGATGCAATCCTGCCGTCCACTTCGTATTCGGAGCATTCGATGCAGTTCGCCGCCTCCACCACATTCCCCGCATCGATTGCCGCCACTGCCCCGCGAAGTCGTTCGACTCGCCCGCTGGCCCCGCCGCTCTGCTTCAACTCTGCTATATCCTCGGCAAGTTGTTCTCGCCTGGGCAGATAGAACTCCGTAGCACCGCGGACGAGCAGCATGCTTGCCCCAGCAGCAATTCCCACCGAGCCAAGTACCAACGTGACCCACAAGATGGGCGGCGGCGCCCCGGTGCCCAGCAGCAGCAGGGCACTCAACGCAACCACCGCGAGGGCCGCCCCCGTCACAACGAAGGCCCGCTTCCTGAATCGCACCCACATGTCCGGCAGTTCCGCGGAAGGCGTATCGAGGTGTCTGCTGAGGGCCTTTATCCGGCCACGCTCCCTGACGAGACCACGGACGGCGTTCTTCGTGTGCCAGTCGGGAGAGTTGATGTCTCTTCCGCCGCCCATTCCTGGCAGGGCCGGCCACACCCCCTGGACCTGTCGCGCGACCGAATCTCGCAGAAGCGTATCTTCCAGCAGAAGACTGAAGTCTTCCGGTTTCAGTCGCTTGGCCCGGATGTCCGCTGCGATTCTCGATGCGAGTACCTCTCTCATGATTCCGACGGGTGCGGAAGGCTTCCCGTTGCCCAATGGATCCATCGTGCACCTCCATACCACGCCCTGTCTGGGGTTCCAGACGGAGTTCCGGAGCACCATACTTGTCTCTGTGCCTTGTGCCATGCCTGCGCCGCCAGGCATGCGGCCGTTGGAATTCACCCACATCATCATACGTTGAACATATCCCAGTCCAAAATGAAAAGCTAACGTGCGATTGGCTGCGGGGCCGCTATAATCGGCACAACTCGACCGACTACGCGCTGACGGACCGGTTTTGGAGAATCGCATGGCCGCGAAGCTGAGGATACTGTTTCTGTGCACGGGCAATGCTTGCCGCAGCCAGATGGCTGAAGGGTGGGCGAGGCACCTGAAGGGCGATCGCGTCGAGGCCTACTCGGCGGGCGTCAAGCCGGCGGGCCTGAGCCGCAGGGCGACCGACGTCATGGCCGAGGCGGGCGTGGACATCTCGTCGCACACCAGCAAGCACGTGGACGACCTGCGCGACGTGGCGTTCGACTACGTGGTGACGGTCTGCGACCACGCGCACGAGACGTGTCCGATCTTTCCCGGCCGCACGCGCGTCGTTCACGTCGGGTTCGACGATCCGCCGCAGCTTGCGGCCCATACCCGCACCGACCGCGAGGCCATGGACTGCTATCGCCGCGTCCGCGACCAGATCCGCGAGTTTGTCGAGGGGCTTCCCGAGAATCTCGAAGAGTAGGGCGTTCAGGCGTCGAAGTAGCGGCCGACGATGGGGTCCAGTTTCTCAATGGCCGCAGGCCGGATGCGTTTGCGGTCGCTCCAGATAGCCAGCTTCAGGGCGTCGCGGCAGGTGCAGGCCGTCTCGGCTTCGGCGCCCACGCGGGGCACGGCGGCGCGGATCAGCCGGATGGCGTTGGCCGTCGCGGCGTTCAGGTTGCCGATGATCTCGGCGAGCAGGGCCTGCTGGTCGACGGCGGCCTGGTGCTCGCGCCAGCAATCGTAGTCCGTGGCCATGGCGACCAGGGCGTAGCAGATTTCGGCCTCGCGGGCCAGCTTGGCCTCGGGCATGCAGGTCATGCCGATCAGGTGGGCGCCCCACTGGCGGTGCAGTCGCGATTCGGCTCGCGTGGAGAACTGCGGCCCTTCCATGCAGACGTAGGTGCCCGACGGGTGGACCTGGACGTCGACCGTCGCGGCCGTGGCCAGCAGCGTCTGCCGCAGCGTCGGGCAGAACGGGTCGGCGAACTCGATGTGGGCCACGAAGTCGTCGAAGAACGTGTTGGGCCGGGCCCACGTCTTGTCGATCACCTGGTCGCAGACGACCAGGTCGCGCGGCTTGATCTCTTCCTGCAGGCTGCCGGTGGCTCCCGAGGCGATGATGTGCGTGACGCCGAGCTTCTTCAGGGCGTAGATGTTCGCCCGGTAGGGCACCGCGCTGGGCCGCAACATGTGACCCTCGCCGTGCCGCGACAGGAAGGCGATGCGGCGGCCGCCGATCTCGCCCATCAGCACGGGGCCGCTCGGGGGACCGAACGGCGTGGGCACGTCGCGGGCTTCGCCGGTCAACTGGTCCGCCAGGGCCTGCCCGAGTCCGCTGCCGCCGATCAGGCCAACGATGGTTTCGCTCATGCGTCGTCTCCTGCCAGTCTTTTTGTGTCATCAAGCAAGGGGCAACGATAGCACAGGGCTTCGGGGGTGTCAAGCAACGTGCAAACTAGACGGCGCGACCGCGGGGTGAACGGGTGCCATGCTTCTCCTTGTCGTGAGACCCTGAGCCTGTCGAAGGGGAGAAGCATGCGAATTGTCCCGGCCCATCGGCACGCATCTGCGAGCAGATGCGTGGCACCCCGCCCGAGGGAATGGACCGGCCATCGGCATGCCTGCGGGGCAGGCATGGCACCCGTACCCTGCGCAAGAGAGCGGCGCGATCCGTGGGGACCGCGCCGCGTGTGTGCGTGGAGAACGATCCGTCGACTACGGCTGCTCGTCCTTCTTCGTGTTGTCGGGAGTCGATGCGTCGGGCTCGACCGGCTTGATGGCCACCTTCTCGGTCAGTTGCGGATTGAGCCCTTCGGCGCTGACGACGCGCATGGCCTGCATGGCCAGGCCCACCTGGGCCTCGGGATGGACCATGACGTAGACCGTGCGAACGTACTTGTCGCGCTGGGCGAGCTTGGTCTTCAGGTCGTCCAGCGACGAGGCCTCGCCTTCGAGGCTCATCGTGCCGTCCTTGTTGATCTCGAAGGTCCAGGCCAGCTTCTTGCCCTTGACCTCCTCGCCCGTGGCCTGGAGGATCAGCTTGACCTCGGTGCCGAGCGGCGGCAGGGCCTCGGTGCGGGCCATGAACATCAGCTCGCTGTTCTTGTCGCTTGACTCGAACGGCAGGTCGAGGATGGCCGTGGCGAAGTTCGAGACGCAGACGACCGTGCCCTCGTAGTCGGCCGGGAAGTGGCCCTCGTGGATCACGCCGCCGCAGAAGACCCACTTCTGCGGCTTGGCCGTCTTCTCGGTGTCGGCGTCGTTCATCAGTTCGTGAGCTTCCTTGCGGACGGTCTTGCCGTCGGCCTGCCACTCGACGAAGATGCGCATCAGCGGACCCGCGGGCGGCAGAAACGTCCCGTCGCCGGCCACGGTCACGGGGTTGCCCGGCGTCAGGCCGAGCAGCATCAGGGCCACGTTGACGTGCAGCGGGCGGGCCTTCAGGCTGACGATGGCCTCGTGCTCGCGGATGCGATTGCCGCACGCGAACAGCTCCAGGTACCCCTCGCGCAGACAGATGAAGCCGTCGATCGTCACGGTCTTGTCCTTGCGGTTGATGACGATGTTCGGCAGGCTTTCGGCCTTGATGACGTCACTGGCCTTCTCGGTGTCGGACAGTTTCGGCGGCGAGTCGGTTTCGGCCGCCAGCGTCGGCGTGATCACGGTTCCGGCCCCGGTCTGATCGGCGCCGCCCATACCCGTCTTGGGCGCCTCGGCCTCGGCGGCAGGTTTGTCGGCGGCCGCCGGTTCCTGGGCCGGCGCCGTCGTTGCAACGAGCAGCAGTGCGGCCAGGCACGTCGCGCCCAACAGTCGAATCGTCATGTCAACGGCTCCCCTCACCAGAGATCTCCTTCTTCCTTCGCGTCCACCCGTTGCCCGCGGAACGTCACAGCTTGGCCTTGCAGGCGTTCAGCGTGATCAGGCCGTAGCCGGTCACCAGCGGCTTGTAGCCCTCGTACCAGCGGTCGGCGTCGTTGGACCACGTGCCGTCTTCGCCCTGCATCTGGATGAGCTTGCCCGAAAGCTCCTTGCGCCACGGGTGGGCGGTGCCCTGGGCGTCGGTGATCGTCGGCTCGCCGTAGGCACGCAGGGCCTTGGCCATAATCATCAGGTAATAGAAGTGGCCCTGTTTGCCCACCTCGGGGTTCTCTTCGAGCGTCCAGTGGTCGCCCAGCCACTTCAGCGCCGCCTGGACCCGCTTGTCCTGCTTGTCGAGGCCGCAGTAGATCAGGCTGAGGAACCCGGCGTAGGTCATCGAGCCGTACCCCTTGAGCCCCTTCTGGCCGGACGGCAGGACGATCTCGGCGGCCTTCGATTCGCCGCCGCCATGCGGCGTGTAGATGAAGCTGCCGTCCGGCAGGGCGATGAACCGCGCTTCCTCGGTGGCCTGCGTGCGGCTGACGAAAATCAGGGCCTTCTTCAACGCCGGATCGTCAGGCTTCAGCCCCGCTTCGCGGACGGCCTGCACGAACCACTGTGTGTTCGACAGGTCCGGACGCTTGTGGCTGCCGTAGCCCGCGCCGCCAAAGTCCACCGACTCGGCGCCCAGGCCTTCGCCCTCGTCCCACTGCAAATCCTTCAGGAACTCCAGGGCCTTGGCCGACGCCTCGTCGTACTTCTTGTCGCCCGTGGCCTTCATCACCATCAGCGAGATCGACGTCGTGTAGTTGCGGTAGCCTTTGCCTTCCTCGTAGATGCCGCCGTCTTCCTTCTGGAACTTCACCAGGTAGTCCAGGGCCTTGACCATCATCGGATCGTCGACCGGCACGCCCACCCGCAGCAGCCCCAGGATGGCCACGCTCGAAATGCCCATGTCGCTGGCCTTCGCATCGTCGGTCGGCAACCAGCCGCCGTCGGCCTGCTGCGTCTTGCGCAGGTAGGCGATCGCCTTGTCGATAGCCGCCTGCGTGCCCGGGGTCACGTAATCCGGGTCGCCCGCTGACGGGGCCTCGGCGGTTTCCTTCGGGGCCTCGGCGGCTTCCTTCAGAGTCTCGGCGGGCGCTGCGGGCTCGGGTTCCGTTGTCGCCGGCGCGGTCGTTGCGGGCTGCTTCGCCGACGAGTCGCCGCCAGTGGCAGTCGGCTTGGGTTCCTTGCTGCATGAAGTCACGATCACGCACATCGCAAGCAGAACCGGCAGCCACAGAAAGGTCAGTCGTCGCATGGTCTTCTCCTCATTCTCAGTGTCGAAATCTTGTCTTCCATACGGTCGCCCATTATACGCATGAACGCCCGCTTACCGCAAGCAAACCCATCCGCAACGTCTGCCGCCGACGTCCCGCATCGCGGGGAGGAACGTCGTGTCGGCGCGCACAGTCCTCGTATCACATACTGCGGCGCGCAAGAAACGTGCCGTCTTCGAGTGTCGCTTGCGGAAGTTCGGGAATGTGCGTTTTCAGTGTCAGCAGGGGGCTTCGCCGCCATTGGACGTGCGATCGCTCGGACCGTCCGTGCACACGCGATGTCCACGACTGCACACTCCTTGTGCTGGCCGCGGGAACTCAGGGCTGTTTGCCCTTGGCCGACTTCGCGGTTGTCGGGGCGAGTTTCGACGGCGCGGCGTCGGCTTCAGCGGCGCGGTCGGCCGGCAGCGAGACGCCGGCGAACTTCGTCAGCAGGTTGGCGATGCTCAGGTACTGGATTCGCCAGGCCTCCTGCGAGTAGCCGCCGCTGGTGACGTGGAGGACGGGAATGCCGCGCCGGCGGGCCTGGCCGACGGCGTA
This sequence comes from Planctomycetota bacterium, assembly GCA_016935955.1. The sequence continues at coordinate 8,790 of JAFGPY010000394.1, forward strand.
CTCGTCGCGGGCGACGATGCCCTCGATCGTCATGCCGAAACCGGCCAGCGGATCGCCGCGATAGGTGTCCACGCCCGCCAGCACGACGACCAGCTCGGGCTTGTGGTCGTCGAGCAGGGAAGGCAACTCCTCGGTCAGGACTTCCATGTAAGCCTCGTCGTCCACAGGCAGCCAGAGGCCGCGGTCCAGGTCGCTCGTGGCCTTCGGTTTGGGGTAGAGGTCTTCCTGGTGGATGCTGAAGGTGAAGACGTCGCGATCGCCGGCGAAGATGCGGGCGTTGCCGTTGCCCTGGTGCACGTCGAGATCGACCAGCAGCACGCGGCGCAGCAGACCCTCGCGCTGCAACTGGCGAACGGCGATCGGCACGTCGGCGTAGATGCAGAATCCTTCGCCGTGATCGGCATGGGCGTGGTGATAGCCGCCGCCCAGGTTGATGCCCAGGCCGCACTGCCACGCGAGCCGCGCGGCCAGAACCGTGCCGCCGGTGGTCACGCGGAAGGCTGTCAGCAGGCGGTCGTCCACCGTGCCGCTCGGGAGGATGGCCACCGCACCGTTCTCCAGGTAGCGGCCCACGTTCGACGGGCTGCGCAGCTTGGCCAGGTACTCGGGCGTGTGGACCGACAGCAGCATCTCGTCGCTGACCTCGCCGGGGACGAAGAAGTCGGGGGCCGCCAGGTAGCCGCCGTCAACCAGGGCCCGGGCCATGCGGCGGTACTTGTGAATGTCGAAGGAGTGCGACTTCTCGAAGCCCCAGAGGTCGATTTCGTAGCGGCTGGAATAGACGACGGCGGCGCGGCCGTTGAGCAGCCGGCCCGGCCGCGCGTCCCATGTGGCCGACTCGAAGGCTGTCCGGCAACCGCTGCATGACAGGGCGCAGAACGGCATCAGCACCAGCAGTACGCCGAGCGATTTCGCCGTGCGACGTTTCAGCATCATGATTGCCTTCCCGCATCCCCGACCGAGCGGTTCCCATTATGACACGCCGCGCTCGTCGTGGCACGTCCTTTCTCGGCGCGGCCCGCGGGGACCCGTCACAGGAATAGACGCACGTGGGCGGTCCGGAGTTCGGCGAAGCGGTTGTCATGGTGCGACGGTCCTGCTAGGATGGCCACCTGAAGAGGTCGGACAGATCCCGCGCGGCCGTGGGCGTGCGCTCTGACAAGCCCCCGGCATTGCCGGGGGATCGAGAGTTTCCGAGCAGATCGTATCCCACCGCAGTGCGGCGGGCTTGTACGACGTCCGGCACCTGGCAAGCGGAGCGATGATGAGCGACGACACGCCGCACTGCACGGAGCAGACGATTCGCCGCGAGATGCAGACTCGCGACGTGCGCCTTCGCGCCGCCGCGACGACGCCCGCCCAGCGGCGCGCGGCTCGTAAGACGTTGCGGACCATCAATCGCCTGGAGACCATGGCCGTGCAGGTCTACCGCGCCCAGTGGTCGCCCCGGCTGACCGAGTTGAACCGCCAGTTGATCGCCGCGATGGACAACGAACTGGTGCACCAGGCCGACAGTCTGTCGCGGCTGATGGAGTACGGCGGCAGGCCGATGCTCCTGCGGGCGCCGTTCTACGTCGTCGGGTGGGTGATGGGCCGCGTCTCGCGGATGCTCGGCGTGCGGGCCATGATGCGGCTGGGGGCGTGGGTCGAGGGCAAGGCGATCGACCACTACGCACACCTGACGGTCGCCATGGAATGGGACCCCCAGACGCACGAGATGCTGATGCGGATGTGGGACGACGAGAAGTGTCACCACAGCCGCTGGACCTACTTCCTGAACCATCCCGATGAGGCCCTGGCGCCGCCACGGGCGGAAGACGGCCGCTGACATTCGTTGAGGGTGCCATGCCTGCCCCTGCAGGCATGCGTGAGGCAAGGGACGTTCGGCATGGCTGCGGGGCAGCCATGGCACCCCGGCGATCAAGGGGTGAACCATAATGTTACCAAAGGGTGCCATGCTTGTGCTTGCACAAGCATGCCGCTCGGGTAAGGCCTTGCGCATGCTTCTCCCCTTCGACAGGCTCAGGGCCTGACGGCAAGGAGACGCGTGGCGCCCCTCACCGAAGAACGCAGGGCGACGAAGCATTGGCTCCGTCGCCCTTCTTGGTTTCCATTCGGTTTCGCGCCGCGGCTACTTGACGCGCCGCTCGATGGCTTTCAGGTACTTGATGTCCTCGGGCAGTTTCTCGTCGGTCTTCTTGGCAGTGTTGAAATCCTCGAAGCTCAGCCAGCCGTTGTAGCCGACGGCCTTCAGGGCCCGCAGCAGTTCCTCGAAGTCCACGCAGCCGTTCTTCATGGCCGCGAAGGTCGGCTTCCAGACGACGGCCCCGTCGGTCGTCGCGCCGGTGACTTCCCACCGCGAGTTCTTGATGTGCACGTGGGCCAGGTACCCGCCGAGCATCTCCAGGCCCATCTGGTACTGCTCGTAGCCTTCGTAGACCATGTTGCCCGGATCGAAGATGATGCCGATCTGCTTCGGTGAGAAGTTGCCGCAGAACTGCGCCGCCGCGGCGGCGCTGGCCGTGATGATGCCCATGTGAATCTCGATCACCGGCTTGACCTTGAAGCGTGCGGCGTACTTGACCACCTTCGCGTAGTCGCGCACGGCCTTCGAGTAGATCTTCTTCCAGCCGATCGTCTTGTCGTAGCGCGGCACGCCGATGCGCACCAGCGGTGCGCCCAGGGCGGCCGCGGCCTCGATGGCCGGCTTGTACTTGTCGGGCTCGCTGCATCCGGCGTAGGCGGCCAGCGACGGCATCTTCAGACCGGCCGCGCGGCACAGCTTCTTGATCTCGGGAACTTCCTTCTCCCAGGTGCGCGGGTCGATCGTGGCCATGTTGCCGCCCCAGAAGCCGGCCTTCGGATCGACGTTGTCGGGACGGTTGTAGAACCGCCACTCCACGCCGTCGTAGCCCCACTTCTTCAGCCGCTTGACCGCGTCCTGCGGAACGTACTCCGGCATGCAGACCGTAAAGACCGAGTACTTCACGTCGCTCTCCTTTCGCCAGTGGCCGCCCCGAGAGCGAGGCGGTTTCTCCCTTGCGCCGTGCAGCCGGCGAGCGCCGACCGCCAAGCCGAAATTTTAGTTGCATGTTTTCACGGCGTCAATCAAACTGTTTTGCGGTTGCGTTGCGGCGGCCCGACGATCGGTTCGATTCATCACGTGGGAGCAGCAGGATGACGTCTCGTTTCAGACACACATGGCGGCTGATGTTGCCG
>JAFGPY010000395.1 GCA_016935955.1 Planctomycetota bacterium
CCCGCCCTCGGGCGTGACAGAAGGCGGCAAACGACCGTTCAGGTCAGTGTCACCCGGCCGAGGGCGGCCGGGCTACATTTTTTCAACGGGCTGGTAGGCGACGCACGCGGATGCGCCGGGCCGGGCATCGCGAGCGGCCAGGGATGCCGGTCAGGCGATTCTCAGGGGCGTGTAGGGGCCCTCGGGAATGACGGCAATGCGGCTCGTTGGATGGTCTGCGACATAGCGGTCGATGGTTGCCTGCAGCCGCCCGGTGGCATCCTGCGGCCCTTCGATCGCCGTGACCGACAGCCGCCGCAGGGTCTGTGGCGGGATGCCGTCACTGATGAAGAGCAGTCTGTCCATGCCAATTCGCTGCAGGACGCGGGCCTGCATCTGGTACTGCCACTGGTCCAGGAGGGTGCGGTCCTTGTGGGCCTCGGCGTCGGCCAGGAAGCGTCGCCAGTCGTTGTCGTAGGTCAGCATCAGGTCGCTGTAGGCCTGGCTGCCGATGCCCTCGCCGCAATGGCTGGCCTGAAGCAACGTGCTGCCTGGAGCGAGGGCCGGCAGGGCGGTGACCATGCCCTTGACGGTCTGATAGAAGGTCTGGTCGAGCGGATATCCGCCGCCGCAGGTGACCACCAGGTCGAAAGGGCCGTCGATCTCGGCGGTGACCCACTGGTCGACCTTACGGCAACCGGCCTCGTGGGCCGCAACGAGGTCGCCGGCGAAGACGCCGGCCAGCCGGCGGTCGTGTGTGATGGCGACATTGACCAGGAAATCGACGCCGACGGTCCGGGCCACGGCCAGGGCGATATCGTGGCAGGGATTGCCGTCGAGGCGTCCGGTGTCAGCCTGCGGATGGGCCAGCGTCTCGTAGCCGTGAAAGCGCTGGACGGTCTCGAGGTCGACCAGGGCGGGGCAGACGCCCTTGCGGCCGCCGCTGAATCCGGCCATGAAATGCGGCTCGATGAGTCCGGTGACGATCCGCAGGTCGGCCTGGGCGAAGCGGCGATTGACCGACACGGGCGGATCGCGGCTGACCTCGACCAGCGACGCGGCATCGCGCGGCAGGTGGTCGATCACCTCGACGCGGTCGAGGATCTCGCGACCGACGATGATGTCGAGTTCCTCGGGCGTCGACTCGCGGTGCATGCCCGTGCCCACGACCACGACGACCTGCGAATCGTCGATGCCGTGGCGGTTGAGCACGTCGAGCATCGGCAGGAGCAACAGCCGGTTGGGCACGGGGCGGGTGATGTCGCTGACGGTGATAGCCACGGTTTGCGGCCGCCTGGCCCGGATCAGTTTCGCCAGCGGGGGGCCGCCAATGGGCTGCGACAGGGCCCGGAGCACTTCCTCCTCGGGCCGGGCCAGGGGAGAGGCCCCCGGGCCGCGGAGCACCTGGGCGCTGTCGGGCAACCGGACGACCAAGGGCGTCCGGCCATAGGCAAGGTCAACGGTCTTCATGGGGGGCATTCTAGCCGGGAGCGGCGGACCCGGGGACAAGGAATTTCCCGCCGGGAGAATTTTCCATCATTTCCATGCCGCACTTATGCATGGTTTGGGTTAAGATACTTCTGCGCTTGGCCCGGCACGTCCTGTGCCGCGGTCACCTATGTACGCTGGGAGGGACCATGAGAGTCTCGAGCCTGCCTTATGCGCGTATCGCTCGCGCCATCCCCGAACACGGTCTGAAGGCGATCCTCGAATGGGTGGAGTTCTGCGCCGCCAATGCCCTGGACGGTGTGGAAATTGCCGAGGCGTGGTTGCGGCTGTTGCCGGCTGAGGATGTCCAGCAGCTGATCGATTTGCTGTCGCAGTTGCCGATCGAGGTCTCGGCGCTGAACGCTTTCAGTGCGCAGCCGAACCAGCCGGCCGGTCCCCAACGTGAGGAGGCCGTGCACGAGATCGCCCGGTACCTGGAGTTGGCTGCGCAGCTCGGAACGTCGCTGGTGGTAATCGGGTCGGGCAACTGGGCCTACTACGAGCGTTATCGCATGAGTCGCCAGGAGGCCGTGAACAACGCCGTGGCGACGCTCGAGGCCTGTGTGCCCCTGGCGGCGGCCAAGGGCATTCGCCTGGTGCTGGAGAATCATCCGGGATGGTTGCCTCTGCGGGCCGAAGTGGCCGAGCAGATGCTCGAGCGGCTGCCGAGCGAGCACGTGGCGATGAACTTCGACACCGGGTCGGCGTACCGCGAAGGCCAGAGCCCGCAGGATTTCCTGGAGCGCGACGTCCTGGTCCGTCGGACGGCGTACGTTCACCTGAAGAACATCCGCTTCGAGGGCGGCATCGAGGCCGGCCGTTGGAATCAGACCCAACCGTTCGAACAGAGCGACGTGGATTACGACTACATCTTTTCGCGGCTGGCGGCGGCGGGGTTCGACGGCTGGATCAGCTACGAGTCGGATCGCGAGATCGGCATGGTGGGCATCGTAGCCGGGGCGGAATTTGTGCGGCGGATGTGGTCGGGCGTCGCGGTGCGAGACGGCTCGATCCGTCGCTAATGGTCGAAGACCATCTTCTGAACTTCCAGGCCCTCGATCGCTTCAAGCTGGGTCACCATCTGGTCGCATTCCCCACCGCCGCAGACGCATTCCAGCAGGATCAATCCGTTCGGGCTGCAGAACTCTGCCGAGGCCTCGTGCAGGCCGAGACGCGTCTTGATGCTGCAACCGAACTGGGTCAGGACCTTCTGGATTTCGTTGGCGTGGCGGGTGCGCTCCGTGACGTGGATGCCGACAATGACGTGGCTCTGCTTGCTCATGGCCGTTCTCCTTCGAGGGCTTGGTGACTGCCGCTGCGGCACAGCATAGCACGCGTCCCGTCGTGATGCCAGAGGTTCACGCACAGGCAGCCGTCGTGCGTCGGCGAAATCCGGGTGGACGGTGAGCGGGCGCGGAGAGATAATGCACGGGTGTTGTTGCGGCTCGGCCGCAGCGACGAGTGACGGAACAGCGGGCACTGTTGACGGCAAAGGAGCTTCCGATGAGGCATCTCATGGCAGCAATGGTTATCGTGTCGGTTCTGGCGATGGTTCTGGGCGGATGTTCATCGGCGCGCGAGAAGCCGGCGACCACGAAGGCCCCGGCATCCGGCGGCGCCCAGGGCGGAGCCGAAAGCTCCGGCGGCGAAGCAACGACTCCGGCGGCATCGGGTGCGGTCGGCAAGATCAAGATGGGCATGACCCGCGACGAGGTGGTGGCCAGACTCGGCGAGCCCACGCAGGAAATGACGATGAACATCGACGGCAAAGAGGTCCTGAGCTGCATCTGGGAGAAGGGCGACAACATGGTCAGCGTGCAGTTCCACGACGGCAAGGCGATGGTCGTTCAGCAGGGCGGCGATTCGCCCGAGGGATCGGCGGTCGACGCCGGCAAGGTGGCGGCGAACTTCTCGAAGGTCAAGATGGGCATGAGCGAAGCCGAGGTCGAGAAGCTCCTGGGACCGCCGACCAATTCCGGCGGCACGGGCGCCGAGGGGATGACCATGGTCGTCAAGACGTGGGAAGTCGGCGATGCGGCCTACGTGGTCAGCTTCATGAACGGCAAGGTCCAGATGACGCACAAGGATTCGGGGGAATAGCGGCCAAGAGCCGGGGCCATTCTGCGTCGTCTTCCCGGCTGTCATCGGCTTTCAGGGCCGGGTGCCATGGCGGCCGTTGTGTGCCGCCATGCTTGGGTGGGTAGCGTCCTCAACGAAGAAGCGGGTGCCATGGCGGCCGTGGTTCGCCGCCATGCCGAATTCCATTGCGTGTACAAGTGGCCAGCAGTAGATTCGCAGGATGGGCCTTGACCGGAGCAAGCATCGCAAGCTCTGCACGCGCTGGGACCTGCCGGGATCGGCGCACTACCTGACGTTCTCATGTCTGGACCGCAGGCCGCTGCTGCGCAGTCCCCGCTCGGCTGCATGGTTCTTCGAGGCCGTGGGCCAGGCCAAGGGCAAGTGCCCCTTCGACCTGTGGGCCTACGTGGTCATGCCCGAGCACGTTCACCTGGTGGTTCGGCCTCACGACGGAGTGCCGGTTCGATCGATTCTTTATCAGATCAAGAAACCCGTGACCACGTGGGCCATCGCCTGGGCCCATCGTCACGACGAATCGTCCCTGAGATGGATGGAGGACCGTCGTCCGGACGGCCGGCTGGTGCGCAGGTTCTGGCTGCGGGGAGGAGGATACGACCGTAACCTGCG
>JAFGPY010000054.1 GCA_016935955.1 Planctomycetota bacterium
GCCCCGAAGGCCGTCGCTTCGATCAGGGCCCGGTAGATCTCGGCGGCCGTTGTGTGCAGCGTCTGGCCGATCAGAAGTCCCGTGAGTTGCGAGTCGATCAGGATCGTCCGGTTGCCGTTGTTCCAGTCGAGGGCCACCAGGCCGCTCTCGCCGGGCTTGAGTCTGGCGGCTGCGCGAGAGAGGTTTTCGTGCGGATTGCCCTTGGCCATCGAGGCGGGGCAGAGGTGGCTGACGAACCAGTTGTAGATGTCGCCGACGGCCGACTGGCCGGCTTCCAGCCCGATCATTCCGGGGACGATCGATCCCGGCACGATGCCGCACACCCCGGGAATGTCGGCCAGCGGGAGGTCGGCCGGATGGACCATCATGTCGCAGGAGGAGGTGCCGAGAATCTTGACCAGGGTGCCGGGCCGGATGCCGCTGCCGACAGCGCCGAAGTGGGCGTCGAATCCGCCCACGGCCACGGGGATGCCCGCGGGCAGGCCGACCTTGCGGGCCACGGCGGCGCTGAGCCGGCCGGCCACGTGGTCCGACGGCACGGCGCGGTCGTAGAGCCGGTCGCGCAGCGAGGCTAGGTCGGGCGAGAGTCCCTTGAGGAATGCCTTGCTCGGCAGGCCGCCCCAGGCGTCGTTGTACATGGCCTTGTGCCCGGCGGCGCAGACGCTTCGCGATAGGACGGCCGGATCGAGGTTGCCCGTGACGTAGGCCGGCACAAAGTCGCAGCACTCGACCCACGAGTGGGCAGCGCGGAAGACGGCCGGGGCCGCGCGGCGGCAGTGCAGCACCTTCGACCAGAACCACTCGGAGCTGTACGTGCCTCCGCACTTGGCCAGGTAGGCCGCGCCGCGGCGCCGGGCGGCGTCGGTAATCTCGGCGGCTTCGGCGTGGCCGGTGTGATCTTTCCACAGCCAGGCCTGGGCGGCGAGGTTGCGGCTGAATCGTTTCTGGAAGGCCAGCGGCTGACCCGTGCGGTCCACGGGGATCGGCGTCGAGCCCGTGGTGTCGATGCCGATGCCGACGACGCGAGCGGGATCGAACGAGCGGACCTTGCGAGCCCGGCGGACCGCGCCGCCCACGGCGGCGAAGAAGCCCTTGACGTAATCGGCCGGATTCTGGCGGGCCAGGTTGGGGTCCTTCGGATCGAGCAGGATGCCGTCGCGGCCGCTCGGGTAGGCGACCACGTGCGTAGCCAGTTCGCGGCCGGTCGCGACGTCGACGACCAGGGCCCGGACGCTGTTGGTTCCGTAATCGACGCCCACGGAAAAGGTGCTGCCGCTGCGTTTGCCCATGGCCAGCCTCGTCGCACTCTGTGGTTTGACGATCGTCACTATCAGAAAGCAGGAAACCCATCGCACTGCTGCCGCCAGAATACTGCGCGGCTGAGACAATGCCAATGTGCTTTCCCGGAAATTCCAATGCCGCCGGACAGGGCGTTTTGACTGGTGCACGGGCGGACCGTCTCTGGTAGACTAAGCGGTGTCAGGTGAGTCTTCTTGCCTTGGGTGCCATGGCTGCCCCGTCGTAGATCCCGAGCAGCGTCGAGGGGCAGCCATACGCCGGGCGGGAACCATTCGGCATGCCTGCAGGGGCAGGCATGGCACCCGCCACCGACACCTCAAGGGACTTATGTGACATTGCACAGTGAGCACACTTCCATCTTTAGAAAGGAGACGGCGATGATCGCTTACGCGTTGAAGGCGTGGCTTCCCGCGACAGCGGCGGTGACGGCGGTTCTGGCGGTTGCGGCCTCATACTGTATGGCGGCCGGACCGAGTTTCGTGCTCTGGCACGAGGCCGAGGACTTCGCCTCCGCCCGCAAGGACGTTGAGAAACAGGTCGACCCGCGACCGCCGGCCTCGGGCGGCAAGTTGCTCTACAGCCAGACGCTCAACAAGCCCGGCAGCCAGGTGACGTTCGACTTGGACCTGCCGCAAGACGTCGCCAACGCCAAGGTGGTGCTGCGCTACGCGCGGCTGCACTGGCGCGAAAGCATGGTGCCGGCGATTCTGGAAGTGGACGTGACCGGCGGCGGACAATCGGTCAAGCGCGAGATCTCGTTCGGCAACACCGGCGGCTGGGGCCGCAAGGCCACGGACTACGGTTTCGCCATGGGCGACATCGGGCCGTTGAAGAAGGGCCCCACGAAGGTCACCCTGTCGCTTATCAAGGACGGCGATCTGAACCTCGACGGCTTCTTCCTGGCCGAGAGCGAGGTCGAACTGAAGGCCGAGGAACTGTCGCGGCTGGTGCGGCTGGAGGTGACCTCCGACGGCTACTGCGGCCTGCTCAGCAGTTCGACCCTGATGCGACAAGGCGGCGACAATACGATGGCGGTCGCCGTCCGGTCCTTCAACCAGGCGGTCGGCGACGTGAGCGTGACACTGAAGGTCGGCGACAAGACGATCGACCTCAAACCGGCCGCCGAGCAGCCGAAGTCCGAGGATGACAAGTCGGTCGTGCGGCTGTTCGTGTTGCCTCAGGTCGACGACGGCCAGTACCAGATGACCATCAGCAGCACGATGCCGCAGTGCACGATCACCGGCGACGTGATCCTGGCCGGCCAGTTGCTGGCCACGCTCAATGACGAGATTGGCGGCATCGAGACGTTCACGAAGGAACTGGCCGAATCGAAGGATCCGAAGGCCGCAAGCTGCCTGGCCGACATGCAGCACATGGTCGAGTACCTGAAGGCCGGGCACGAGAAGCTGACCGAGAGCGCCGCTTCGACGGCCGGCGCCTGGAAGGCCGGACTGGCCGAGCATGAAGGACTGACCGAGGCCGAGCCCGTGGACGCCCTGCGACACGCGCTGGACCAGGCCCGCGAAACCGTGCGGCGGCTGAAGGCCGGGGAGGACCCGTACCAGGGTCGCACGGGCGACTTGCGGCGAGCTTACCGGTCGGCCGGCGACAAGGAGCTGGTGCCGTACCGTGTTTTCCTGCCCGACAACTACTGGACGTCCGACAAGGTGCCGTTTGTCTACATGCTGCACGGAGGCGGGGGCAACGAGAACTACTGGCCCGAGATGGACGGCGGCAAGATCCTGAAGATTCTCAACGAGGCGGGCTACGTGGCGGTGATGCCCAAGTGGCACGCTCGCAACCGGCCGCCGGGCGACGTCAAGCAACTGCTCGACCTGGCCCTGGCCGAGTACCTGAAGATCGATCGCGACCGCGTCTACCTGACGGGCATCTCGATGGGCGGCTTCGGCACCTACACGCTGGCTACCGAGCACCCCGAGTACTTCGCGGCCATCTGCTGCGTCTCGGGCACGGGCAATCCCGACAAGGCCGAGGCGCTGAAGAACGTGCCGACGATGATCCTCCAGGGCGGCGACGACACGGTGGTGCCCGTGGACGGAGCCAAGAAGGTGGAGGCGAAGATGAAGGAACTCGGCCAGACGGTCGAGTTGCACGTCTTCGACGAGCACGGGCACGCGTACTATCCGGACAAGTACCTGCCCATGACGCTGAAGTTCTTCGGCCGCTTCAAGAGGGCCGCACAGGGCAAATAGACAACGCCGGGTGGCATGGCCCACGCCAGCGCGGCCATGCCACCCTCTTTTATTGCTTGGCGATCCTCGAGGTGTGCGGCAGCGGCCGTAGGTGCCACGCCTCTGCTTGCAGAAGTGTGCCGACGGTTGCTTGACCATCGGGCCGAGCGAGCATGTAGATGTAGTGCGGCGTCATGCGGCGGACGATCTCGGCTGTCTTCTCGCGCCTGGCCATTATACCCGGACAGCACGGCACCGCCGCCCGGCGCTTGACGTACCGTGCTACGATGCTGTGCGACAAACGTCGCCAGGCAGGAGGCTCACAATGGCTGGACAATCGAAGTCGGGCAAGCGGTCGATCAGGAC
>JAFGPY010000396.1 GCA_016935955.1 Planctomycetota bacterium
CTGCGGTGCGCCGTGGCGATCATCGCCGACGACGATCTGCGACGACGGTTTGTGAAGGCCCGCAGCGGACTGGTGCCGGGTGGCAACCCGTTCGGCTACGCTGCCGCCTTGGCCGCATGGCGCGACGGCGAACCGTGGCGGCTGGCCCTGCTGGATTACCTGCGCGGCAACCGTGACCTTCTCGAGCGAACCATCGCCACCCTGCCGCCACTGACGATGACGAACGTCGAGGCGACGTACCTGGCCTGGATCGACGCTCGCGGCCTTGACGTGAAAAACCCCGCGGCCTTTTTTGAGGAAGCCGGTGTCGGCCTGATGGACGGCAAGGAGTTTGCCGCTCCGGGTTACGTGCGATTGAATTTCGGTTGCCCGAGGAGCCTGCTCACCGAGGCCCTCGACCGCATGCGCACTGCCGTGGCACAAAGGTGAGAACGTAGGGTGGCTGCTTGTCGTAAATCCCGAGCTTGTCGAGGGGCAGCCACGCGACTTGTCGGATCGGCGGCTGCGAGCAGCCGCCCTACATGTTTAAGCCGCAGGATCTGAATGCGGAGGTGCAGTCTCGCCGCAACGCTTGACGCCGAAGCGGGCCAGGATGTCTTCCATCAGGCACCACCTGGTCAGCGACGATTGCAGCAGGTTGACCCCGACAAAGGCCGTAAACCACAGGAAGTGGCGGCTGACGAAGTACGCCAGCAGCAAGCTGGCCAGAATGAACGTCCCGGCAATCAGACGGATCCAACGTTCCATGCTCATCGGATGCCTCCTCGGCCGAGCCAGCGTCGGCCCCTGGGAGATCCTCGGCGCGACCGCAGTCTCTTCCTACTATTCTATACTACGTCGTCAAGTCGCCCGCGTGGCTGCAAGCAACCACCCTACACCTGCGCCGGGCCTGGGCGTGGCACCCGGCACAGGTATTGGAGAAGGCGTGACACAAGCATGGCTGCGGGGCAGCCATGGCCCCCTTGGTCGGGGCATCTGCCTAACCACCATTCTATCAGCCTTCGATGACCTCGCCCGGCAGAACGTAGAGCGGCTTGGGATACTTGAAATCCTTGAAGACCCGGGCGGCGAAGATGTTGATCTTGCCGTCATCGTCGAGGCAGTCCTCGCGAATCCAGCCGCCGACGCAGCGGCCGATCATGAAGGAGTGGCCCGCGACGGGCACCTCGCGGTCGAAGCGGAACTCCACGGCGGCAACACATTCGGCGATCGACGGCGTGGCGATCTGTTGCCCGGGGCGTACGGTCAGACCGGCCTCGTCCAGTTCGCTCCGCTCGGGCGGAATGTCGTCGGCCAGCACGCGGATGGCCTTCACAAGGTCGGCGCCCGGCACGTTGACGGTGAACTGCCCTGCCCTGAGTATGTTGGCGTAGGTGTGGCTCTCCTTGTGGACGGCGATGCCCACGTGCTCGGGCGACAGGTTGGTGTAGGCGCCGAAGACCCCGGCGTTGACCACGCCCGAGGCGTGCAGCGTCGTGACGATGATCGTCGGCTTGGTGGCCAGGTAGCCCATGGCCCGGCGGTCGCCGACTTCGTGAATGGTCATGGCGTGTCTCCCGTGTGTGGTTGGGGACTCTGTAGGGGCGGCTCGCGAACCGCCCACGATGCGGCAAGGGTCTTCGGCATGCTTCTGCCCTTCGGCAGGCTCAGGACCTGACGGCAAGCAGAAGCATGGCACCCCACGCTCCCCGGCCGAGGGCGGCCGGGCTACATGGCGGCACACATCGACCGCCATGGCACCGAGCCAACAATCTTCCTACCAGTCGAAGTCCAGTTGGCGGACGTTGTCCTTTCGCTCGACGCGGCATGCGGCCTGCTGTTGCACTTGACGCTGGTGACCGGTCAACAGGTCGATGTTGGCCTTCTCCCATTGCATGGCGGCGCCGTAGTGCGGATGCAGCCGCAGGCGACGACGGAACGCCGGCCCGTGCGGCCGTTCGCCGGGATGCTGCAGGACGTGGAGGCACTCATGATAGACGGTGAACTCGACGAACCACTCGGGCACGAGCCACTGGTCGAGCACGGGACTGAGAACGATAACGTTCTCGCCGCGATAGTAGATGCCCAGGGTGCGCGCCTGGACCCGGCGGCGCGGCAGGCGGCGGCCCCAGGTGATCCGCGTGCTGATCGTGTTGCGGAAGAAACGGCGGTTGACGCGGTCCAGCAGCGCGCCGAGATGGTAGCATCGCCCTTCGGTCTTCAGGTCGCGTCGTCGCGTGTGGACATGCTCCACCAGTTCGGGCGGCGGACAGTTGATGAACCGGTCGACCACCTCGGGGCAGCGGCGCGAGCGTCCGCCGAGCCAGCGGCCGACGCCGACGATCACGTCGTCCGGGGCGTCCAGGAAGGCCCGCTGGATGCGGACATCAAGCGGCTCGCGGTCGGGACGGAAGCTGATGTAGCTGGAGGCGTTGGTCGTCAGCGCCAGCGTGATCGTCCGGTGGGCGATCTTCTGGAGTTCAAGGCGAAGCTCTTCGCGCGTCAGTCGCGGCATGCGACCATCATAGTGCGGCCCCCCCGCCCGTGCAAGCCGTCCGGGCGCAAAAAGCCCGGCGAGCGGTTGCGACGGCCGTCCCGGCGGCCCCCGGAGCGACCTGCCGGGCGGCCAAAAATGCCCCGGTTTTTGGGCAACAGGGGCTCGCCATGGGCGGCCCATCAGCTATAATACGCGGTCGATTGGAGAGGTCGCGGTCACCGTGGCTGCGGCCCATCGGCAACGAGCACGATCAAGTCAGTCATCGGCAACAAGTGTAGGAAACCAGGCATGGGCAGTGAAGCAGGCGGCGACAACACGTTCCGCAGCGATGCGGACCATCGGCTGGACGAGCAGCTCGAGCGCGAGATCCAGGATGCCCTTGGCGGCAAGAGCATCGACGAGGTGATGGACGAGGTCGAAGCGGCGCGCAACGCGTCGTCGGAGGCCGCGGTCGAGGGGCTGAAGAAAGGCAAGGTCATCGGCATCACGGGCAGCGACCTGTTCGTGGACCTCGGCGGCCGCAGCCAGGGCGTGATCACCAGCGACCAGTTCGAACCCGACAAGTTGCCGCAGGTCGGCGACACGATCGAGGTGCTGATCGAGCGTTACGACGAGCGTGAGGGTCTGCTGATCCTGTCGCGTCAGGGCGTGGCGCAGAAGACGGCCTGGGCGACGATGGCCAAGGGCGACATCGTGGAGGCCCGCGTCACGGGCGTCAACAAAGGCGGCCTGGAGTGCGACCTCAAGGGCATCCGGGCGTTCATGCCGGCCAGCCAGGTGGACATCGTGCGCATCGAGGACGTCAGCACGATGATCGGCCAGCGCATTACGGCCGAAGTCGTTGAGCTGGACCGCAACGACAAGAACGTTGTGCTGTCGCGCCGCAAGATGCTCGAGCGTCAGGCGGCCGAGTCCCGCGAGCAGACGATGGCCGAACTGGCCGAGGGCCAGGTCCGCACCGGCACGGTCCGCAACATCATGCCCTTCGGCGCCTTCCTGGACATCGGCGGCGTGGACGGCCTTTTGCACGTCAGCGACATGAGCTACTCGCGCGTGGACGATCCGAAGGACGTCGTCAAGCTCGGCCAGAAGCTGAACGTCCAGGTGCTGAAGATCGAGCAGGGCGGCAAGCGGATCAGCCTGGGCCTGAAGCAGTTGCAGACCGATCCGTGGGAAGGCGTGGCCGACAAGTACAAGGCCGGGCAGGCGGTCAAGGGCAAGGTGACCAACCTGGCCAAGTTCGGGGCCTTCGTCGAGATCGAGCCGGGCCTGGAGGCCCTGATCCCGATCAGCGAGATGACCTGGAAGAAGCGGATCAACCATCCGTCGGAGATTCTGTCGAAGGGCCAGCCGGTGGAAGTCAGCGTCATGGAGGTCGACCCGCAGCGCAAGCGGATGAGCGTAAGCCTGAAGGCCTTCGAGCCCGACCCGTGGTCGGAGGTCGAGCGGAAGTACCCGATCGGCGCAGCCGTGGAGGGCACGGTGACTCGCCTGGCGGACTTCGGGGCGTTCATCGAACTGGAGCCGGGCGTCGACGGGCTGGCCCACATCAGCGAACTGTCGGACAAGCCGATCCAGCGGCCGAGCGACGTCGTGCGGCAAGGACAGAAGGTGCAGGCCCGCGTGCTGAACGTCAGCGCCTCGGACCGTCGCATCTCGCTGTCGCTGAAGGGCGAGGGCGAACCGGAAGCCGAGGAAACGTCCGGCGCCGCCGAGACTAAGCCGGCCCGCAAGCGCACGACGCCGCTTCGCGGC
>JAFGPY010000397.1 GCA_016935955.1 Planctomycetota bacterium
GGCTGAAGCCGTCCGACGGCGGCGCGACGATGAAGAGCATGACGCGAAGCTTCTGAATCTTGTCGATCACGGCCGGGAGCATCTGGAGTTGATCGTTGACCAGCACGCCGCTTTCCAGGGGCTCGTCGGTCATCAGGATGACGACGCGGTGACACTCGGCCGCATCGCGCCACGGAAAGTCCAGACAGGTGTCCAGGGCCACCAACGGCGCCTCGTTGCCGCTGACCTCCACGTCGTTGAGTCCGCGGCTGAACTGCTCGACGTCCGTGGTGAAGAACCTCGCGCTCTGCGAGCCGGCGTACAGGGCGCCGACCACCGACTCGTTGTGAAGCGACCGCTGCCGGAAGACCGTGGCGTCGGCGTCCTCGGAAGCCGAATGGGCGACGAAATCCAGCCGCACGTCCCACGTGGACTGCGGATCGCTGTGAAGTCCGCGGACGAAGTCGCCGATGTGGCGGCGGACGGCCTGGATGCACGGCTGCATGGACGCCGAGGCGTCGAGGCAGAAGATCACGTCGGCGACACGTCGGGTGCTCATGGCTGCTCCTGCGGCCGTTGCCTGCCTGGCCCTACAGCGACGGCACCTCGGCCGATTTCGAAACGCTCTTGGCCAGTTGCACGAGCGTCTGCCTGAAGTTCTCGCCGTCGGCCGTGAACTCGGCCAGCGCCTTCTGGGCGCCTTGCAGGTCGGCCGTATCGAAGTCGTAGGCCATCAGTTCCGACTTGTCCAGGCTGGCCAGCAGATCGTAGCAGGGCAGGTTCGGAGCGAAGATGCTCAGCACGATGCGGTTGGCGTGAATGGCGTTCTTCAAGTCCTCGAACGTGCCGCCCGAAGGATTGGCCATGACTTCCTTGTAGGGCGCGTCGGTGAAGACGACGACCACACGGGCCGCTTCGCTGCGGTAACGCCACTTGGTGGGTTCGTACTGTCCGCCCTTGCCGGTCTGCTCCATCGAGGCCACCTGGTACAGGGCGTCGAGCAGCGACTCGGCTTCGTCGCCGCCGCCCTCGGCCGTGATGCCGGCCAGTTGCGATTTGACGGCCGCGGCATCCTCGACGAACGGATTGTCCACGAGCGGCACGGCGTCGCTGGTAAAGTCGCGGTAGCCGACGGCCTTGGCCCGCCAGTGCTTGACGGGCGTCTGGTTGTTGGCGTTCTTGGTGGTCAGCGTGTCGATGAACGTCGAGATGTTGGTCTTCAGGGCGTCGATGCACGGCTGCATGCTGCCTGTGGCGTCGAGCAAGAAGACGATGTCCACGACGCCCTTGACTTTGGCTCCCTGCTGGTCGGCCATCGGATGCTCCTCCCAATCATGATGTGACGTACGAGCGCACGGATGCGCCGCCCTGTGAATCGATTCCGGAAGGTCCGCTCAGAAATCGCCTGCCGGCACGTGTGCCTTTATCCCGCTCGAACCCGTACGAATGTATCGGCATCGGGCGGATGTGTCAAGGCCGCAAGGAACGGCGGGCGGGCACGTTTTTGGTTGCGTCGGCAGGGCGTTCATAGATAATGTTCTCAGCGGGGCCGACGGCGTCGCCGGTCCGGGGTCACCGCGACATAACAGAGTCCTTGTTGGCCGCTAACACAGGATTAACACAAGGCGACTACCCTTTGCTCGGGGGTAGTCTTTCAAAACCTGTGTTGGAAGCGAGTCTATGAGCAAACAGCGAATTCTGGCGGTCGACGACGAAGAGGATATTCTCGAACTGTTGGAGTACAATCTGAGCCGCGAGGGGTTTCGCGTTCAGTGCGTGACCAACGGCGAGGAGGCGCTGAAGGCCGTTCAGGCCGAGAAGCCGGACCTCGTCCTGCTGGACCTGATGTTGCCGGGGACCGACGGCCTGGAGGTCTGCCGCTCGCTGAAGGGCGAGCCGGGCACGAAGCCGATCCCCGTCGTGATGCTGACGGCCAAGGGTGAAGAGGCCGACATCGTCGCGGGCCTGGAACTGGGGGCCGATGACTACATCACCAAGCCCTTCAGCCCGCGTGTGCTGCTGGCCAGGATCAAGGCCGTGCTGCGGCGCCCTCGTGGAGCCGCGTCCGACGACGGCGCCGTGCTGTCCGTCGGCGACCTGAAGATCGACCCGCGGCGGCACGAGGTGGTCGTCAAGGGCAAGGCCGTTGAGCTGACGTACACGGAGTTCCGCATTCTGCACTTTCTGGCGCGCCGTCCGGGCTGGGTCTTCACGCGGTACCAGATTGTGGACGGGTCGCAGGGCGAGGATGTCGCCGTGACGGACCGCTCGGTCGACGTGCACATTGTCAGCCTGCGTCGCAAGCTGGGGCCGTGCAGCGACTACATCGAGACTGTTCGCGGGGTAGGGTACCGATTCAAGGACGTCTAGACTATGCCGACCAAGCGGCTCCTCTGGCAGCTCTACGTCACGTACCTGCTGGTCATTCTGGTCTGCACACTGGCCGTGGGTGGCAACGCCCTGGGCTGGTTCGACCGTCTCTACTTCCCCCTGAAGCAACGGGAGTTGCTCGACAAGGCCCGTCTGGTCGAGGGCCAGGTGCTTGCCGCCCTGGTGACGGCGATGGATACGGCCTCGCAGCGCGCCTCTGTCGATCCGCTCTGCAAGAAGTGGGGACGCGACACGACGACGCGCGTCACCGTCGTGCTGCCCGACGGCACGGTCGTCGGCGACTCGCAAGAAGACCCGGCCCAGATGGACGATCACAGCCGCCGGCCCGAACTCCGGGCCGCGCTGGCCGGCCAGGTGGGCTACGAGCAGCGCGACAGCCCGACGCTAGGCATCAAGATGATGTACGTGGCCGTCCCTCTGAAGGTGGACGGTCGTCCGGTCGGGGCGCTGCGGACCAGCCTCGCCCTGACCGAGATCAACGAGACTATGCACTACGTCGGCCTGCGGATTCTGCTCGGGGTGATCATCGTGGTCGTTCTGACCAGCGTGCTGGCGCTGCTGATCTCGCGGCGGCTGGCCAAGCCGCTGACGGAGATGCGGCAAGGCGCCGACCGTTTCGCCCAGGGCGATTTCAACCGCAAGCTTCCCGTTTCCGACACCGAGGAGATCGGCGGCTTGGCGGCGGCGCTGAACACCATGGCCCGGCAGCTCGACCGCCGCATCAAGACCATCACCCGCCAGCAGCAGGAGCTTGCCGCCGTTCTGTCGAGCATGACCGAGGGCGTGCTGGCCATCGATGGTCGCGGGCACATCATCAGCGTCAACCAGGCCGCGGCCGCCATCCTGGCCATCGACGTGGCCGAGGTGCCCGGGCGGGGCCTGGCGGAGGTGATTCGCAACCCCGAGCTGCAGGATTTCGTGGCCCTGGTCCGCGAGCGACGCCAGGAGACCGAGCAGGAGTTGGGCCTCCTGCGCGACGGCGGTGAACTGCGGCTGCAACTTCACGGCAGCACGATCCGCGACGAGGCGGGCCGCGACCTGGGCGTCCTGGTGGTGCTGCGGGACGTGACGCGCCTGCGCCGGCTGGAGCGGATGCGCAGCGACTTCGTGGCCAATGTCAGCCACGAACTGAAGACGCCGATCACGTCCATCCAGGGCTTCGTCGAGACGCTCGACGAGGGGGCCGTGGACGACAATGAGAAGGCCCGCCACTTCCTGTCGATCATCGCGCGACAGGTCGAGCGGCTGAACGCCATCATCGACGACCTGCTGAGCCTGTCGGCCATCGAGCAGGACGCCGAGCGCGGCCGCGTGGTCATGAAGGCGACGCGGCTGGCCGATCCGATCCAGGCGGCCGTGGCCACGTGCCGCGACAAGGCCGATGAAAAGCGAATCCGTATAGAGGTGTCGTGTCCCGACAACATCGAGGCCGGGATCAACAGCCACCTGTTCGAGCAGGCCGTCCGCAACCTGCTCGACAATGCCATCAAGTACAGCGAAGCCGACGGCGAGATTCGCGTCCAAGTGGAGCGCAACGACGAGGAGATTCGCCTGTCGGTCGAGGATCGCGGCTGCGGAATCCCACAGGAGCACCTGTCGCGGATATTCGAACGGTTCTATTGCGTGGACAAGGCCCGCAGCCGCAAGCTCGGCGGCACGGGGCTTGGGCTGGCCATCGTCAAACACATCATCCAGGCCCACGGGGGACGCGTCACGGTGCACAGCGTTCCGCGGAAGGGTTCCACGTTCACCCTCCATCTGCCGCTGGCGTGCGGCGGCGCGACAGTCGGCCAATGACGTTAACGCGTCGCTAACCGGGAGCTAGTCCCGTGCTCATCGCGCACACGATGTCCGTGCGCCGCCCAAACAATTAGCGCACCCTTAACCATCCATTCGCCTGTCGCTCACGCACCAAACCTACTTTGTGCGCAATTCACACACGCGTTCGCGTCAGTCGCCGAGGTGAGAAAGGCGCCCCTGGCGAACAGTGTGACGGCTCGGGGCCGCAGCAGTCGGCCTTCATCTCGGATCGCACACGTTCAAGGAAAGGAGAGACGATGATCAAGGGGCAGGTTGTCACGGTTCTGACGCTGGCGGTTGCCGTCATGGCGGCGGCTCCAGCGGCACAGGCGCAGGACGACGTACAGAAGCAGATCGAGGAACTTCACAAGATCATCCAGTACCAGCAGAAGGAGATCACCACGCTGAAGAAGCAGGTCGAGGGCGAGACGGGCGGCAGCCTGTCGCAGGCCGACCGCGACCGCCTGGCCGAACTGGTGAAGGCCGAGGTCGACAAGGCGACGTCCGACTCGTGGTTCAGCAAGTGGACCCTCAAGGGCGACTTTCGTTACCGTCACGAGTGGATCAACGACGGCACGCTGAACGACCGTCGGCGCCCGCGTGTGCGGCACCGTGTCCGCGCCCGCGTCGGGGCCTTCGCGAAGGTCAACGACGAGTGGGACGTCGGCGTGCAGATCGCCACAGGGGCGGCCGATCCGGTCTCGACAAACCAGACCCTCGACACGTTCTTCTCCAGCAAAGCCGTGTGGTGGGACCTGATGTACGCCCGGTACCGCCCGAAGCAGATCGA
>JAFGPY010000398.1 GCA_016935955.1 Planctomycetota bacterium
GCCGCCGCCTTGGAAACCGTTACGGCCTCCGATGCGTTGGGCTGGTTTATGTCTTGTGGCTACACTCAATCGTGAAGTGCTCTAGCCCGGACGAGGGGCGTTGCGACCACCACGGATTTGCTGAATCTTCCCCTCGCCGCCCGTGTTAACATAATGGCAGGACGCTGATTCCGTGTTTTCTGAGGGAGGCCGGAGCGATGAGAACTCTGCTCATTTCTTTCGTCGTGGTGACGGTGTTCGTGATGGTTGCTGCCGCCGTATCGCTGGCCGATGCGAAGGCTACCGACACGCAACAGGCCGATACCGACAGCACGTCGGCCGATGCCAGCCCGTTTGCCGAGAAACCGCAGGCCGAGTCGCCGAAGAAGACGCGGGCCGACCTGGTGTCCGAACTCAACGACGAGCAGATGGACTGGTACGTCAAGGTCCGGGCCCTGACCGATGGGCCGCTTTCCAGCAGCAGCATGGCCGAATTCCGCGAGGGCGAACGGCAGTTGCTGGAAATCACCGACCCGAAGGCCCTGTGGCCCATGGGGCTGGCCATGTACACGCCGAACATGCGTCTGCGGAGCGCGTTCCTGAAGGCCGTGACGCAGTTCGCCCGCACGAGCGGTCCGCCGACCGACAAGATGGCCCTGGCTTACCTGTCGGACATGGCCATTGGCGACAAGAGCGGTGTCCTCCGCGGCCAGGCCCGGGCGGCGATCCTGCACCCCGACACGCCCAAGTACACCGACCAGCTTCGTTACCGCCTGACGACGTTCCGCCGGGCCGACGTTCGTGAGCGCGCCGCTGGAATGCTGGCCGACCTGAAGGAGACGGCCGCGATGGCCGAACTGATCGAGATGCTGACGACCGAAGAGGTCCGCATCAAGGGCGCCTGGATCGACACCTATAACGTTTTGCTCGACATTCGGGCGACCCAGGCCGGGGCGCCGGCCTTCCGCCAGGTTCCGATCCAGGCGGCCGCCTCGGGCATGGGCATCGCCACGGCGACGATCGACGTGCCGACCGTCCGCGTCACCCAGATCAACACCTCGGTCATAGCCCCGGGCGGCTATCGCGTCACGCCCGACTGGGAGATCGCCACCCGCCGGCATGTCGGCGTACTGGCCGCCCTGAAGGAACTGACGGGCGAGGATTTCGGCTACGACAAGGAGAAGTGGCGGCAGTGGCTGCGGTCGCAGCAGGACACCCGCAGCGGTTCCTCCGCCTACGATATCCAGTGGGACACGACTGACAAGGACAAGAAGAAGGACTGACAGCTGTTGAATAAGTGTAGCCCGGCCGCCCCCGGCCGGGTAACACGGACCTAGACGGCTGTTTGCCGTCTTGTGTCACGCCCGAGGGCGGGCGTGCTACATGAATTCTGACTTCTTCAACAGACTGCTAGGCCGGCGACAGCCCTGCGGCGGCAAGCACCTGTTGCAGCCCCTCGATGTCGCTGTGGTCGAAGGCCCCGGTGTCGTGACTGTCCAGGTCGAGCACCGCGACGCACGCCCCGTCGGCGTCCATGAGCGGCACAACCACCTCCGAACGGTCTCGCGGATCGCAAGCGACGTAGTTCTCGCCCAGCGTCGCCACGTCATCGACCACCACCGGCCGCCGCGTCGTGAACGACTTGCCGCACATGCCGTGCAGGCCGATCGGCGAGCAGGCGAGCTTGTCGCGTCGCGGTCCGAGGACCAGTTCGCTCCCGTCGGCGTTCGGCAGGTAGAATCCAACCCAACTGACCGGTGCTCGCCGGTTGCCGAGGTGCTCCCAGACGGCATCGACCACCGCCTGCATGCGCGCCGTCGCCGTGGCGTCGGCGGCAAGACGCGTGCGGACGTCGCGGGCGATCGGTTCGTAGTCTCGCGGCATGGGCGGCTCCTTGGCGGCAACGATACGTGCGACTCCAGAAGATAGCACCCGGGGCTCTCGGCGGCAAGGGGACGCTACGGCGAGGTTCCCGCGGCGCTTGAATCCGTTGCGGGTCGCGGGTACACTTGGCCACGTGCGAAACCTGAGACTGATTATCGCTTACGACGGCACGGCGTACCACGGCTGGCAGTTTCAGCCGGGCTTGCAGACCGTCGAGGGCACGTTGCGGGACGTGCTCTCGCCGATCACGCAGACCTCCGTGACGCTGATTGCCGCAGGGCGAACCGATGCCGGCGTCCATGCCCGCGGCCAGGTGGCCAACTTCCGCACCGAGAGTCCGATTGACGTGTCGCGGCTGCGCCATGCAGCCAACAGCCGTCTGCCCGACGGCATCATCATCCGCGCGATCGACGAAGTAGGGCCGGGCTTTCACGCCACGCACGATGCCCTGGGCAAACACTATCGCTACTCGGTCTGGGCCGACCGCGAGAAGCCGCCCTATGACAAGGCCGCCTACACGTTCCACTTTCACCGTCCGGTCGATCTCCCGGCGGCGCGCGGGGCGGCACGGCTGCTCGTCGGACAGCACGACTTCAAGGCCTTCGAGGGCGGTGGAGGGCAGCCCCGGCAGACGACCGTGCGGACGATCCGCCGGCTCGACGTGCGCCGCCAGGGGCCCGAGATCCTCTTCGACGTCGAGGGCGACGGTTTTCTCTATAACATGGTCCGCAACCTCGTGGGCACGCTGCTGGAGGTGGCCCGCGGCCATTGGACGGCCGACGCGATTCCGCGCATTGTCGAGTCGCGCGACCGCCGAAATGCCGGGCCCACGGCCCCGGCCCACGGTTTAACCCTGTGGCAGGTCTTCTACGACGAGGCTTCCGCGCGCGGGGGCCTACCGGGAGTTCCAGGCGATCCATGAGAATCGTTCACGTCATCACGCGCATGATCCTGGGCGGGGCCATGGAGAACACCCTGCTGACGTGCGAAGGCCAGGCCGACCGCGGCCACGAGGTCACGCTGCTGTCGGGGCCGACCTACGGGCCCGAAGGGTCACTCGTTGAACGGGCCAGAGCCCACGCCACGCTCCGCTTCGAGACGGTCGACGCCCTGCACCGCAGCATCAATCCGCTGCGCGACCGGCAGGCCCTCGGGCAGTTGCGTCGCCGCCTAGCCGATCTGCGGCCGGGCGTCGTCCACACGCACAGTTCCAAGGCCGGCATCCTCGGGCGATGGGCGGCTGTGCAGGGGTGTCCGCAGGCTGTCGTCATCCACACCATCCACGGTCAGTCGTTCCACGCGTACCAGCCGGCGCCGATTCGCTGGCTCTACACGCACCTGGAACGCCGAGCCGCACGCCGCACGGACCACATCATCAGTGTCTGCGACGCGATGACCGAGCAGGCCGTGGCCGCCCGCGTGGCGCCGCCCGAGAAGTTCACCACCGTCTATTCCGGCATGGAGGTCGACGGCTTTCTGCATCCCAGCGAGCCGGTCGGCCGCGTGCGACAGAAATACGATCTGCCCGAGGACGCCACGGTGGTTGTCAAGGTAGCGCGGCTCTTTCACCTGAAGGGGCACGACGACGTGCTGCGGGCTTTCGCCCAACTCGTGAACCACCATCCGACGGCCTGGCTGCTGCTGGTGGGCGACGGCGTGCTCCGCGACCACCTGGAGCGACTCGCCCGGAAACTCGGCATCACCTCGCGCGTCCGCTTCGCGGGCCTCGTGCCGAGTGACGAGGTGCCGTCGCTGATCCATGCGTCCGACCTGCTGGTCCACGCCTCGTACCGCGAGGGACTGGCCCGCGTTCTGCCGCAGGCCTTGCTTTGTGGCCGACCGGTCGTCAGTTATGATGTCGACGGGGCGCCCGAGGTCGTGCACCCCGGCGAGACCGGGCTGCTGGTGGCTCCCGGCGATTGGCACGGACTGGCCCGCGCCGTGGACACGCTGCTGTCGGACCGGGCCTTGCGGCAACGGATGGGCGAGCGCGGCCGCGAGCTTTGCCGCACCCAGTTCGATCATCATCGCATGATTGACGAGATCGAGAAAGTCTATCTGGCCGCCATTCAGAAAAGGGGCGCCGCCGAATGAGCACGCGTGGGATAGGCTCGTGGCTTCTGGTTGCAGTCGCGGCCGCCGTGGTGCTGATCGCGCCGCGCGGAGCGACGGCCCAGGATACGCGCGAGCGAACCACCAACCTGCTCGAAGAGGCCCAGGAACGTCTTGCCGAAACGACCGACGAGACCCAGCGGCAGCAGTTGCTACGAGCCATCGAACTTCACAAACACCGGCTCGGCTACCGCGATTCGCGCGACCGCACGTTGACCTGGGACGTCAGCTACCAGAAGCGGCTGTTGAAATCGCTCGACGGCGAGATTGCCCGCATGGAATCGGCGACCAAGGGCGGCTGGGGCCTGGCCTCCAAGGGCGACGACTGCAAGCGGGCCGTTCGCATCGTGGCCCGCGATCTGCTGCAGCGCGCCGACCAGGAACCGGACGAGAACGAGCGGGCCCGCTACGGTTTCGCCGGGATGCTGCTGGTGCACAATGCCGACGTGATCGACGGTCTGATGGGTCGCCTGGAGAAGATCGCCGAGGCCCGCAAGGCCGCGGGCGACACCGAGACTCCCGAAAAGGATGTTCTGGTCGGGGCCGTCTCCGGGGCCGACAGCCTCATCGCAATGGCTCGCCAGATTGCCGACAAGCGGTTGCGGATAGGCCACGGCGAACTGTGGCGACTCCGCCGCGATCTGGACCGCCTTCGCGCGGGAGCCGATTTCGTTGCCGAGAAAAAGCTCCCCCCGCGGCCGGCCGATCCTGAGGAAGCCGAGAAGCAGCGGCAGGCCGAGTTCGACGAGCTGGCCCGTCGGGCCCAGGCCCTGTCGGCCTCGCAGCCACAAATGGCCGGCCAGCTCAGCGGCTACGTGGAGCAGGCCAGGTTCGGTGTCACCGTCGAGCGTGTGCGACCCGTGGCCGAAGCGATTCTGGCCCACACGCGGATCGCCCTGGACTTGGCCGAGTCGCTCACGGCCGGAAAGACCGGCTCCGAAGGCTATCGCCGGCGGACGCTCGAGCGTCTGGTTGCCGCCGTGGCGAAGGTCGACGACCCGCAGCAGCGCGACAACGCTTACCGCGAGATCAACCAGGTCAACCGCGACGACCGCGAGCGGCGGAACTTCGAGTCCATGCCGGTGGCCGATTCGATCAAGGCCGATCTGTGGCTGGGCATGGAGTGGATCGATGCCCAGATGAGCAAGCCGGCCGACGATGCCGTGCGGCAGGAGGCCGAACGTTTGCGAGGTCCGTTGCAGCGGCTGTGGTGGCGGACACGCGACCTGTACGCCGCCCGGCAGCCGCAGGGCGCGACGTTCAAGACACCCTACCAGAAAGGGCTGAAGGCCTTCGAAGGCGGCCTGGCTTTGGTGGCCACGGAACTTCGCGATCCGGCCATCGGCATCGAACAGAAGTGCCAGCGGCTGGACAGTCTGATCAGCGACCTGCACCTGGTCCGCGAGACCGGCTGCGCGCTGGACGATCTGGCCGTCAGCATGATGCCGTCGCTGCAGATTCGCAACGTCGGTCAGCAAGCGGCCGCAGCCCTCAGCGACGACAATCAGGACAACGATCGTGCGGCCCGGGTGGCGCTCTACGGCATGCGTGACGCCTTCCGGCTGCTGGCGGAGTTCTACGACACGGCGCTGCCCAAGGAAATCCTGCCCGAGGTCAACGTGCTGACGCGAGGCCGCCACCAGCAGACCTTCAAGAAACAGGCTTCGCGCGCCGAGTCGCTCATCAAGACGCTCGTCGAACGCGACAGGCAGGAATATAACGTACTCCAGGAAACCATGCCCCTGTACCGCCTGACGACCGAGGTCTTCATCCTGGGTGTGTCGACCACGAAGTCCGCGGACACCGAGCCATTGCGGGCCGCGCGGCACGTGACCGTCGATCCGGCACTGGTCAACCAAGTGACCCAGCCCGCGGCCGATCAACTGGCCGATGTGTTCCTGCAACTAACGAAGATCACCCCGGCGGATATCGGCAAGACCGTCTGGCCGATCGCCCGCTGCGAACGTACGATCCGGCCGGCCGTTGCGGCGCTGCTCGAAGTGCGCCGCGAAAGCGTGGCCGCGCGGCGGCTGGACATTGTCATCGACGACCTGGAGGCCACGGCGCGCGGCGAGCCGGGCGGCAACATCCGCGACCGCTGGTACACCAGTTGGCACATGAATCAGGCCATCGAGGCCTATCTGCGGGGATACGACGAGACGGGCGACCACCACAGCTACCAGTTGCGGTACCGCGATCCGCTGCTTAACGTTCCGCTCAGCGACAAGAAGGAGTGACCGACGATGACGGCAAGGCCAAGGGGCAAGGCCGGGGCTCCGCAGACCGTGGACTACCTGGTCGTCGCGCCGCATCCGGACGACGCCGAACTGGGCATGGGCGGCACGATTGCCAAACTGCTTGCGGCCGGCCGGCGCGTCGGCGTGGTGGATCTGACCAGCGGCGAGCCGACGCCGTTCGGGACGCGCGCAAAACGCAAGCGCGAGACTGCGGCCGCCACCAAGGTCCTGGGTCTGACCGTGCGGCTCAATCTGGGCATGACCAATCGCGAACTGCTGCCCACGCTCGACAATCGCCGCCGCCTGGCCGAGGCCTATCGGACGTTACGACCGCGGGTCGTCTTCCTGCCCTACTGGCTCGACGCCCACCCGGACCACACCTCGGCCACGCAACTGGCCGAGCAGGCGCGGTTCCACGCCAAGCTGACCAAGACTCGCATGCGTGGCGAGCCGCACTATCCCGGGCGGTTGATCTACTACTACTGCACGCACCTTCGCCGCAGCGCCGACGTGGCTTTCGTGGTCGACGTGTCGGGCCACGTGGATCGCAAGCGACAGGCCATCGAGTGCTATCGCAGCCAGTTCTACGACGGTCGCGGCGACCAGGCCGGCGCGGTGCTCGACTACGTGCTCGACGCCAACCGCTACTGGGGTCACCAGATCAATCGCGACTACGGCGAACCCTTCGCCGTCCGCGAGACCCTAGGCCTCGATTCCCTCGATTCCATCCTCTAAGCGGTGTCAGACAAGCATTCTTGTGTGGGGTGCCATGGCTGCCCCGCAGCCATGCGTGAAACGGAGCCATTCGGCATGCCTGCAGGGGCAGGCATGGCACCCGCCACCGGCACCTCAAGGGACTTATGAGACGTCGCGTGGTCACGCCCCGCTCGTGTCTCGCGCGGCCATGTCGGCGGCGGCGACGGCCATGGCCAGCGAGTTGCGACCGTTCTCTTCCGTGACGATACGACGGTGGGACGCATCGCGAATGGCCGCCAACTGGTCACTCATCAACTGCCCGACGCTCCAGGCATAGAGGTCCTGCTTGGCCATGCCGGCGTTACCCGTTACGCGGGCCCTCATGGCGACCGTTCGTTCGCGACCGCGGCCACGAACGTGCTGCGCCGCCCCGTCGAGGCGTTCCAGAACATCCGCCTCCGCGTTGGGAACAAGCGACTTCAGCCGCTGGAGTCCGTCCTCGTCGGTCAGGACGCGGACGGTCATCTCGGTCGGTATCCAGCCGCGGACGGTCACGTCGCCGGTCTCGAAGAGCAACCGATGGTCAGTCCTGTCCAGAGGTCCCGGCTGGTCGAAACCGTGATAGTGGTTGACCACGGTGCCGTCGTCGTGTCGCACCAGGCACATGACGCGATCTTCCTGGGCTGTGCCCTCGCGCCGCTCGACGTGCGAGGCGATGACACGTCCGGGACCGAGCCAGTGACGGTACAGGTCGAAGAAGTGCACGCCGTGCTCGATGAAGATGCCGCCGCTCTGGTCCTTGTCCCAGAACCAGTGGTCCGGTCGCAGGTTCTCGTCGGCTGCATAGTTCTCGAATGTGGCGTGCAGCGGCCGCCCGAGGACTCCCGAGTCGATGATCGCTCGCACGGCATCGGTGATCGGGTTGTGGCGCAGGACGAAGTTGACGGGCATCAGTACGTTGTTGTCCCGTGCAGCCGCAAGCAACTCGTCGGCCTGCTCCACGGTGACGGCCAGCGGCTTCTCGCAGAGCACATGCTTTCCGGCCTTCGCTGCCCGTAGGGCCAGCCCATGGTGCGTGGCCGGCGGCGTGGCGATATGCACGATGTCCACGTCGTCCCGGTCGATCAGTTCGGCGGCACTGTAGTGGACGGCCAGGTTCAGGAACTCGTCGGCGAAGCGGTCGGCCGCAGGCTTGTAGGCGTCGGCAGCCGCAACTGGCCGGAGGCCGTCGAGTTTCGAGTAGGCGTCCATGCAGAACCGCCCGAAAGCTCCGCAGCCGATCAGTCCGAGTCCCAGGGGCCTGGTTGCCATGCTGCGTCCTCCCGCGGAAGTGAGTGGTTGTGGCATTCTCACTATAGCAAAACGGTCGTTCGGCGGCCACCGGGCGGCGAGGCACGGGGCGGGAATCGGCGGCCGGCGGCCGCGTTGCTTTCTTGTGTCGCGTTCGTCGTGGCGGCAGCCCTTCATGTGTGGTTTGCGGGTACGACAACAGGGGGTATTGCCTAAAGCTACGTCCAATAATCTGCCGATACCGGATGCATCCGGTGCGGAGCGCCGGCGTCGGTCTCTGCGCGCAGCACACACGTCCCTGCCGGACGTCTGCGCGGGCTTGGGGTCTGGCCTTCGGTAACCGGAAGACAATTCGATTCGGGAGTCGGTACCATGCGGAACTACCTTTTCGTGGCGGCTTGCGCGACGGTGCTCGTGGCGGGGTGTAACTGGTCCGGACAGGCGTCCCTGGTCGACCCGCAACCGATCCTGCCGCCGTCGAGCACGACGATGGATGTCCTGGGGCAACTCGGCGACTCGCCCGGCGCCCGCTTCGAGACCGAGGCCTACAGCGGCCTGCAACAGAACTCCTTCTGCGAAATCGGCGCCGACGTCGATCCGGTGGTCAGTCCCGACGGCAACCTGATGGTCTTCTGCTCGACGCGCCATAGCCGCACGTCGGACATCTACGTCAAGAAGGTGGCCGGTCGGACCGTGACGCGGCTGACCGACGATCTGGCCAACGAGGTGCAGCCGGCCCTGTCGCCGGACGGCAACTTCATTGCCTATGCCTCGGACCGCTCGGGCAACTGGGACATCTTCGTCGTGACGGCAGACGGCCGCAAACCGTTCCAGGTCACCAGTGGCCTGTCGCACGAGGTGCATCCCTCGTGGTCGCCCGACGGGGCCAACCTGTGCTACTCGGAGTACAATCCCCGTAGCGGGCAGTGGGAAATCTGGATCGTCGAGGTGGCCAATCCGGCCAACCGGAGGTTCGTGGCGCACGGGCTGTTCCCGGCGTGGTGCCCGAGCCCGTCGGTCAACCGCATCGCCTACCAGTTGGCTCGCCGCCGCGGGACGAATCTGTTCAGCGTCTGGACGATCGACCTGATCGACGGCGAGGCCCGTTTCCCGACCGAGGTCGTGCCGGCCACGGCGGCCACGGCGGCCATCGCCCCGGCCTGGAGTCCGGACGGCACGCGGCTGGTCTACTCGACGGTCAACCTGGTGCAGGACCCGAAGCAGGATTCGCGGCAGGCCAAGCGCGTGGAGCGCGGCGACGACATCTGGGTGACGACGCTTGACGGGCTGACGCGGGTCAAGCTCACGGTGGAGAACACCAACGACTGGTGCCCGACGTGGTCGCCCGACGGCCGCATCTACTTCGCCAGCAATCGCGGCGGCAACGACAATATCTGGAGCTTGCAGCCGCTGGATACGAACCTGATTCAGGCCACGCGCGTCAGTCCGACCCGCGTGGGCAACGCCAAGAAGCCCGAACCTGCCGCCGCTCAGCCGTCGGGTCAACCCGAGGCGAAGGTGAAGGCCAATGGTGCGGCCATGTAGGTAGGAGCCCGAAGCTGTGACCCACAGTCGAACTCGCCGCCTAGCCGTCGCCTGCCTGGCGTCTGTCGCCGCAGTCGCCCTGGCCGGTTGCACCGTTCGCCGAGGAGGCGAGCGGCTGAGCAATCCCTTTCCCAGCATCAAGACCGTGGTCGTTGCTCCGGTCATGAACCTGTCGACGACTCCGCACCTGGACATGATCGAGGTGACCAATAACCTGACGTCGGAGTTGCAGCAGGTTGAGGACCTGACGGTCATACCCATCGGCCGCGTCTACGATTACCTGGCGTCGCAGGAAATGGCTACTGTCGGCAGCGCCGAGGAAGCCCGGGCTCTGGCCCAGGTGTTCAAGGCCGAGGCCGTGATCGTTGCCGCCGTGACGGAATACGACGCGTTCACGCCGAGGATGGGCCTGGCCGTGCAGCTCTACACGGCGGCGCCCCTGGGCAGCGAGGGCGGGGCGGTGTTCGACCCGGTCGAGGGCAGCCGTTCGGCTGTGCCGTTTGCAGTGGGCGAGGACCCGTCGGGGCGGCCACTGGACATGGTCAGCCGGGTTTACAGCGGCCAGAGCAGCGACGTGGAGGATCTGGCCCGGATTTACGTCCGTGAGCGTCAGAGCGATGCCAGTCCGTACGGGTGGCGTCGCTATGTCGTCAATCAGCATGAATTTCAGCGATTGTGCTGTTATGCGGTGATTCGCGAACTGTTAGGCGAGGAGGGCCGAAAAGCCCGTTGGCCGCACATTAAGATTGGACCCGATGCGGGGAAATGGCCGAAATAATAGGTGGGCCTCGCCGAGAGAGTTGGCGGGGCCTTGATTTCGCCGCAGGGGAAGGGTCATTGAGCGAACTTCGTCAGCTGTCATTGGTTAAGGGCGGCCATCAGTACGTGTTCCGCTATCCGGAAGGCGAGGAAGAATGCCTGATCCAGGCCCTGATGGACCTGGCCTCGCGGACGGATCTGAGTTTCGACTGGTTCGACGCCGCGGTCCTGAGCCGCCAGGTCAACCAGAAACTGTTGAACCGTCTCGATGAGTGAACCGCGCCGCGGGATTGTGCGGCCGGGTTCGGACTCGGTGACGACGGGCCCGGGGAGTGACGGGTCTTGCGCGTCGCGCGAAGGGATGAGTGACGCCTACCATGAGCAGCCCACTGCTGACCAGGTTCTTCCACAGCTTGCAGTACGAGAAGAACTTCAGCGATCACACCCTCAAGTCCTACGGCAGCGACCTCGACCACTTCGTCGGCTTCCTGTGCACCGTGCATTCGCTGGGCGCCCCGACCGACGCCGAGCACCCGGTGGACGCCACGCGATTGACCGACGCCCTGAAGTCCATTGACGTGCTGACTCTGCGGCGGTACCTGGCCGAACTGCACGCCCAGGAGTACTCCCGGGCGACCATCGCCCGCAAGCTCGCCACGTTGCGATCGTTCTACAAGTACCTGGTCCGAGTCGGCGAGTTGGACGAGAGCCCGGTCCGCGTCATCCGCACGCCCAAGCAGGAGCGCCGTCTGCCAAAGTTCCTCGACCCGGACGAGATCGAGCGGCTGCTCGACGCTCCTAAGGGCAACGATCTGCTGACCGTTCGCGACAAGGCCATTCTCGAAACGCTCTACTCCACCGGGATGCGCGTCAGCGAAGCCTGTCAACTGAACCTCGACGATCTGGACGTCCTGGGCGAAGTGGTCCGCGTTCGCGGCAAGGGCAAGAAGGAACGCCTGGCGCCGCTCGGGTCCTATGCCCTGAACGCCATTCAGCGCTACCTGCGGGCCCGCGAGACGGACGCCAACGCCGGCTCGTTCGATCACAAGCCGCTCTTTCTGAACCGCCACGGCAAACGGCTCAGCCAGAGAAGCGTCCGCCGCAAGCTCTCGAAGTACCTGGCCGAGGCCGGTCTCGATCCGAACGTCAGTCCGCACACCCTGCGGCACTCGTTCGCCACGCACATGCTCAATCGCGGGGCCGACCTGCGGGCCGTGCAGGAACTGCTCGGTCACCGCTCGCTCTCGACGACGCAGATCTACACGCACGTGACGATGCACCGCATGCAGGAAGTCTACGACAAGAACCACCCACACGCTCACGGCGACGAGGCGGACATCGAGATCGACGCCGAGGTCGAAAAGGTCGGCGTCTGACGACCGTTCATTCCACCACCCGATTGCCAGAGACGGATCCCCGGCCAGCCAGGGGCTGGCCGCTCCCGTTGCCCGGCAGGGGGAGGGGCATCCATGAATCTCAGTCCCAAGGACCGCATCCTGGCCGCCGTGGACGGTAAGCCCGCGGACTACACGCCCTGCACGACCTTCCTGTTCACTGAATTGCTGAGCCGCTGCGCCTCGCCGCAGGAGTATTACCTGCGGCTCATGGAGATGGGGCTCGATCCGATCGTCTCCTTGCCCGATCCCGTCTGGCGGTTCCACCCGGACGTCACCGAGGAGGTTCGCCGCGAGAAGGGTCCAGAGCACGACCTGCTGCACAAGATCTACCACACGCCGGCTGGCGACCTGACGACGACCGTGGAGCTGTCGGACGATTGGCCGCACGGCGACAACGTGCCGCTGATGAGCGATTTCGTCATTCCCCGGGCCCGCAAGTTCCTGGTCACCGGTCCGGCCGACCTGGAGCCGCTGACGTACCTGCTGCAGGGGCCCGACGCAGCGGCCGTCGAGACGTTTCGTCGCAGTGCGGCCCAGGTGCAGCGTTTCGCCGACGAGAACCACCTGCCGACACGCGGGGCCTTCAACCGGCTCAGCGACATGATCTGCTGGCTCAGCGGGTGCGAGGCTTTCAGCACGTGGGGCGTCAGCGAGCCGGGCTTCTTCGAGGCCCTGATCAACCGTGTGGCCGCATGGCAGGAGCGGATCATCGAAGTCTTCCTCGACGTGCGGCCCGACATCCTCGTGGACGCCCAGTGGTACGCCACGACGTTCCTGTCGCCGAAGCTCTACGAGCGGTTCCTCAGCCCGGCCCTGCGGCGGCGCGTGCGGATGGCCCACACGGCCGGGTCGCGGTTTTGCGCCTTGGCCACGACCACCGTGATGCCGTTCTTCGGCGAACTGAAGCGGTTGGGCATCGACATGCTCTTCGGCGTGGACCCGGTGCAGGGCTCGTGGGACCTGCGGCGAACCAAGTCCGAGTTGGGCGACACGGTCTGCCTGTGCGGCGGCGTGAACGCCTACCTGACGATCGTCGACGGCACGCCCGAGACGGTCCGCCGCGAGGTCGAAGCATCGATGGCCGCGCTGACGCCCGGCGGCCGCTTCATCCTCTCGCCCGTCGACAACATCCGCATCGACGATGCCCAGGCGGGCGACGCCGCCTGGCAACGCGTTCAGGAGAACGTCCGCACCATGGTCGAGACGTGGAAGCAATTGCGGTGAACTCAATTCTCGGCGTTTGAATTCATCAAGACGAGGGTGCCATGCTTCTGCTCGCAGAAGCATGCTGTCTTTCACGAATAGGGTAGCCGCTGCCGACCCCTCAAGATCGCGGCAGGGTGCCATCTATGAGCAAGCCGTTGTCAAGCCGATAATGGGACGAGTTCGGGGTTTCCCAACCATCTATTCGGCGTCATGCC
>JAFGPY010000399.1 GCA_016935955.1 Planctomycetota bacterium
ATGAGCTAGTTGAGGCACATGCAAACGACTGGATCGCGGCTAGGGCTGCGGCGGAGGCCACCTTTTATTTGGGCAACCAAGGGCACTTAGCTACGATAACGTCCGCCGAGGAGAACGATTTCATCGGTGCGGCACTGCTTGAAGGGGCATCGCATCGCATGTACTGGCTTGGCGGGATTCAACCGACCGGCAGTGTGGAACCGGATCGCAACTGGCAGTGGATTACTGGCGAAGCATGGTCTTTTGAGAACTGGAAGACGGGAGAGCCCAATGATGCCCAAGGACAGGAAGATGTGCTCCAAATCTATGCACACGTTCCCGACTATCCAGAATGGTTTGGGCAGTGGAATGACGCCTACGAGTATGAAGACAGCGTCAATCTCGGTGGCTACATCGTAGAGTATGTTCCTGAGCCCGCAACGCTCTCATTTCTGGCAATAGGGATCGGCGCACTGGCGGCAAGACGGCGCACAAGTAAGTAGATGCGGCATCGGAATTCAGGAACAACGCGAATTTCCGGAGGGGGTATGCATCACTGCCGCGCGCTCGCAGGGGGGCACCCGCCCCCACCTTTGGCGGGTTGGCCCGCGTGCTGTGTGCGTCGGCTGTCGCCCGTTACCCGCTCGGTCCTTGACGCGGACGGCGCATGAAGTCGCCCCGCCGGAGGGGGACATATCTGTTGCGGGGGGCCTTGTGGTGACAGGGCAAGGGGGACTGCGCCGAGTCCCACTGTTGGCTATCCCGGCCGACGGGTCACGAGTCTTTGGCTTGGCGTAGCAGGTCAATTGCGGCCGCTCTGGCGGACGCGGGCAGGGCGGACCATGCCTCGATGAACGCGGCCAGATCGGGCGGCAAGTGGGCGGTTTCGAGCGGAAGTGCGCCGGATTTTGCGTCGCTTTGTTCTGGCGTGTTCTGTAAGTCGTTGCTAGAATTGCTCGTTAGCGTCGGGGGTTCAAGTCCCTCAACGCCCACCACTGAATCCTATGAGCGAGGAACGTCAGTCGCCGCGGCGTTCCTCGTGTTTTTTCTCTGTCATGTTGGCCGGAAGGCGGCGGGAATCAGTCCTCCGGGCTGCCGATCTCGAGCGTCCACTTGAACTCCGAGAGCGTATTGCCGGACGACCGCGAGGCGTCGATGTTGCGGACCGTCAGGTACTTGTGCTGCTTGTGGATGATGTCCAAGAGTTGGCCCATCGTGTCGATGGTCAGCTTCTGGAAGATGACCGAGTGGCGCGCCTGCCCGCGGGCCGAGCCCTGTTTGCTGATCTCCGGATTGTCGATGCCGAGTTGTTTGGTCAGTTCGCCCATGACGGTCGGCAGATCGACCGACTTGGGCTGATCCTGCCCCAGCCCCTTGGCCGCCTGCTTGGTGTCGACGAATTGCTGCCGAATGGCATCGCTGCCGGTCCACAGCCGGCGGGCCGTCTCGTACTCCGTTCTGGCGTTGCTGCAGCGTACGCCCATGGCGATCAGGAAGGCCAGGGCACAAGCGGCGAAGGCCAGAGCAATGATCATGGACTTGTTCACGAAAGCTCTCCCTGCGGCATCTATTTCTTGTCCGCCACCGTCAACAGAAAATCGAATTCGGCCCGGTTGTTGTCACGAGGGTCGGCCTGCACTTTGCGCGTCTCGCAGTCGAACATCGGCGAGTCGTCGAGCAGGGCCCGCAGCTGCGTGGCTGCATCGAAGCTGTTGGTCTTGCCCTTGAGGTTGATCGTCGATGCGTTGACCGTCACTCGCTGGAATTCCACTTCGATGTCCTCGGGCACCTTGGTCGCCTGCTGGGCCAACTGGGCCAGAAGCTCCGTCACGTCGACGTTGGACTGGGCCTGTTCGACCTGGACCTTCAGCTTGTCGATCTGGCTCTTCAGTTGCCCGCTGAAATCCGCCAGGTCCAGGGGGCGGCTGCCCTGGACGCGGCTCGACGTCCAGAAGGCATCGGCTGCCTGGTTGATCTCGGTAAGCTGCCGGTTGTAGTCCGACGCCTGAATCATGCAGAACACCCCGCCGACCAGGAAGCAGACGCCCAGCAGGGCGGCCGCCCAGACCGACAGCAGCGAAATGGCCTGGGCCGTCTCGCGAGGTTCGAACTCTTCGACGCGGAACGTCAGCGGACGGTGACTGCTGCGGGCCATCAGCAACGCCACGCCGGCCACGTGCGGCCAATAGAGCAGCCGATCCGATCCCTCCACCTGAGGCGGCGAGATGCGACGGTGAGGGCAACCAATATCCTTGGAGGCCACGGCGGCCAGCGTGTCGGCCGACTCGCCGCCGAAGCTCACGATGGCTTCCGGCGCCGGGAAACCCGGAGCCGACAGGAACGTCCGGCGAAACTCCTGCAGCGGTCGTCCTGCGGCCTCGGTCGCCCAGGCGAAACTGAGCATGCGGCGGCGGCCCCAGACGATACCCTTGTGAATCAGGGCAATGTCCACGACCTTGTTGTCACCCGTGACGGTGGCCACGGGCTTGTCGATCAGGTCCTCGGCCTGGGTGCCGAGGAGACCAAGGTGCCCGATGATGTCCGGAGGCATGTACTCGGGCGAGATGCCGCGCTGTTCCCAGGGATCGAGAATCTCGTGCATCCGCCGCTTGCTGATAGGCCAGGCCAGAATGTGGCTGGAATCGGGCCGCTGTTCGATAATCTGATGGGGCACCAGCAGATCGGCTGCACTGGCATCCAGGTCGTCCTCGAGCTCGAACTTCAGCGTGCTGCGAATCTGCGACACGTTAGTGAAGGGCATCCACAGGTCGCGGACGCCGTAGTCCTGCCAGTTGACCAGCAGGGCCAGGCCGATATTCTCGACGCCTCGCTGGCGAACCAGGGTCATGGCTTCTTCGAGGCCGTTTGTGCCCTGCAAGGGCTGCGAGATCAGCTCCGTGAGGCGGGCACTGTCGCCGCTCGAATGAGCGCGGGCCAGTTGCACGCAGTCGGGCAACACTTGTACGACAACAATCTCGGGCACGGGACACTCCTACTGTTCGTTGTGACGCCAGAGCGTGTACAGCGAGCCGCCCTGGCGACGTTCAAGGATCGTAATGCTTCGCGCCTTTCGCCTCGCGCCGCCGGCTTCGATCACCGTTCCGAATTCGTCGATGCGATACTCGGTCGCCGTCGCGGTGACGCGAAAGCGGTCGCTGTTCAGACGGACCTCGGCCTGCAGTTGCTTGGCCTCTTCCTGGGTCAGGCTCTCGATGTTGCCCAACTGCGAGACGTTCATGAACGGTTCTTCGTCGCGCTGAATCAGAATCTCGTCGACGGCCTCCGGATGGTCCTTCAACTGCTCCACTTCGTAGAGCAGTACTTCGCGGCCGGCCGTGTTGATGTTCGGCTGCTTGTTCCGCCACATCGTCACTTGGTCCACGAAGCGGACCACGACCATCGGTCCCGTGGGATCGACCGGGTTTTCCCGCTCAATGTATGCCCGCTCGATAGCGTAGCGGTCCTCGTCTTCCAGGCCCGGCACGTTCTTGAAATCGTCGAGCCACAGCGGCACCAGTTCCTGCGTTGTTTTGGACTCGGCCGGCTGGTTGCCGGCGCCCTCCTGGGCCTCTTCCTCGGCTTGCTGTTCCTCTTCGGTCAGTTCGAGAAAGACGGCGTCTTCGCTGCGGCGGACGTCGGCTTCCTCGGTGATCGCCCGGGCCAGCCGATCGGCCACGCCGGCATCGAGCCCGCAGGCGCGGGCGAATTCGACGAAGTTCTGGACGTTCTGCTCCAGCATGCCGGGGTCCTCTTCCAGCAGGGGCTTGAGGCTGTACTGCCGGGCACAGTCCTCGATGTGGACCGTGAGGCGGATCATCCGTTTGTCGTCAATGTTGATGTCGAAGTACTTGTCGGCCGCCCACTCGTCCTGCAGCGTGTCCTGGGCCAGGCCGGCCCCGCCTTCCTCAAGCATCCGCATGGCCAGTCCGGGAGCCGAGTCGAGGACGCGTTGCAGTTGCCGCACGCGAATATAGTCGCGTATCTGCTTTTGCTCCAACGCCGTCGTCAGTTGGATCTGCGAGACGATCAGCGTCACAGCCATGATCGTGACGACCGTGACCAGCAGGGCGACGCCGCGCCGCGAGAATGGACGATGCCTCGTCTTCACGTTACTGTTCCGTCTCCACGTCCAGGCTTTCGTTCAAGGGCGGTTGCAGCATCTCGTCATCCACGCTCGGTATCGGCAACCGCACTGTCCGGCAGAACACGGTGGCCTTGTCGCGGTCCTCGCGCGGGTCGGTCGAAATGCGAAGGCGAATGGCCACCGGCAGTTTGTCGACGCCGAAGCCGCCTTCCCATTCCTCGACGTACTCGGCCTCGCGGCCGTTCACGGGTTCTTCCTCCGTCGGCTGAGGCAGAAACTCCATGTTCACCTCGCTCAGACCGTCGGCCAGCAACACCAGGCCCTGGTCGGACTTGCTGATCTCGGTGGCTGAGCGGTCCGTCTCGATGGACAACTCGCGGCGAAACAGGGCCAGCAAGTCCTCGTTGTTCGGGTCCTGGCCGACCAGGTAGGCGATCTCGATCAGCCCCGGCTTCTCGCGCATCTCCTCACTGACCCGGACCGGCGTGGCGCAGGGAAACGCGATGCTTGTGGCCGTCTTTCCCGCGATCTCTCGTTTCTCGACCATCAGGTACGCGCGGCTGTCGTACACGTGTAGCTGCTGCAGATCGTCGCAGATCAGGTCCAGCACCCCGCGGGCCTGGGCCAGAGCCGTCAGGCGTTGGTCCACCGCGCTGCGGGTCGCCACGCTTGTCCTCAGGGCCACGGCGATGGTCACCAGGATCACTCCTGTGATAGCCGTCGCCACCAGCAGTTCCAGCAAGGTCATGCCGGACTGCCGGAAGCTCCGTGAGAATGGCCGCACGCCCGTCATGGAACAGCCGTCTCCTCGCGTTCGTCTTCCTCGATGCGCGGCTTGGGCAGCCAGGTTACCAGGGACGCGAGGACCTTGTCGCTGCTCGGGTCGCGGACCTCGATTCGCACCGACACGTAGATGCCGGGATCGAACTCCTCCTCTTCTTCCTCGTCTTCCTCGTCCAGCAGGTCCTCTTCCTCTTCGTCGGTGTAGACGTCAAGCTCTTCCTGGTCCATGTACGGATCGTGCTGGGCGGCGATGCGATAGACGCGGAAGGGGGCCTGCTGCGGGTCGCCGGTATACCCGGGCATGTCCACCTGGACTTCCTGCTCCGGAATCTGCCGGGCGCCGTCCGGTTCGAAGATGGGCTGGGCCAGAAACTCGTCCATGGCCGCCTCGGCGATGGCCAGGGCCTGGACCTGCCTGATGACCCGGTTGGCGTTCATCACCGCCGAGGCCTGGCTGCTCAGCAACACGACCAGCGCGAAGCCCATGATGGCCGCGGCCGCCATGACCTCCAACAGCGTGAAACCGCAATCGTGTCGCTTCCGGCTCATTGGCTCACATCCGTCGCCCCGGCGCCGTGATCTTCAGTTCGTAGTCCTGTGGCGTCTCGTGGCCCTTGACGATCGTCGTCAGACCGGTCAGGGGATTCAGACGCACGGTCCGCTTCAAGTCGGCGTTGTTCTTGTACCGCATGTGCAGTCGCACCGGCGTGCAGACGCCGTTCGGCCAGAATCGCAGAGTGACCGCCTGCTGGTCCAGCACGTCGTCGGCGCCGACGATGGACCTGTCCAGGAGCATGGCCGCATCCCACTGGGCCTTGGCGAAGGGGGTCTCCTCGTCGGTGCTGAGCGATTCCGTACTCCACTCGGCCGTCGGGTCTTCGTAGAAGTAGAGCACCTGGTGATCCTCGGGATACAACTCCAGGCGGATCACCTTCTGCTCCAGTACGGCCCGGTTGCGAGCGGTTCGCAGGTGGGCGGCCACTTCCGCGGCCACCTTGTCGGCCTTGAACCGCGGACTGATCGCATCGGCGTTGACGAACGCCAGGCCGCTGACCAGCGAGATGATGAACACCACGGCCATCAACTCGATCAGCGTGTACGCGCCGCAGTGTCGTCGCCTACGCCACCGTGCCATGACGCTCAGAAGCCTCCCAGCCACTCGTCCGCATTCTCGCCCCGGCTGACCAGGTCCGCGGCGAATTTCTCGCCGCCCTGCTGGCCACCCTGGCCATAGCTGATGACCGCGTACTCCTGGCCGTCCTCCGTGTCCCGCAGCACGTAGATGTAGTCGTTGTTCCACGGATCCCTGGGGATCTCCGGCAGCTTGAGGTAGCCCCGCGGCGGATAGTCCACGGCATCCGCCGGTTCGTGCACCAGGGCGTCCAGTCCCTCTTCCTGGGTCGGATAGCGGCCGTTGTCCATCTGGAACAACTCCAGAGCCTGGTCAAACGTCGCGATCTGGGCCTTCGCCGCATTGACGCGCGCCTTCTGAATCTGGTCGATGATGGCCAGGGTGCTCAGCGTCGCTATCAGGCCGATGATGAAGATCACGGCCATCATTTCCAGAAGCGTGAAGCCACGGGCCGCGCGGCGGACAATCTGCCTTTTACGATTCATCATCAAAACCTCCTATAGGCTCTCGAAATTCGACATCTGCATGATCGGCAGCATGACCGATGCCACGATGAAGCCGACCACCGCCGCCATGGCCAGGATGATCACCGGCTGCAGCAGGGCGTTCAGCTTGTTGATCGTAATGTCCACTTCGGCAGTCATGTTCGACGACAGCCGCTTCAAGACCTGTTCCAACTCGCCGCTCTGCTCGCCCACGGCCACCATGTGGGCGACCGCGCGCGGGATGATCCGGCTGCGGCGGAGCACGGCGCTGACGTCCGAACCCCGAAGGATGCTCTCCTGGAGGTCGCTGATCGTGTCTTTCATCATCGAGTTGCCGGTCGTTTCCTTCAGCACGGCCATGCAGTCGGCCATCTTCACGCCGCTGGACAGCAGAATCTGCAGCGTTCCGGTGAAATGCGACGTCTGGGTCTTGCGCACCAGTTCGCTGACCACCGGAAGACGCAGGAAGACGGCGTCTTTCAATCGTCGCCCGCGGTTGGTCTTCAGAAGGGCCGTCAGCAGGACGATGACTCCGACCGTGGCTGCCGACAGGACGATCCAGTGCGAGGTGATGAAGCTGCTCGTGCCCATCAGTACGCGCGTCGGCAACGGCAGTTCATTGCCGAAGCTTTCGATGACATCCTTCAACTCCGGCAGTACCTTGACCATCAGAAAGGCCACGATGCCCACCATGACCGTGATCATGATGATCGGATAGATCATTACGGCGCCCAATTGTCCTTGCCGCATCGATCGCTCGCGAAGGAAGTCCGCCAGGTTGCGCAGCACTTCCGGCAGCGTGCCGGCTGTCTCGCCGACGCGCACCATGCTCAGGTACATGTGCCCGAAGAGCCACTGGTGCGGTTCCATGGCGTCGGCCACGCTCGATCCGTTCGCCACCCGGTCGCGGACGTCGCGCAGGGCCACGATGACCTTCTTGTCGGCCACCTCGTCGATCGTGATGTTCAGGGCGTCGGTCAGCTTGATCTCGTTTTCCAGCAGCAGGGCCAATTGTCGCGTGACCGCCTCGACGACCAGCAGCCGCCGCCGGTTGAAATGCTGGCTGCGGGCCAGCCGGGCTCCGCGACGCTGCAGCACCGACGCTTCCTGCAGAGCCGTGACGTGCAAGTCCCGCTCGCGCAACTTGCGGCGCGCGTCCCGCTGCGATTCCGCGTCCATGACGCCCGTCGATCGCTGACCGCCGGCGCTGAGAGCCTCGTAACGATATACTGGCAAGACGACTGCCTCCGTATGCCCTATGCTTTGCGAACCCGTTGCCGATCCGCCGATACTTCCGGCGACCCCGCCGAGCGACCCGTTCGGCGCCGCGAGCCGCAGAGACCAACTCGTACGCTCAGTCCGAGTGACGGGGGCGTCCGCCTTAGAAGACGTCGCGCTGCGTGACGCGCAGCACCTCGTCCAGCGTCGTTTCGCCTGCCGCTACTTTCAGGGCCCCGTCCATGCGCAACGTCTTCATGCCCCGGCCCACGGCCGAGGCCTTCATCATCGCGGCACTGTCGTGACGCTGAATCTGTGCCCGGACCTCGTCGTCGACCATCAGCAATTCGTAGATGCCTGTGCGGCCATGGTATCCCGTGTTCAGGCACTCGTCGCACCCCACGCCGCGCCAGAACTGCATGCCCGGCGTGATCAGGTTGCCCACGTCGAGCTGCTCGATCACCCTCGGATCGGGATCGTAGGCCTCGCGGCAATTCTGACACGTGCGACGAACCAGACGCTGGGCCAGCACCGCCAGCAGACTGCTGGAGGCCAGGTACGGTTCGATGCCCAGGTCCAACAGCCGGGCCACCGCGCCGGGCGCGTCGTTCGTGTGCAGCGTCGAGAACACCAAGTGACCGGTCAACGAGGCCTGAATGGCCAGGCGGCCCGTCTCCAGGTCGCGGACCTCGCCGACCATGACCACATCGGGGTCCTGGCGAACCACGTGCCGCAGCGTCGTGGCGAATGTCAGCCCCTTCTTCGCCGCCACCTGGATCTGGCTGATGCCCGTGAGCTGGTACTCGATCGGGTCCTCGACGGTCAACACGTTCTTCTCAGCCGAATTGATCTTGTTCAGGCAGGCGTACAGCGTCGTGGTCTTGCCGCTGCCGGTCGGGCCGGTGACGAAGAAGATGCCGTGGCTCATGTTGATCAGGGAGAGGATGTTCGACTTCATGTGGTCGTCCATCCCGAGCTGATCCAACTCGTAGACGCCCGTGGTCTTGTCCAGCAGACGCAGCACCACGCGCTCGCCGAAACTCGTCGGCACGATGCTGACGCGGAGGTCCACCTCGCGGTCGCCGATGCGCACCGAGCAGCGGCCGTCCTGGGGC
The DNA here is from genome assembly GCA_016935955.1 of Planctomycetota bacterium. The sequence continues at coordinate 8,797 of JAFGPY010000399.1, forward strand.
ATGCGCCGCTCGGCGATGTCCATCCCCGCCATGACCTTGATGCGCGACGTGATCAGCGGCTGCACGCTGCGGGCAGGGCTGAAGATGTCGTACAGCACGCCGTCGATGCGGTACCGGATCTGAAGCTTGTTCTCGTACGGGTGCACGTGAATGTCGCTGGCCCGCATCTTCAGGGCCCGGAACAGGATGCTGTTGACGAGCCGGATGACGGGAGGCTTGTTGACCACGTCGAGCAGGTCGTCGGTGGCACTGAGCTGATGGGCCAGCGACTCCATCCCCGCGTCGTCCAACTCCTCGACGATCTCGTCGACAACATCCATGCGGTCTTCGTAGGCCGAATCGATGGCCCCGGCCACCTCGCTCCGCGGCGCCAGGATCAACTGCACCGGCATCCCCAGCCGCTTCTCGATGTCCTCGATTGCATAGACGTTCAGCGGGGCGCACGTCGCGAGCGTCATTACGCCGTTGGCCTTGCCCATGCCGACCATACCGTGGCGGCGAGCGAACATGGCCGGAATGGCCTCTTTGAATTCCGTCGGCACGTCGCGGCCGCGAAGTTCCTGGCGGTACTCGATGCCCAACAGGTCCGACAGCTTGCGCAGCACCTGTTCTTCGGTGAAACGCCCGTCCTCGGCCAGCACCACTTCCAGGGAGCGGCCGTGAGAAGCGGCTTCATTCAGGGCCGCCTGAAGGTGGTCCGGTCCCATGGACGAGAACGAATCGAGCCAACGGTTGAGATAGTCGCTCATGCGGTCCAGCCTCTGCTTCCTCTTGCCGCGCGGTGGGCGGCCCTAATCAGGCATCGGCACGATGATCGGCGCCGGTCGGTAGTCATTGGGCTTGTCATCCGGCACAGGCGGCGACTCCTGCTCCGGCTTCGGCGCTTCGGCGGCCTCGACCTTCGGGGCCGGTTGCGGTTGAGGCTCCGCAGGGGCAGGAGTTGCCTCCTCGACCACAGGGTTCTCCGCCGCCGGCGTCGGCGGCTGCACCTGCGTCATGCCGGGCATTGACGAACTCGGCGGCACCGTCGTGCCGATCGGCATGGGCGGCTGCTCGCTGGCCGTCAGGCTGACCTGGCCGCCTTTCTCCAGTTCCTTCTCCATGGCCCGGCGGCGAAGCACCTCGTTCAGGCGGTGGGCCTCTTCCTTGGCGGCCTCTTCCGACAGGTCCGGATCGAGTTCCTTGAGGTCCTCCGGGAGAATCTCCCGAGCCTTCTTCGTCTCGTCATAGAGGTCCTGGAACGTGATGTCGCGGATGATGCTGGCCTTGACGAACAGGTAGATCGTCGTCTTGACGTCCAGCTTCTGGCGGCGCTTGAACAACTCGCCGATCAGCGGGATGTCGCCGACGATCGGAATCTGCGTCTCGGTGTTGATCTTGCGCTTGCCGTGGAGCCCGCCGATGACGATGGTCCGCTGGTCGGGGACCGTCACGCGCGTCTCGATCTCGCGGTCGGCTCGCGGCGGCGGCACGTTGTCTCCCGCCGCATCGCCCGTGAAGCTCTGGACCGTGGCCTTGATGTCAAGCACGAGGAAGTTGGTCTCGCTGATGTGCGGCGTGATGACCAGCGTCGTGCCGGCCTGGACGTATTCCTTGAAGGACACCGACGACGTCGACGTGTTCAGGGCGCTCAGTTCGGTGACCGGCTCCTGGTCGGCGCTCATGATCGTGCCTTCCTGGTTGTCGTTGACCAGCAGCCGCGGCTTCGAGAGCACCTGCGTGTCGCTGCGCGTCTCGATCGCCCTGAGCAGCGCCGAGACGATCCCGTCGTCCACCCAGGCCCAGGTGGCGCCCTGTCCGATGCTGCCCGGCACCAGGCGCAGGCCCGTGGTCTCGTCGCGGACCGAGTATCCGTAGTCGGTCGACCCGAGGTGCCAATCATTGTTGGCCGCCTTGCCGATGATCTCCTGGAACTCGAACTCGATTCCGATGTCCAGGTCGTTGCGCTTGGTCACTTCGATGAGCGTACACTCCAGCAGCACCTGCGGCAGTCGCCGGTCGATCTGGGCGATGATCTCGGCGATCTGTTCATGCTGGGCGGGCGTGGCGCTGACCAGCAGGGAGTTCGTCGGATCGAAGGCCACGATCACCGGCGCGTCTTCGGCTCCGGGGACCGGCAGCTTGGTCCTCGCATCGATGCCGCCCGATTCCATGACTTCCTTGAGGATATCCACGACGCCGGTCTGCGTACTTCCACCGCCGCCGCTGGTGTCCGTTTCGCTCGACACGGCACGATGCTCCAGCGTGTAGACGCGAATCTTGTCGAACTGCTCGGGCTTGATGTCGATACTGTCCAGCAGCCTTTTGATAGCCGAGTGTTCCTCGGGCGTCGCGCTGACTACCACCGTGTTTGTGTCGATCAGCACGGTCAAGCGGGGCAGGGCGCCCGTGCCGCCGAGATCGCCCGCCGTGGCCGTGACCGCCGGCTGGGCCTGGCCCCGAGTGGCCGTCGTCGTTCGTGTGGTCGTGCGGCGCGTGGTCGTGGTCGACGCATTGAACTCCATGCCGCCGATCTTCAGTTCTTGGATGGCCCGGGCCACGTCCTCGGCCGACAGGTAGATCGGGCGATAGAGCTCGATCACCTGGAGTTCCTTGCGGGGGACGTCGTAGATGGTGATGATCTCCTCGAGCTTGTCGATCTCCTCGCTGGCTCCGATGAGCACCAGCCGGTTGGTACGCTCGTCCACGTCGATGAACGGCGGCTGATCCTGCTCGGCGGGAACGCGCTGCCAGACGATCCGCGTTGTATTGCCGACGCGTTGCGTCGTCGGCACGGTGCGCGTCTTGGCCGTGCCGCGGGCGGCCAGCACGTTGTTGAGTTTGACGGCCATGTCGGGGGCCCGCGTATACTTCAACTCGATGATGCGAACCTCGACTTCCGTCGGCTTGACGTCCATCATCTTGATCAGCGGCCGCAACTGGTCCAGGCGTTTCTTGGTCTCCACAATCTGAACCAGGCCGCGGTCGGACAAGGGGATGATCAGCCCGCTCTCGCTGATGAAGGGCGTCAGGGCGTCCTGGATGTCCTTCGGGTCGGCGTACTGGAGCTGTATCATCTCGGTGACGATGCTTTCGCCCGGGACGTCCGTGGCGGGGATATTGGGCGGCAGCAGACGAGTCCATTGCCGGGCGTTGGCCGTCGGCACAATCAGGATCCACTCGCTCTTGGGCAGCCGGATCATGCTGAAGTTCAGGAAGTTGAGGCTGTCCTCGAGCAGGTCATACAATTCGCCGACGCGAACCTTCTTGTTGGGCTTGATGGTGATCGGGCCGGTGAGACTGCTGTCGTAGATGAACTTCAGCCGCAACTTCTGGCCGACGTACTCGACGAACACGCGAACGTCCATGTTGTCGGGCAAGGACAGGTCGAGCAGGTCGTCCATGTTGATGGGCTGCTCTTCGGGTTCGGCGGCGGGTTGGCCTTCCGGCAGCGTCGCGGCGCCTTCGGGAGCCGGCTCGGCCGGCGGCGGCTCGGCCGCGGGTTCCTGGCTCCAAGCCGTTGCGGCCGGGGCGGTCGTCATGGCAACGCACAGAACGAGCAAGACGAGAGTCTTGACAAGGCCGCGCGAGGTCAATAAGCTCTGCTCTACCATGATATGCACCTTTTCCACAAAACGTGCCGTGTTGGCGTTGCTGCCCGCTCTGATCATCGGCCTGTCGAGTTGCCGCGACGAGCCCGTCACAACGTCTCAGCCCACGATTCAGCCGGATTCACCCCTGGCGGTCATGCTTCGTTCGCGAACCGATCAACTTCTTCGCGACATTGCCGCCGGTAACTTCCGGCAACTGACCCAGTACTACGCGCCGGGCGCCAGTGTGGACCTGAGGCGCGAAATTGAACATCATCTTGGCGGCTCGATAGGCGAAATCAGCCTCTATAGCTGGAAGGCCGCGACCATCGGTTTCGAACTCTCCGACGATGGGCTCCATGCCCGCACGGGCGTCGAAGTCCTCCTGCAAGGCCGCAAGAACGAACTCTACAAGAAGGGCGTCCTGTTCAATTGGTCTCGATCTGATACCAAGGACATGACCTTCCACCTGCAACCGCAGACCAACGCGACCCCCTGACTCCTGCCGGCCCACGACTACGGTTGCGGTTGTTCCTGCTTGGCCTTGTTGGCCTCTTTGGCCTTCCTGAGACGTTCCTGCCAATACTTGTTCCAGTCCTGACCGCGGTTCGGGGCCTGTGGCCGGACCGCGCGGTTCAACGCCGCATTGTTGGACGTCGAAGCGGCATCTGATGTGCCGGCGGCGGTCCGGCTGGAGTTCTCCACGACGCGGGCCGTGTTGGCTGCAGGGCTGTTGTTGACCGTGCGGCCCGGCGTCTTCTGGCGGACGTTCTTGAAGACGGCCTCCGTCTTGACCAGCGTGATCGGCAGTTCGCCGAAGACCACGGCCACCTTGTCGCCGACCAGGGCCTTGACCTGGATCTCGTCGCGCTTCTCGTCCTTGTGCCACCATGCCTGGGCGCCGGTCTTCTCATCCTGCAGCAGGACGCTGAACTCGCCCTTGGTCTGGTCGGCAATCCAGCCGATGAACCGCTGGCCGTTGTACGACTCCTTGGCGTTCGGATCGATGACCGGCTGCTTCGGTTCTTCCTCCTCAGGCGGCTCCAGGCGATTGCGCCAACTGGCCATGTTGCGATCGATCGAGAGGCTTGCCACGGCGGCCTTCTTGGGTTGCTCGGGTGTATAATTCAGTGTTGTCTGTTCCTTCACGACACTGCCGTACACCATCGCTCCGACCAGTCCCAGCAGCACCAGGGCCAGCAAACCGATCGACGCGCACAGCAGTCTGAAGATGGTTGAGCTACGAAGCCTGATCATGGCTTTTTACCTCCCGCCCAGTCCAACGTGGCCGCCGCACAATAATACGACCGGGGGCCGCTCTTTCGTAGCAATTGTTGCGACAAAATAATCGATCGTGAGTCTTGGCAAGAATGCCCTCCCACCGGTGAAAGGCTGGCGCAACAGCCCCTCAAACGCTGCAGCATACCCCTGAAGAACCCAAAATTCAACGGATTATTGCATGGAACAGCTGTCGGGGTGCACCTTGAAAACGTGGCACGGGCGTCTCGCCCGTGAGTCGCAGGGCCATCCTGGCCCTGCTAAGGCTTCTTCTGTCGGCCCAGCAGCGAAGCGCTCGGCTCCGTGCTGGCCTTGGGCTGGCCGAGGGCTCTGAACTCTTCGGCCGAAAGGAGTCTCTCCTGGCGGCAGATCTCCAGGATGCTCTTGCCCGAAGCGACGGACTGCTTGGCCACCTCGGCGGCCTTCAGGTAACCGATCTTCTGGTTGAGGATCGTGGCCAGACCGACCGAGGCCTCGAAGTAGCCGCGGCAACGGTCCTCGTTTACGGTGATCCCCTCGACGCACTTGTGTGCGAAGACCGGCAGGAAGTTCTTCAGGTACTCCATCGAATCCAACAGGGCCACGGCCATGCCGGGCATCATCACGTTCAACTCCAGCTGGCCCGCCTGCACGGCCATGGCGATGGCCGTGTCGTTGCCGATGACCTGGAAGCAGATCATGTTCAGGCACTCGGCCAGCGACGGATTGACTTTGCCGGGCATGATGCTGCTGCCGGGCTGCACGGCAGGCAGGTTGATCTCGGCCAGTCCGGTCCGCGGACCGCTCGCCAGGAGGCGGAGGTCGTTCGCGATGCGGATCAGTTCCAGGGCCAGGTTCCTCAGGGCGCCGCTGACGGCCGCCACGGGAGCCATGCTCTGCATCCGCAGCGGCAGGTTCTTCGCGGCCGCAAGCGGCAGGTTGACGATGCGTCCCAGGTTGCCGACGGCCGTACTGGCGTATTGCTCGTGGGTGTTGAGCCCGGTCCCGGCCGCGGAGCCGCCCAGGGCCACGGTCAGCAGCCCGTGCGTGGCGCGGTCGATTCGCTCGTGGGCTTCCTGGACCGCTTCCCCGTACGCGGCAAACTCTTGGCCGAGGCGGATCGGCACGGCGTCCTGCAGGTGGGTGCGGGCGCTCTTGAGCACCGAGTCGAACAGCCTCGCCTTGGTCCGCAGCACCCGCGCCAGGTGGTTCAGGGCCTTGGCCAGATCCTTCCACACCAGCAGGGCCGCAACGTGCATCGCCGTCGGAAACGTGTCGTTCGTCGACTGTGACATGTTGACGTGGTCGTTCGGGCTCAGCAGGGCGTACTGACCCCGCTGTTTGCCCATCAGTTCCAGGGCTCGATTGGCCAGCACCTCGTTGGTGTTCATGTTCATGCTTGTGCCGGCCCCGGCCTGAAAAACATCGACCACCCATTGGTCGATCAGTTCGTCGCGGCCGAGCACCTCGTCGCAGGCGCGGCAGATGACCTCGCCTCGCCGGTCGTCCAGTTTGCCGAGCGACTGGTTGGCCATGGCGCAGGCCTTCTTGACGGCCACGTAGGCCCGCACGAGTCCGCGATGCGGCAGGCGACCCGAGACGGTGAAATTCTCCACGGCCCGCTGTGTCTGGGCGCCATAGTAGACGTTGAAGGGCACGCGGACCGTGCCCAGGCTGTCGGTCTCTTCGCGGAACAGGCCGCCATGGGTCTCCACGGGAACGATCGGCTCGCTTTCTGCCTCTTCAGGCGTTGCTTCGACTTCGGCAGCCGGTTGGGCCTTGGTCTTGGCCGCGCGCTTACCAGTCCTGGCAGATTGGGCTGCCGACTTGGACGACGGGTTGCGACCGGGCGTAGTGCTCGATGTCTTACTGGTCTTCCGTGGCATGACAATTCCTCGGCGAAGGGTGATCCGCAGCCTCAGAGGATAGCCCCCCGCGACGGGAAATGCAAGCGCCGGATGGCGTTACAGGGCCGCCCTACAGCTCTTTGACCGATCCGATCTGCCGCGCCGGCACGCCCGCCATGATGGCATAGTCGGGCGTATCCTTGGTCACGACGGCTCCGGCCGCGATCAGGTTGGCCTTGCCCACCCGGACGCCCGTGGTGACGACGCTCCCGGCCGCCATCCACGTGCCCCGACCGATGACGATCGGGCCGCGCTTGTGCGGTGCCGAGAAGTCTTCGATTTCGGGATTGAACTGGTGGTCGCCGCCGGTCAGCGAACAGTGCGGCCCGATCATCACGTTGTCCTCCAGCGTGATGTCGCCGCCGCCGATGTACGTCCACAGGCCGATGTAGACATTGTCGCCGCAGACCAGGTGGCCGGGCCAGGGAATCGTCGCCCCGGGCGCGAGCTTCAGGCCCTTGCCGCACGACTTCAACTGGCAGCGGACCAACTCGCCGCGCCGCAAGTTGTCCTCGTCGGTGTTGGTGAACAGGATGTAGCGGTCAATCTGGTCGCGAATCTTCGGGTCCAGTTCCTCACGCGGATGCGGCATCGTCAGCCCTCCTGCCGTACAGTATGATCAGCGCCAGATCGCTCGTGCCCCAGATCTGGCGTAACTCGTCCGCAAGCTCGCCGTGGCGGCGATGGCCCACCGCGTCGCGCAGCAATCCCGTCTCGCCGTCGACCATCGTCCGGGCCACCAGGTCCATCCGTCGCCGTCCGGCCGTCGTCAGGTCGTACACGTCGCACAGCGCCGCCGCGGCCGACGGCAACATCAAGAGCTGCGTGTCCTCGAAGTCCTTCCGCGATTCGCGCGACCAGTCCAGGTTGCCGTGCTCGTCGGTGATGTCGTCGAGAGTCCGCAGGCTCTCGGCCAACATGCCGCGAAGCGCTTCCGTCGGCCGCGCACGGTACAGCGGCTCCAGGTACAGGGCCGTCATCGCCTGGTAGAGAATCGTTTCGGCCGTGTGCACCTCGCGGCTGCCGAGCCACTCGATGTAGATCCACCAGCCCGGCACGTGACGGCCGAAGCTCTCGACCATGTTTCGTTCGAACGTGGCCGCCCGGTCCGCCAGTTCCGGCTGCCCGAGAATCGTCGCCGCGCGGCAATAGGCCGTCACGGCCAGGGCGTTGCCGTTCAGCACGTCGATCTTCTGGTAGTCGGCTGTACGCCGGTCCTCGGGATGCTCCGGATCGCCGGCCCGCTTCTGGATGATCCCGGGATACGCCGGCTGCTCCATCGTCTTCAGATAATCGATCGCCCGCCGCGTCGACGCCTCGATGCCGCGGCGCACGTCCTGCGGCAGTTCGGAAACCTGGGTCCAGAACCAGTAATAGGTGTCGAGCACCGTCCCGAGGTCCACCTGGTCGATCTCGTGCTGGCCGTAGTTCCAGACGAAGTGGCCCTGCGGGGCCTGCCTCGCGAACGCGTGCCGCAACATCGCCAGTCCTGTTTCCAGGTGCTTGTCGCTGCCGGTTTCCAGGTGGCTGACCAGGTAGCCCAGGGCCACGTCGCACGTCAACCGGCTGGACGGCGGCGTGTCGCTCGACACCGGCAGCCGCGCCATGGCCGGCAACGATCCGTACGGCAACCAGGCCCGCTTCCCGTCGCGAACGATGCGATTGTCGTAATAGGCGAGCAACCCTTCCAGCACCGGTCCCGCCGCTTGCCGCATGGCCCGCAGGTTCTCTATCGTTGACATGGCATGGCTCCTGACGTTGCCCCGAACAATCGGAAGCCGCCCATTATCATCTTTCGTACTGCCTTGGCAAGAGGGAAGGGCACTGTACCGTCAGTTCAAGTTTTTGAACGAAACCTGGTAGCAAGAACTCACTTGAGCTTGCTGTTGATCTTCGCCAGCCGCACTTTCTCTTGTCGTGTTCTGGCAAAGCGGGCGAAGACCTTGCAGTCGGATTGTGCCGTGGACTTGAGCTTGCGAGAACGCGTCTGCGAGATCAGTTCCAGTTGCAACCATGCTCGGACGTCGTAATACCTTCCGGCTCTAGGCCATCGCGTTCGCTGGTTCTTATAGTTGCCGATTTGATCAACGGTGCCCTTGAGTAAGTCTCCGAGGAAGCGTGATAGCTTCGCAACATCTTCGCTGGGGTGGCCAATCAACTTGGCTTGGACCACTGGGAGTGAATCCGCATCCTTTGCTGCGACACAGGCGAGCCACGCCCTAGCCACGGAGGGCGGTAGCAACCGTGCTTCTTCTTCAGAGAACAGCTTCATAAGTGTCGTCGCACTTAGGCCAAACCAATACAAGCAAATCACGGCGGATGCTTTACCGTATGCATTCTTGCTGTGCCCCTTAGCTGTTCCCCTCACAAAAGTCTTCGCCATCGATCGGATACGACTAGCTAGTGCGCGTGATGCATCCAACAGCAAACACGCCTCGAAGAAGTTCGCCTCAGTCGCCTCGAACAGGCACTCCCCACTGACGCGATAATCCTCAAAAAGGTTAAGTAGTTTCTGACCCTCATTGCGGCTAGCCAGGGAGTGGAAGATGCGCGCATCCAAGTGCGGGTATTCGACCAAGTCGCTGCGCATTCGATGGTCCATTACTGCAGAACTGACTTTGGGGGCGAGTCCGTAGAGCCGCTTCAATATCTTGTCCCAATGTCCTTCGCCTGCAGTGGGCAGGTTGCTAACCTTTCCCCACAGGGCCTCAAATGCTTCCTGGCCACCGGACAACGTGGCTGAGCGATTCTTGGCATACATCTCTTCCCACTGCGTGATTCTCTCATTCGCCTCTAGATGAAAGTGTTTCGCTACCTCATTGGGGCTCAGAAAGACGGTCTTGCTGGCATTCAGCGTCAGTCGTTGTGATGACAATGAACGCGTGAGACTATTGACAAGTCGTCGTGCACTTGCTGGTGACTCTGCCCCAATATTCTGGTCATCCATCCAACGTGCATAGTTGGTCTCCCCAACCATCTCCACTATTCGCCTGTCATGCTCAAACAGGAAAACATGAGCTAGTTGGCGTGAGCAGTCGTATTCGTCTACTGGGATGCCAATCCCTGGATTGGGCGAATGGCCCGCTGAAGGTTTCAGTGCCTCAAGAAGCCTGCCAAGGAGACCAACGGCCTTACGTGGAAGTCCGAGGGGGGCTAGGTATTCAAGAAGCAGTTGGTGCGATATCGAGTCGAAGTAGTTGGTGATATCCGTCACGACCAGTATCTCATAGGGTCGGGACATGAGAGTGCGAGTCCGATACTCGTTAAACCGCATCCAAATGTCAAAGAATCTTAGGTAGGGATCATCCTTTAAATCAAAGGTCTTGCCTACCGGTGTACTGCTATGACGTCGCGAGAAAAACGTGCCTTCCACCTTGGATGGGAGGGCCAACTCCAGTGTCACATCCGAGACTCGCCGGTAGACAATAGCATCCCGGATGTTGGGAATTGTAACTGTCCTGTACGACCCATGGGACTTTGCCAACTCGTACCGCGAAGGAGCCGACGGTAGATAAACGCCCTCCATGATACTTCTCTGGAGATAAGGAAGGGTAGCGTCAATTGTGACTGCCCAATCCATCCAGTCCACGGCGTCTCTGATGGTGTGTTGCCTTGCTTCTCTTCGGACGGCCCTCCATGTCGCTCTGAGGTTTTGCAGGGAGAACAACTCTCGGAACCGCTTTTCGTCATCTACAGCACGTGACGAAGGAGCAGTGGCTTTCCTGCGTTGCCTCTTGGGAGTCTTCGCCTTCCTTGGGGCACCAGTCACGATTTGCCTCCGACCCCTTCGTCCGCTATGGGACCTTGTGCTCGGATCTCGTGTCCGCTCCGCATGCGTACAGAATGGGGGACCACCTTGTCCCGCACGCAATCGAAGACATCAATTGCACACCGGCCAGGCCCCACCACATAGATTAGGATACCCGTCGATGTGTGGGTGTCAAGGGGCGTTCCTTCTAGAGGCCGGAGGTGCAGACTAGCCTGAGGACGTGGGTGGCACGGTTTTGTCACGCATGACTTATTTGTTGCTTGTTGTGCTATCCAGTCTGTCTGGGCAGGATTATCGGTGCGGTGCCCGGCGGCCCGAGAGTTAACCTCCCTTAACATTGTCACACCTGGGCGGCCACGAAGGCCTGTAATGGTACTGAGAAGGCCGATTTTGAAAGTTAACCTGGGTTAACTTTGTTAGTCACGGTTAACTTATTTGGACAGGCCCCTGGCGGCATGGAAACAGGGTTTGTCGAGGTGCGTGCTGCCCTATGGGGTCGCCGCGGCTGTCGCGTTTGGCCTGCGCGCACACGCACGTTTTGGGTCGATTCCGGTCAAAAAGGGCGCGAAAACGGGGCGGTTTGGCCTTTGACTGGGCCCCCCGGGCAGGTAGCATGCCGGATGTGGCCGCTCCGTGCGAGCGGCAAGACGTCACCGCGATGCCGGCGCATCTACCGAACCTGCAAGACGATACGTCCTGAATGCCCACCCGCAGGCGAACGAGGCGAGAGAGTCTGTGGCCCGTATCAGGGGAGAGGACGCGATGAATCGGACGGTCGTCGTGTTTTTTGTTTTTGTCACGCTGGTTGCGGGCTGCGCGGCCAAAAAGGCGGAGCCCGAGCGGCTGATGCTGGATCACTATCGCGAGGCCCAGTCGTTGGCCGGCTCGTGGCTGATAGTGCCGGAGCACGGTGACGAAGAGATGTGGCGGCTGCTGAGGCAGGCCGAGTCGGAGGTGCCCTGGAAGGCCGTGGAGGTGCCGGGCGGCAATCTGCTCCGGCCCGACGACCCGAGCAAGCCCGGGGCGGGCAAGGCGGTCCAGGAACTGGCGAAAGAGACCGCCTGCGTCTGGATTCGCCGCCGGTTCAACGTTACGGCCGAGCGGGCGGCGCGCGACGCGGTGCTGAAGTGGGGCGGCATTCGATTCGGGGCCACGGCGTGGATTAACGGCACGTTGCTCGGACATCACCCGACGGTCGGGCCGAATACGGTTCTGGTGCCCAAGGGCACGCTTCACGAGGGCGGGAACGAGATCGTCCTGAAGGTCCTGGGCTGGAACGGCGTGCCGAAGAGCGCCAGCGGCTACCCGCTCATCCCCGTGGGCGGCGCGACGCAGAGCTGGGGCGGCAAGGGACCGGCCGTCTACCAGGACATCTGGCTGGAGTTCTACGACCGCGTCTATCTGCGGCACGTGTTGGCCATGCCGAACGTCAGCGACGGCACGGTGACGTTCCGCATCGGCCTCGACGGTGCCGGGAAGTTGCCCGACACGGTCAATCTGAATGTGCTGGTCTATTCGCGCAGAGACCAGATGCCTCTGGCTGGCGGAGGGATCGGCGTCAAGGTACGCGGTAATCGACCGACGGCGGAGATCACCTGCAGACTCCGCCGTCCCGCACTCTGGACGCCGCAGACGCCTTTCCTCTATCACGCATCTGTGCAGGTCAACGACGGGCACACGAGCTGCGACGAGATGTGGCTGAGGTTTGGCATGCGGCAAGTGACCGTCGAAGGCGGGCACTTCAGCTTGAACGGCAAGCCGCTGTGGCTTCGCGGGTCGAACCTGGTCAACGAGTGGCTCTGGGGCGAGAAGTTCGACCGGAACGCCAAGCAGTACATCATCGACGAGGCCCGGTCGATGAACCTGAACTGTTTCCGCACTCACACGCAGCCACCGACCACCAAGTGGCTCGACATCGCCGACCGCTACGGCATGATGATCCTGGCCGAATTCCCCTTGCTCTACAACCACGCCGACTTCAAGTACACGCCCGAGGAGTACGAGGTTCTGCATGCCAATGCCATGATCGACGCCGAGGGCTGGATCACCAAGCTCTGGAACCATCCGTCGGTTGTCATGTGGGTGCTGTCGAACGAATCGCGACACGACAACGAGTGGGAATCGGGGCCGTACTACCGGCATGCCAAGGCCCTGGATCCCACGCGGCTCTGCATGAGGACGGGCGAGGTGAAAGTGGGCACGCCCGACATCGCCGACCAGCACACCTGCTTCAACGTGGTTCGCGGGGCCGAAGGGCAACTGCTCGTGGACATGGCCAACCTGATGGCCGACAAGGACCCCGACCGTCCGCTGACCAACACAGAATACATGAACCACATGTGGGACCCGTCCGTCCGTTTCCTCGGCAGCGAGAAGCACGCGGACATGCCGCTGGAGTACGCCGGCATCGCGACCGAGCACACCGAGGCCATGCGGCGGCTCGCGTTCGATTGCCTGTTGCCCTACATGTACGCCGGCTGGACGCGGCTGCGCGGGGCGATGAATTGGCGCGACGATTACCCCACGCCCATGGCCGCGGCCCTGCACAGTTCGATGGCCCCCGTGCTGGCCAGCCTCGACCTGTTCGACTCCAACCACGTGTCCGGCGATACGCTTCACGTGCCGATCATGCTGATCAACGAAACCCACGGCGAGGTATCGGGCAAGCTCGACCTCTACATTACGCCGCGTCATCCGCTCTACGTGCCCGACGCCCAAGCCCTTGCCGCCGCCGTGTGGCGTGAGTCGCAGGACG
>JAFGPY010000400.1 GCA_016935955.1 Planctomycetota bacterium
CAAGACGCCGCACGCGACGCTCTTCAGCGCCATTTTGCGTGAGTGCCGCACCAAGGGTGACGCCGCCCGGTTCCGCAAGGTCGAACGCGGCAAGTTCGTCGCGGCCACCAAGTAGCTCGTCCCGACCTCTCGCATCACGTCACCCCGGCTCTGATCAGGGCCGGGGTGCTCTTCGGTTGCCGAACACAATCAGCTTCAGCCTCGACGCGGCCGGGGGATGGCGGTAGAATCCGACGCTCCGCCACCGGGGTCACCGTCGAAGGTCATTCATGGATGGGAGGCTGGCTTCGTCCGCACCACCGCCGGGGCGCAGGGAAGGGTCAGGCGTGAACGATTCTCCGAACAAGAAACCGCAGTTGAGTGCGGCCAACCTGGTCGACCTGTACGGGGACCTTTCGGGGCTCATCAGGCAGTGGGCCGACTCGCTCGGACCGGAGGCGGAGTACGACGACCAGCGACACGAAGAGCGCGGGTCGAACGACTGGGGCGGTGCGCTGCGGCGGAGCACCGAGGACTCGCTGAAGACGACCTTGTCTCTGCTGACAGCCGTCGGCCGGGCCGACCTGGCGAAGGATCTAAGGCAGCGGTTCGACGAACTGTATGCGCTGGGACACGGGTACCAGGAGCGTCTGGAGGCCCTGGAGGACCAGCGGCGCGTCCACGTCGACGCCTTGTCGGCCCGGTACCGGGATCAATTCGGGGAGGGCTCGGCTGCCTATGCGGAACTGTGGGCCACGTGCCGGGGCCCGGAGCGGATATGGACGTACTGGGGCGACAGGAACCCGCTGGAAACCGTCGAGCAGTACGCCGAGGCCATTGACAAGGCTTTCTGGGGCGAGCAGGGTGGCAAGTTGAAGGCCCGCGCCCAGGTGCGGCAGGCGGCGACGGACCTGGCCGAGCACCTGGACGTCCTGGCGGCGGCCTCGGCCCCGGCTCAGGCTCCGGCCGACCAGCCTGGCGGCAAGCGCCGTCGCGGCGACTGGCCGGTCCCGCGCACGCAGCCCGAGGTGGCGCGCTACCTGAGCGAGCGCAAGGCGAAGTACGACGAGCTCGTTCCGCGGTGCCTGCGCGGGGACAAGGAGGCACACAAGGAGTTCAAGCGATTCTTCGGTCCTTCGGCCATCGCGCGGGCGCTTGGCGACGGGTGCTATGGGCAGGCCGTCAGCAACACCCGGACGTACACAGAGCAGATTCAGCCGGTCATTCAGAGCCGTCCGCCGGCGGGCTGGAAGCCGGCGGCGCAGGACGATGCGCCCTTCGCCGACGAGATCGCCAACATGCGCCGGCAGACGATGGACAGCGAATGACGGCGGCGGCGATGGATTTCGAGACGGCCCTTCATCGCAGACGGCGTCTGCGCGAAGAAGTGGCCTGTTCGGAGCCGTGGATCGAAGCGATTGTCCAGCCCGGCGAAGAGCTGGACTGCTGGCGGTACCTGCCGGATGTCTTCCCGCCCGGCGGGGCCGCGACGGCGATGCGGCTCTGTCCGGTCTGCCAACGGATCGCCCCGCCCGCAACCCAGGGGGGGCCGTGCTGCTGCGATTGCCGGATCGAGCAGGAGGAGCGCGTCTTCGGCAAGTGGCTCCTTCGCCGCGAGCGTCGCGACCTTCGGGCTGAACTGGGCCGCCTGTGGTGGCGCAGCGCGGTTCCCTACGCCGACCTGCCCGTGGCGGTCGTTCGCCGTCGCAGGAAGAGCCGTGCGCGGTCGAATCGGTTCGGCGGGGCTGCCTTCAGCGCCGACGCCGCTCCCCTGACGGAGGCCGAAGACGGCTGTCCCTACGATACCCGCGAACTCGACGACGACGGCGACGGTGGCCGGCGTAACGGGCCGGGCGAATTCAGCATCGCCCTGGAGATCGCCCGCCGTCGCCTCGACCCGCCCAAGAAGGAAGCTGCGCGGGCTTCGGGCTGCCAGCTCGTGCTGCTTGCGGATTCCACGACGGCGCTGCTAAGCTGCCTCGAACAATGATTGCACAGAGGAAGTAGCACTCTCAGCCGGTATTTGCGGCATCGGTTACGAGTTCAGTTTGAGGCTGTGCAAACTTTCTTGCGGGCAGCTTAGAGGAAATCGCCTACTACCGCAAGCACGCGGTGGTGATGCCCAGCGCGAGGCGATACAGCCGCCACAACCCCTACCTGGAAGCGCCGGAGGATTGGGACACCCCGACCCGCTTGGGTGCCGGCGCGGACATCGAAGCGACCATGACCGACGCCGACGACGCGATCATGTGGGGCTGACGTTCCGCCCTCCGACAGGATCATCCATACGGCGTAAATGGATGGATTGGCCTTCCATCTCCCCGCCAGACGGCGAAACCCGCCATCAATCATGGATAGCGCCCCTGATTACGGGGCCGGAGCGCATGCCGACCCGCACGGCCTCGGCGAAGCTGCGTTGCGGGTCGCCCTTCATCGTGTCAACCCCGCCGTCCCCAGCGCCGTCCCTCTGTTTGGCCTAAGCACTGTGCAACAACGATTGCACAGTGCTTTGAGCAGGAGACCCGAGGAACGGGGTGCCATGGCCGCTTGCGGCCATGCCGG
>JAFGPY010000401.1 GCA_016935955.1 Planctomycetota bacterium
CGGAAGATGAGGATGCCGTCCTGGGCTTCCTCAGCGCCGGCCTTCAGGGACGGCTTCACCTTGATCTCCTGCCCTTCGCCGGCCTTGCCGTTCTCCGGGCCCATCATCTCGACGCTGTTCTTCAACTCCGCCAAGCGGTACTGCTGCTTGACCACTTCCTGAACTTCCGGCTGAAGCATGTCGCGGGCCACCTTGCCGTTGTTGGTGAACAGCATGGCCTGCGGCACGAAATCGCGAGCCTGCCCCGTGTTGTTGGTCACGGTGTAGAGGATGTACCAATAGGCCTCGCTCTCCCCGTTTTCGCCCTTCAGGACGATTCGCTGCGGCATGCGGAACGTGAAATCGAGGTCCCACGGCTCGCCCTTGATGGAGTCCAGGGAAACCTCTTCGGTCTCGATGGCCGCAACCGCCAGGGCCGCAACCGCCAGCACTGCCGCCAGCGCCACAGTCAGGCTACGCATTGAGCACACTCCTTTTGCCCTAAGCCCTTGTCATGCCGCTTCTTGTTGGTCGGGTAGTTTACCTTTGCGAGGGCGACGTGACAAGCGAAAATTGCCGATTGTGCCCATAGGGCACGCTTTGACGCATTTTCCGCACGAAATACACGTTTCCACGTCCACCCGAGCCAGGAAATCCGTCACATGGACCGCCTTGCCCTCCACCGGGCAGACGCTTTCACACTTTTTGCAGCCGATGCACCCCACCGAGCAGACCTTGCGGACGTCGGCCCCCTTATCGCGGCTGCGGCAGAGCACTTGGACCATGCTCTTGGCCGGCAGGATGCGGATCACCTGTTTCGGGCAGGCATCCACGCACGTCCCGCAGGCGGTGCACTTCTCCTCGATGACGTGCGGCAAGCCGTCCTCGCCCATCACGATGGCCCCGAACGGGCAGACCTTGGCACAGGTGCCCAGGCCGATGCAGCCCCAGCGGCACCCCTTGGCGCCGTCCTGCGTGAGCATGGCTGCGCGGCAATCGGCCACGCCCTGATACCTGAACCGGTCGGTCACACGGTTGCCGCCCTGACAGATGACGACGGCCACCTGCTTCTCTTTCTCCTCGGCCACCAGGCCCATAATCTCGGCCACTTGGCGAGCTACCTCGATGCCGCCGGGCACACACTCGCTCGGCCCCACTTGGCCGGCGACGACCGCCGCAGCATAGGCCGCGCAGCCGCCGTAACCGCACGCGCCGCAATTGGCACTTGGCAGAATGCCCTCGATCTGCTCGGTCCGCGGGTCGCTGTGGACGCGGAAGACGCGACTGGCCACGGCCAACCCCACGCCGAACAGGACGGCCAGCGATCCGAGCACGACGGCGGCAGCTGTGACGTAGCTCCAATCCATGACGAAACGTCGCTCCTTGAGACTTATGGTCGCTAGAGTTCAATGCCGAACAGTTTGCTGAAGCCCAGGAAGGCCAGCGCCATCAGGCCGGTCGAGATAAAGGCGATCGGCACGTTCTGCAGGGCCTTCGGCACGCGGGCCACGGCCAGGCGTTCGCGGATGCCGCTCATCAGGATCATGGCCAGCGTGAAACCGACGCCGCCGCAGAAGCCCATCCAGACGGTCTGTCCGAGCGACAGCGGCGCGTCCTGGTATTTCCAGTCGCTGGTCGTCAGCAGCGTGACGCCCATGACCGCGCAGTTGGTCGTGATCAGCGGCAGGTAGATGCCCAGGGCCTTGTAGAGCACCGGCACGCTCTTGCGGAGCACCATCTCGACGAACTGGACCAAGACGGCGATGACCAGGATGTAGCTGACCGTCTTCAGGACCAGCACGTAGCCGCCGGCCGGCATCTCCTTGACGATGCCCAGGGCCACCAGCAGGTTGAAGCCGTCGGGCCCGGGATTGATCAGCACGTACTTGTAAAGCAGCGACGTGACAAACGTAGCCATGGTCATGACGAACATGACGGCGAAGCCCATGCCGACGGCGTCGCTCGTCCGCCGCGTCACGCCGATGAACGGGCAGAGGCCGAGAAACCGGGCCAGGACCATGTTCGAGATCAGGATGGTCCCGATGGCGATTTCGATGTAACCCACGTGCATGACGGCGGCGCTCCAGACTTACTCGCTCTTGGGCTCCTGGGCGGCCTCGGCCTTGACCTTCTCGTCGGCGGACGTCGTGAACCGGACCGGCTGGGCCGCCGCCAGTTGTGCGGCCTGCCGGCGATTGCCGATCGCGTTGAACAGTCCGAACAGCAGGCCGATGACGATGAACGCTCCCGGTGCCAGAACGGCCACTGTGGCCGGGGCCATCACGGCGTCGGGCGCGTCGCTGTAGCCGGACCACACAGCGTAGCCCCAGAAAGTTCCCTTGCCGACCAGTTCGCGAATCATGCCGATCATCACCAGGGCTCCGGTGAAACCCAGCCCGATGCCCACCGCGTCGCCCATCGAGGCCACGACGCCGTTGCGGCTGGCGAAAGCCTCGGCCCGTCCCAGGATGATGCAGTTGACGACGATCAGCGGAATGAAAATGCCCAGTTGGCTGTTGATCTCGGCCGGAGCCAGGGCCTTCATCAGGATCTCGACCATCGTCACGAAACCGGCGATGACGACGATGTAGCAGGCGATGCGGACTTCCTTGGGGATGAGGTTCTTGATCAGGCTGATCAGGATGTTCGAGCACAGCAACACGGCCGAGGCGGCAAGCCCCATGGCCAGCCCGTTCTTGACGCTCGTCGTAACGGCCAGCGTCGGGCACAGGCCGAGCATCAACCCGAAGACGGGATTGCTCTTGATGGCCTTGTTCACCAGGGATTTCAGAAGGTTCACTGCGAGCCCCTTCACAATGCCTCGCACGGTCCCGGAAAACCGAAATCATACCCTGACAGCGCCGCAGGTCAAGGCTTAACCGCGCTACGCGATCTCCGGGAGTCACTCTACACCGATGGCGTGTCTGCATGCCATGAGGGTCACTTTTGACGTTGCATTCCCCACGGCCGCCACGTTACGATGCTGGGACCTATGACCGACCCCGAAGACCGACATTCGGCATCTGTCCTGCCCTCGACGTCGCCGTCCTCTGAGGATGCGACCCGTTACGCACAAGGTCGCCGCGCGGCCATCGTTAGCATCGTCGGTAACTGCCTGCTGGCGGCGGTCAAGCTGGCCCTCGGCCTGTTGACCAACAGCATCAGCCTGATGGCCGACGCCGCGCATACGGCCAGCGACATGCTGACGAGCATCGTCGTCTGGATCGGACTGCGCGTGGCTCGCCAACCCGCCGACGCCAAGCATCCGTACGGTCATGGCCGCGCCGAGACGATTGCCGCCCTGGTGGTCGCCGTGCTGCTCGGAGCCGTGGGCCTGGACCTGGCCGTCAGCAGCATATCGCGTGCCCTGCGGCCACCGAAGGTCGGTGAGGAGTTCGGCAGCACGGGTATGCTGCTGGCGGCGGGGTTCATTCTGGCGAGCGTCTTCTTCAAGGCCTGGATGGGCTACTACGCGTCGCGGGTCGGGCACACGATCAAGAACCAGTCGCTGCTGGCCGATGCCTGGCACCACTACAGCGATGCGTTCAGCTCGATCCTCGTGGTCATAGCTCTCGTGCTGGCCCGCTACGGCATCTACGGGGCCGACGGCTGGCTGGGGCTCGGCGTCTCGATTGTCCTGCTGGGCACGGCCTGGTTCCACATGAAGATGGCCGGATCGGCCTTGCTCGGCGAGCGGCCCGACGAAGAGCTGGTTCAGCGTATCGAAGGTGCGGCCCGCAGCGTGCACGGAGTGATCGGCGTTCACGGCGTGGCTGTCCACGATTACGGCCGCCGCAAGGTCACATCGCTGCACATCGAGCTGACGCCCAACCTGCCCCTCGACGGGGCCCACCACGTGGCCTCGCAGGTGGAGACGGCGATTGCCCAGCAGACCGGCCTTATGGCCCTGGTGCACGCCGAGCCGCAAAGCGAACAGCGTTTCGACAAACGTATCGCCGCCATCCGAAGCACAGTGTCCGAGATGCTGGCCCGCCACCCGTCGATCGTCAGTTTCCACGCCCTGAGCGTCCTGCCGGAAGATCACGGGCTGGAGGTCGAGTTCCACGTCCACATCCGCCCCGGAACGCCGATCGAGGACGCCCACAAGCTGGAGCACGGCCTCGAAGAGCGACTGCTGACGAAACTGGGCGACTTGCACGTTCACGTGCACGTGGAGCCCTGCCAGTTGGGTTGCCCGAATTGCCCGGCGATGTGCGGCGTGGAGAGGCCCGCCGGTTGACGGTCGCAGGCTTGCCGCGCGGCGACCTCAGCGGCGGCCCTTGTGACGGCCCATCTCGCGCCGCGTGTCGCGTTCGGTGTCGCGTCGCTTAATATCCTCACGCTTGTCGAACTCACGCTTGCCGCGAGCCAGGGCCAACTCGATCTTGGCGTTGCCTCGGCTCCAGTGCACATCCAGGGGCACCAGCGTGTAGCCGTTGATCAGAGCCCGGACCAGCACCCGGCGGATTTCACGCCGATGGACCAGGAGCTTCCGCGTTCGCCGCGGGTCGTGCTGCGTCGGACCGGCCTGATCGTACGGCCCGATGTGCATGTTGTGCAGGTAGACCTCGTCGTTCTGGAGCCGCGCGTAGGCCTCGTCGAGATTGGCCTTGCCGTCGCGAAGGCTCTTGACCTCCGACCCCAGCAGAACGATGCCCGCTTCGAGCGTGTCCTCGATGTGGAAATTGAACCGGGCTTTGCGGTTACGAATCGTCGGGTTGCCGGGAGTCGACGCTCCGTCGCTCTTGTTCTTCTTGCTCGCCATGGGACGGATTATAGCAGCCTGCCGCGCGGGCTTCAAAGAAATGGTCCGTGCGGCATCCGGGAACGGGCCGCGTGCCTCCCCTGCCGCAAGTCCGCGGTGCCGGACCGCCACACGCCGGCGGAGCCGCACGCTCCGCAACGCCCGGCGACTTACTTCCCGGCGTCGGCCGGACGCGGCTTCCCAGGACGTTGCATGACGTAGTCGTGAATCGCTGCGGCAGCCTTGCGACCGGCGCCCATGGCCTCGATCACAGTGGCTGCGCCGGTCACGATGTCGCCGCCGGCGTAGACGCCTTCGAGGCTCGTGCGCCCCGTGTCGGCGTCGGCTTCGATGTTACCCCACTTGCCGATCTTCAGCCCCTCGGTCGTCCGGCCGATCAGCGGGTTCGGATCGTTGCCGAGGGCCGGAATCACCGTGTCGCACTCGATCTCGAACTCCGACCCCTCGACAGCCACCGGTCGCCGCCGGCCGGAGCTGTCGGGCTCGCCCAGGGCCATCCGCAGGCAACGCAC
>JAFGPY010000402.1 GCA_016935955.1 Planctomycetota bacterium
ACGTTCGTCCAGTGGCCCAAGCTGCTGGACATCTACGGACCCGGGCGGGCCGAGTACCACGGGAGGGTCCTCTGATGATCTTCGTCACCGTGGGCACTGCGGCCAAGGGCATCGAGTTCACGCGGCTGATCGAGGCCATGGACCGCATCGCGGGCGACCTCGGCGTCGACGTGCTGATTCAGCGGGGCCACTCGCCCTACGAGCCGCAACACGCCCGCGAGGTTCGTTTCCTGCGCTACGACGAGGCCGTCGAGATGTTCCGCACGTGCGATTTCGTGGTCGGCCATTGCGGCGCTGGCACGGTGCTCAATGCCCTGCGGTTCAACAAGCCGATGATCCTCGTGCCGCGACGTGTCGACCAGGGCGAGCTGGACGTCGACGACCACCAGATGCAGCTGGCCCGCGAGATCGAGTCGATGGAAGGCGTCGCGCTGGTCTACGACCTGGCCGAACTGAAAGCGGCCGTGCGCCGTTACGTCGAAAGCCCCCCGCCCGGCTCGTCGCCCACCCCCGAGCGAGCCCCGCTGATCGAGGCCGTCCGCGAGTTCCTGGCCGCCCTGCCGGGTATCTGATCAATGACTTCCGCGCCGCCGACGGCAAGGGCCTAGACATGTGTCTGCACCGCGAGAACAGAAGTCGTGAGGTCTATTGTCCACGACGCTCGAGAAGTCCGAAAACGTCCTCGCCACAATGCTTGTTCGCTGGACCATCTGCCGTGAATAACACTGCCAAATGAGTGACCAACGCGCCGAGCATAATGTAGCCGAGCAGAACCTGAATCGCGAGCAATATGTGCCCCGGAATACTGCTCTCGTTGGCGAACATGTCGCCAAACCCGAGTGTGGTCATGGTGACAAATGAGAAGTAGAGTGCCCTGACTCTCACGGCAGGCCAAGACAACGGGATGCCGTCGGATCCTTCAAAGAGATTGGCAACCAGATTGTAGTCAAACGGAAGATGAAGAAGGCGGCAGGCAACCGGCCACGCACAATAGACAACGGAGAACAGGTACGCCATGAGAAGGAAGATGGAGATGATTCGGGCTGTGGACCGTCCGTAGTCCGACAGCCACCAGAACGGCTCGACGACAATTCGTTTGAGCAGCCGCGTCAGTCGGCCGCCGCTTCTGTACCAGCTCTGCCAGCGCCTGCGACGAATGTTGTATTCGAGAAGCTGCTTGAGGCCCGGCGCAATCCGAGCAGAGTCCAAACCAACTCCCGTGAAGTCAGTGTCGAAATCGACACACGGCGTGTCGATCAGTGTACCACCATCAACAACAGCATATTGGGCATCGGCTCCCCAAAGCAGACAGAAGTCCACGCGCGCTCCGCTCAGGTCCGACTTTGACAGACGAGCCTTGCACAGGACCGCACCGTTGAAGTCAGCGCCGCGCAGGTGTGCCTCCTCGACTTCGGCGTGGCTGAGGTCCGCCCCGAGGAAGCTGACACCTTCCAGATGGGCGCGGTTCAAACGCGCATACTGCATACGGGCGCCCCGGAATCGGCTGCCGCTCAAGACGGCGTCGCTCAGGTATGCGAACTCGAAGCTGGCGTCGCTGAAATCAGCACCCTGTGCACGGACGCCCGCGAGCCAAGCCTTCTCCAGCTTCGCCCCTCGCATATGAGCGCCCGCCAGGTTCGCACACACGAGCCACTTCTCTTGAAGCGGAGCTTCCTCCAGCAGAACCAGCTCATCCGGGTTTAGCTGTCGCCAACTGTTCCATTCGCTGATGTCCTGCTTCTCGGAGCATCGCAGCAACATCTCATACTGATCGCTGCGGAATCTGCGTTTGAGACGTTCTTCCCGCTCCGGCGGGTCTTGACCCTGCTGGCTTGTGTTCAATGCTGGTTGACCTCACTGGATAACAAGTGACCCAATCGAATCGTATGCTGTCGCGGACTCCGTGGCTGCTCACTAGATATGCTGGGCCGCCGGCCCGTCGCTTAGATTCTCTCACGGCTACGCGATCATGTCAATGTGCACATCTGGGACACCGGGACTCCAGCACTTTCGCGGCTGGGAACGACGCGATCGACGGTTGCTCCACATGTCAGCCCGATGGGCGACCGCCAGTTCCTGGCCGCCCTCCCGGGCAAATAGCCCGAAACTGACAGACGCCACTTCGCATACCCGCATGGCAGGAACGGCCCCCGCTGAAACCTGTCGGCGTCGCTGGCCCCGCGGCTGATTATGTGGTATATTCCTCCGTGCTCCGGCCATGAGAGCCTGGAGTGTCGCGCCGCTTCACGGACTCGCACCAAGGACGTCCGGCAAAGGGAATTCTCGGCAGGAGAAGCGACCATGAAACTGGGTGGGCGTCTGGTGTGGGGGCTGGCAGTCGGCATGTTGTCTGCTACGTCGGCCATGGGGGCGGACTATTACGTGTCCACCAGCGGCAGCGACTCGGGCACGGGATCGGAGAGTTCGCCGTGGCGGACCCTGAGCAAGGCCTTGGCCACCGTCAATGACGGCGACACGATCCTGATCTTGACCGGCGCCTACGATTTCCCCAGCCCGCCGCCGAAGAACCGCACCACCGACTACGTGACCCTGAAGCCCGCGCCGGGCCACGACGACCAGGTGACGATCAACGGCTACGTGCGTCCGTACTCCAACAGCGACTACCTGCGGTTCCAGAACCTGAAGTTCGGCACCGGGCTGCACTTCGACAACGTTTCGCACTTCCAGGTGCGCGGCTGCTCGGCGCCGGGCAGCGCGACGCTCTACGGCATCAAGGTCACCGGCAACGACATCCTGATCGAGGGCAACATCATCAGCGGCGGGGCCAAGGCCTACGTCTTCGGCGGGCAGGACATCATCGTCCGCTGGAACGAGGCCTACGACACGACGAGCGACGGTTTCTTCATGGGCAGCGCGTCGAACGTGCTGTTCGAGGGCAACTACTTCCACGACAATCATCCGTCCCCGGGAGCCCACCCGGACTTCTTCCAGGTCTACGGAGGTACGCCGACCACCGTCAGCAATGTCACGATTCGCCGCAACTACTTCGACACCGAGGGGCAGGGCATCTTCTGGGAACGGTACGAAGGGACGATCACGAACGTGCTGGTGGAGAACAACATCATC
>JAFGPY010000001.1 GCA_016935955.1 Planctomycetota bacterium
GCGTGGGTCGGCCCGGCCGAGGAGATCTTCTGGCGTGGCTACGTCCAGCGGCGCTGCGGCGGGTGTTTCGGCCCGTTCGCGGGCCTGATCGTCACCGCTGCGATCTACACGCTCGTGCACATCTGGTCGTTCAACCTCATGCTGCTGGCGGCGGCGGGCCTGTGCGGCTTGTTTTGGGGTGTGATGTTCGCCCTGTCGCGCTCCGTCTGGCCCGCCCTCATCAGCCATGCCCTCTGGGACGTCCTGATCTTCGTCCTCCTGCCGGTCGCATGACTGCCGCCCTGCCGCCTCTATCGAGCGAATTGCCTTGCTTCGGTCATCAATCGCAACAACAATGGTTCCCAAGGCGGTTCTCCGCGATACTGGTCAATGACGGACACCGCGCCAACGTAGCGGCAGATCGTGAGGACTTCTTCCTTCAAGGAGATGAGCATGGATCGACGGGAGTTTTCGAAGCGGATGTTGATGGCGGGCGCGGGTCTGGGGCTGAACGCGACGTCAGTGGTCGGGAGCGGTGGGGAGTACTACGAGGAGCCCGCCAGGCGATTGCCGATTCGCCGGTTTGACGTGGTGGTGGCGGGCGCGGGCACGGGCGGCGTCGTCGCGGCGATTGCGGCCGCACGGCAGGGGGCCAGGACCGCACTGATCGAGGTCAAGGGCTATCCCGGCGGGACCGTCACCGAAGGCGGTACCGCTCTGCACAGCTTCTACAACCTCTGGAAGGCGTTCGACGTTGAGAAGCGGCAGGTCGTTCGCGGCATCCCGCAGGAGATCATCGAGAGGCTCATGAAGTTGGGCGGTTGCTCGGGCCACGCCGAGATGCTCACCGCCTACAACTACGACTCGGTCTGCACCGCGATCGACACCGAGTTGTACAAGCTCGTCACGTTCGAGATGCTCGCCGAGGCGGGTGTCCACGTCTTTGTCAACACGCTGCTGGTCGGCGCCATCGTGGACGACTCGCGGGTCCACGGCGCAATCGTCGAGAGCCGCGCGGGCCGCGAGGCGTTCTACGCTAGGTCGTTTATCGACTGCACCGCCTATGGCGACCTCGCGGCCTACGCCGGAGCGAAATACACCGAACCCAACGACTATCCCGTGTGCAACAGCGTGGGCATCGGGAACGTTGATATCGACAAATACCACCAGTTCATCGAGGCAAACAAGCTCAGCGGCCAACTGGCCAGGGGTCTGCGCAGCGGCAAGAGCGACCAGATCGTCCGTGCGGGCGCTGAATGGGTGAACCTGCCGGAACTGGCCCAGGCCGCCCGCGCCATCGGCATGGCCATGATCACCACGACTGTGCACGACAACTACCTGATGTTCATCAAGTGCAACCTCAAGCTGCCGGTCAGCCCGACCGATCGCGACGCGGTGGCCCAGGCCGAGTTGGAGATCCGCCGGCGGATGGCGCAGGCCGTCGAGCTGTTCCGCAAGCATGTGCCGGGCTGCGAGAAGGCCTTTATGGCCCGCACGAGCCCGAAGCTGTGCATCCGACGGGGCCGGTGCATCGAGTGCGACTACGACATCACACTGCCCGATGTGCTCGAAGGCCGGCACTTCGACGACGAGATCATGGTCTACGGTTTCCACGACAGCGCCCCGCGTCTTCAGATCAAGAACGGCGGCACCTACGGCGTTCCGTACCGGGCCCTATGCGTCAAGGGCGTCGAGAACCTCTACGCCTGCGGCATGATGATCACGTCGGATCACGAGGCCCACATGTCCACGCGCAACACCGTCTGCTGCATGGGCCAGGGCCATGCAGCCGGCGCCGCCGCCGCACTCTGCGCGGCCCGCCACTGCGGGGCCCGCGACCTTTCTTACGGCCCACTCCGCGACGCCCTCAACAACGCCGGCGTGTACTTTGAAGGTTGAGAACATCGAGATGAACTCTGTTCGTTATGGGAGATATATGAGCAACGGCAGTCGAGAAGGGATTGTGTATTCGACGGCGCAGGGACGGATGTGTCCGGCGTGCGGCGAGCCGGTGGGCGTGTGCGTCTGTCGCCAGCGACAGGCGGCGGCGATTCCGGCTGGCGATGGGATCGTGCGGGTCAGCCGCGAGACGAAGGGCCGCAAGGGCAAGGGTGTGACGCTGATCGCCGGTGTGCCCGTCGATGAGAACAGGCTGCGCAGTCTGGCCAAGGACCTCAAACGCAGATGCGGCGCCGGCGGGACCGTCAAGGACCGCGTCATCGAAATCCAGGGCGACCATCGCGACCTGCTCGTGGAAGAGCTGACCAGACAAGGTTTCACAGCCAAGCGGGTGGGCGGATGACGACGCTGATTGATATCCCCTTTGAATTGGATGTGGTCTCCATCGCGAAGACCGTGCACATCGAGCCCGACTCGCCCGATGGCCGGACGCTGCGCGAGCTGATCGAGAAGGCTTGGCAGATAGCGCAGCCCAAGGCGATGTACAAGGAGGCGTTCATCGACGGCAAAGGCGCCGACACGGTTACGGTCGGGGGCTTGACATTCACCAGTCGGATGCTGCGGGCGAATCTCGAACCCGTCGAGCGCATCTTTCCTTTCATTGCCACCTGCGGGCACGAGATGGACACGGCTGACCTGCCGGCGGGCGACTTTCTCATCGAGTTCTGGTGGGATGCCATCAAAGCCGTCCTGCTCGGCGGCGCGATCCGGCACCTCAACGAGCACCTGAAACAGCGCTACGCGCTGGGCAAGATGTCGTCGATGAGCCCCGGATCGGGCGATGTCGACATCTGGCCTATCGAGCAACAGCGCGAGCTGTTCTCGCTGCTCGGCGACGTGAAAGGGCAGATCGGCGTCGAGCTGACCGAGTCATTTTTGATGAAGCCCAACAAGACGGTTTCGGGCATCTGCTTCGCGACAAAGGTCGACTTCCACAGTTGCCAGGTCTGCCGGCGCGAGGACTGCCCATCCCGCACCGCCCCCTTTGATCTGGCCCTCTGGGACCAGCACCAGCACGGCGCCGACCGACAGATGTCGTGACATGCCATCTCATGTGAGAGCGAAGCGATGAAGACACTACGCGATCTCTATCGCATTGGCCGGGGGCCGTCCAGTAGCCACACGATGGCGCCGAGCCGGGCGGCTGCCTGCTTCGGCCGCGAGCATCCGGAGGCGACGGCCTTCCGCGTCACCCTCTACGGCTCCCTGGCCGCATCCGGCCGCGGTCACCTCACGGATAGGGCGATGGCCGAGTCACTGGCCCCGCGACCGGTCGAGTTCCGCTGGCGGCCCGACGCCCAACTGCCGAGCCACCCGAACGGCTTTTGCCTTGAGGCCCTGGACGCCGGCGGCATCATCGTCGCGACGAGAGAAGACTACAGTGTCGGCGGGGGAGCGCTGCTCAGCGACGCCGGTGCGGCCGACGTTTATCCGCTGGCCTCGCTCTCGGCTATTCTCGCCCGGTGTCGCGGGAACGGACAGATGCTCTGGGAGTATGTCGCCCAGTGCGAAGGGCCCGAGATATGGACGTTCCTTGATGAGATCTGGACCCGGATGACGGCCTGCATCGAGATGGGGCTGCACACGGCCGGCGTGATTCCCGGGGGACTGGGGCTCTGCCGCAAGGCCAGCGCGTTTCGCCGCAAGAGCGCGGTCCTCAAGCTGGACTTTCGCAACGAGGCACTCCTGGCGGCGTACGCCTACGCGGTGGCCGAGCAGAACGCCTGCGCCGAATGGGTCGTGACGGCGCCGACGTGTGGATCGAGCGGGGTGCTGCCGGCGGTGCTGTACCTGCTCAAGGACGAGGTCGCCTGTGACATGCAGGAACTGCTGCACGCGCTGGCGACGGCCGGTCTGATCGGCAACCTCGTCAAGACCAATGGCTCGATCTCCGGGGCGGCGGTCGGCTGCCAGGGGGAGATCGGGACGGCTTGTGCGATGGCGGCCGCGGCCGCCGCCCAGTTGCTCGGCGGCTCGCCTCCGCAGGTGGAATACGCCGCTGAGATGGGACTGGAGCATCACCTGGGCCTGACCTGCGACCCGGTCAAGGGCCTCGTGCAGATTCCCTGTATCGAACGCAACGCCCACGCGGTGGCGCGGGCCCTGAGCTGCGCCCGCTTCGCGCTTCTCAGCGACGGACTGCACCGCATCTCATTCGACGACGTTGTCGCCGTCCTGCTCGAAACCGGCCAGGCCCTGCCGACGCTCTACCGTGAAACCGCCACCGGCGGCCTCGCCCGCATTTATGAGAAACGCCTTGCCGAATCGCCCTGAGGGCGGCAAGAAGGGGCTGGTCCTTGTGAACTCGTAGGGCGAATCATGATTCGCCCCTACGGCATCTACGATACGATCTCCCGGTGGACCTGGCGGATGGCGTCGATGATGTGGTCGTCGATTCGCTGGGTGTATCTCGGGCCGATGCGGACCTGCACGAAGCGGTCGTAGATTCCGAGCGTCTGGCGGCAGCAATCGGGGCCGTACTGGATCGCCTTGCCCTCGGGGCTGTTGAACGACGGCCAGTTGGGATGCCGGGCGCGTTTGTTGACGACGGACTCGGCGATCGGCAGCAGCACCGAGCCCGAGAGCGTCGAGGTCGGCACGTGCCGCTGCCGCAACTGCTCGATGCAGCGGTCGCGGGCGGCCTTGTCGGGCATCTCGAAGAAGACGCTGTAGCCGATGTCGCCTTCCGGGTCGGGGCGGTGACGCAGACGGATGCCGTCGATCTTCTTGATGCCGTCGTAGATGGCCTGGGCGTGGCTCCGCAGCGCAGCGACCATGGCGTCGAGCTTGGGCAGTTGCGCGCCGAGCACCGCTCCGGTCAGCTCGCTCATGCGGAAGTTCTCGCCGGCAAAGGTGGGCACCCGGCTGCCTCCCGTGCGCTGGGTGAAGAGCCCGTTCATGCCGCCCATGTCATGGAAGCGCACCGCCCGCTCGTAGAGGACCGGATCGCTCGTGACGACGGCGCCGCCTTCGCCCGAGGTCATCGTCTTGTTGATCTGGAAGCTGTAGATGCCGACCTTGCCGATCGAGCCCAGCTTGCGTCCGCGATAGGAGCCGCCGACGCACTGGGCGCAGTCCTCCAGGACCGCGACGCCGTGTTTGCCGGCGATGTCCATGATCGGCTCCAGGTCGGCCGGCCCGCCGAGCAGATGGACGGCGATCACCGCCTTGGTTCGCGGCGTGATCTTCCGCTCGAAGTCCTTCGGGTCGATGTTCAGCGTGCGGTCGATATCCGCGAAGACGGGCAGGGCCCCCGCGTTGATCACGCAGGTGTAGTCCGACCACCAGGTATACGCCGGGACGATCACCTCGTCGCCCGGCCCGATGTCCAGGCCGGTCACCGCACAGTCCAGGGCCGCGGTGCCGCTTGTGACGCCCAGCGCGAACTGCGTGCCCATGTGTTTGGCGAATCCCTCCTCGAACCGCAGCACCTTCGTCGGCGTCCCGGGCCCCCAGTAGCGGAAGGGCGAACCGGAATCGACCACGTCCATCAATGCTTGTCTCTCGTGCTCGTCGAAGAACTGCGGCCCGATGTATCCCGGATCGATCCGGTCAATGGTTGGGGAGGCTGAGGTTCCCTGAGCCCACAGCGATCTGGCGGGCAGCCTGACCCCCAGGGCCGAGGCGGCCAGGCAGCTTGTCGAAAGGAACCGCCGCCGGGTCAACGTCCCGTCCTGTGTCTCGTGTTTCTCTTGTCGCGTCGCCATCTTCGTACCTCCCAAACTGAAGACCTTCACGTCCACCCGCCCCATGTATTCTACGCGCATGCTACTTCCACAGCAAGTCCCCAGCAGACAATCCTCTCATGCACCCGCTTGTAGTGTGCCCGTAAGGGCATACATAGAATGGGAGTAACCCGCCAGGGCGAGGCATGCCTCGCCCCTACCCACAGAGGTATGTGTGGACAGCTCCGGGCGCCGTCCCCACGTACATGGCCGACGGGCATCGGCGTCAGCCGTAGGGGCGAATCATGATTCGCCCTTGCCGTCAGCAGCCGCCGGCCTCCAGGAATTCGTCCATCTGCACCCGACGGTCCCGATCGGCGCTCAAACACCCCGCGGCCCAAACGGCTGATCGCGTTTACCAACGGCTTGCTCTCGGCGGATCAGTCGAATAGAATAGCCCGCATATTTCATCGAGTTTTGGTGTTTTCTGGTAGACAAATGGCCTAACTGGCTGTAGGGTAAGGAGTTGGAACGATTCC
>JAFGPY010000403.1 GCA_016935955.1 Planctomycetota bacterium
AACGCCGGTATCGAGCCCATTTTACCGAGCAACCATGCAGGGCGCTACCAAAGAATCGCAAAGATCATATGGGAAATGCGGGATGAATCTATTCCTTCAGGTTCCGTGCGGGTGCGAAGCATCCATTCTGCTTGTATCCGTCGACGATGTGCGGCTCGGCGTGGCTGCACAATAGAGCACATCCGGGCCGTGGCGTAAAGGAAGCTGTTCGATAATTGTGGACAGGGAGAAAGCCTTGTTGCTTGCCAGGCAAGGGGGTGGCTTCAGAGCAGATTCTCGACGGCGGAGGTGTCAAGGCCCGAAGGGCCGACGGAGTTTGGCCGGGGGCGAAGCCCCCGGAAGTCAGACAAACAGATGCCCGAGCCCCGAAGGGGCGACGCTTGTTTGTCGATTCTGTCGATCAACAGGTCTCGCCCCTTCGGGGCTCACAGGGTTCAGGACGCTCGGGACCGGGGGCTTCGCCCCCGGCTAAAGTGTTGACGGCCCTTCGGGCCTCGGTGGCAGCCCCACGCAGAGATCGAGGCGGCAACCGGGAGTCTGCGACTTGCCGCTTGCGGTTGTCGGCCGCAGGACGGTCACGCGGATCCCGAATTGTCGAACAACCCCTGGCGAGGCATGGCCCGACACGTTGCATTTTGCTGCCGGTTTCATAGAATGCTCAGGTCAGGAGGGCTTGATGGGATTGTCTTGGCGAGCATCGGCGGCATGCCTTGCCGCGGCGCTTCTCGTGCCGTGGATCGCCGCCTCGCGCGCTGCGGCCCAGGAAGGCCAGAGCCCGTTCGTGCGGCAATTCCTGGCCTGCGGGCCCTACAAGGACCTCGAAGCCGGCCGCCGTCTGGTCGGACCCGAGGAGTTGCCCTTCGAAGGTCACGCCACGATGGGCCGCCTCTGGGTGCCGATCGACGCCGACGCGCGCGGCTACGTGGACCTCGGCGCCCTGGGCCCGGCCTCCTCGGCCGCCATCCTGACGCACGTCTACCTGCGAAGCGACGCCGATCGCGACCTGGTGCTGCTGCTCGGCAGCGACGACCGCGCCCAGGTTACGCTGAACGGACGGCGCGTCTACGCGTCGCCGGCCGAGAAGGTCGGTCCGTGGCAACCCGACCAGGAGAAGATCAAGGTCCGCCTCGTCAAGGGCTGGAACCGCCTGCTGATCTGCGTCTGGAACGATTCGGCCGGCCACGGATTCTCGGCCCGGTTCACGTTGCCCGACGGGCGCCCCGTGACGCTGGAGTCGTCGGCCGCCGTGCCGCACGAGTTGCTCGACAGCCCGTGGCTGAAGCGGCCGCTCGCGCGCGAGGAGGTCGACGAGTTGCTGGCCCTGCTGGAGCGGCAGGTCCGCGAGGCGATGTACGGGGCCGACCGGCTGCTGAAGAATTGGCGGCAGGAGGGCGTGGCCTTGGACCGTTCGTACGCCTCGGCCCGCGACAACGCCGTCTCGTTCGTCGAGGCGGTGCGCGGCGTGCTGGAAACCGTCCTGATTCCCGGCCCGGCCGAGGATGCCGCCGCCCGGGCGCAGCGCGGCCAGGAGGCCATGGAGAAGCTTCGCAAGGAAGTGCTGCAAGGCCCCTACATGCTGACCGCCCGGACCGACGAGTTCCTGCAACGAGCCGAGACCGGGTCGCAGCTCTGGAACCTCGTGGCCATGGCCGCCAGCACCGCGCAGGACGCCGGCCAGCAGGCCGCCGAGGTCAACCGGGCCCTGGTGGCCGCGCGGCAACTGCTCGACGACGCCAAGGAGCAGTACCTGCGGCCGTATCGCCTGAGGGAAAGCACCCTGCGCGTCCGCACCGCGGAACTCACCGTGCACCTGGAGCGCGGCGACGGCTCGCCGATCGACGGCGCCCAGATCACCGCCGAGCAGGTCACCCACGATTTCCCCTTCGGCTGCAACCTCTTCGCCTTCGGCCTCTTTCCCGAGGCGCGGCAGAACGAGACCTACCTGCGACGGTTCCGCGAACTGTTCAACATGGCCGTGGTGCCGATGTACTGGTCGCTGCTGGAGTACCGACAGGGCAACGTGGACTACGAGCGCGACGTCCGCGGACGGCCGGGCCCCGAGCCGATGCTCCGCTGGTGCGCCGCCGCCGGACTGCGGGTCAAGGCCACGCCGCTGCTGGCCAACGACGGGCAACCGCTGTGGTTGCGGCAACAGGAGAAGGCCGAGGAGATCGAGCGGCTGGTTCGCCGGCACGTGGCCGAGGTCGTCGGCCACTTCAAGGGACGCGTCGACTATTGGGACGTCACCAGCGGCGCGTGGCCGCAGGTCAACTTCGGCAAGCTGCGCCTGGGCGTGGAGTATCCGATCGGCTGGGCGGCCGAGGCGGACGGGCGCGCCCAGATGCTGCTCGGCACGCAGCACGTCTGGATCGCTTCGTCGGTGGTCCGCAAGAAGGAAGCCGATCGCATCGCGAACCTGGCCGGTGTGGCCCTCGCGGCGTACCAGGACGGCGGCGCGTGGAGCGGCCAGGATCTGGAGGTTGCCCTGGACCGCATGGGCCGCGACAGTCTGCCCGTGCACCTCGACCAGGTGATGATCCCCGGGCCGCCGCGCGACGAGGACGCCCAGGCCCTGGCCGTCGAGGAGTTCTACCGTACGGCCTTCGCCCATCCGGCCGTGGCCTCGATTTCGTGGCACGACCTGTCGGACCGATTCGCCCTGGGCGGCAAACCCGGCGGCTTGCTGCGCGAGGACCTGTCGCCGAAGCCGGCGTACCAGACGCTGGTGCGACTGATCCGTCGCACGTGGCACACCTTGGCCGACGGCCGCTGCGACGGGCATGACGGGTTTACCTTCCGCGGCTACTACGGCCGCTATCGCATCCGGGCCACGCTGAGCGAGGGGGCCGCGCCGCAGAACGCCTCGTGGGACGTCGACCTGACGCGCGACGGGCCGCAGGAGTTCCGCCTCACCTGGCCGCCGGCCCCGTAGGGCAGTGCTCGGCCGGCGCACGAAGACGACGGGCCGCGGCCGCGCTGGGAAGCCGGTGGCCCGTCGTTGCGAGAAACCCCTTTGCCAAGGAGTCTGTGAAGCTCAATTGGCCGGTCGGGTCAACAGGCCCGACGCGGACGCTCGCGCCCGTTACTTGCGGCGGCGCGCGACCAGGCCTGCCAGTCCCACGGCGAGCAGGCCGAGCGTAGCCGGCTCGGGAACGATCTGCATCGTGATTTCCTGGCAGACGCCCCAGTGGCCGCCGTCGACGTCGTCGGGCACCCACGACGGGTAGTCGGCCGGCAGCGTGTCGCCTTCCCCGGCCGGCAGGGCGTGGGCGATGACGAAGCTCACCGCGTAGTTCGGGTAGCCGTCGAACGTGCCCGCCATCTGCGCGACCGTCGAGATCGTCTGCAGCACCCCGCCGCCCGCGTACGTGTACTGCGTCGTGTGCGCGTAGCTGGTCAGCGTGACCGTGTAGTCGCCGTCGCCGGCGCCGGTCCAGTTGCCCGAGCCGAGCGTCAGCTTGCCGCCGGAATAGACCGTGTACCAGATGACCGACCCGTCGCCGTTGCCGTCGCGGTTGTCCTGGAGCAGCACCGGGACCGCACTGATCGCCGGCCCACTCGTGGCGTCGCCCAGTTCCCACTGCGTGGCCAGGGCGGCGCCGTCCCAGCTTGCGGCATGGACCGTGTTGCCCAGCGCGCCGTGACCGCCCCTGACGAAGCTCTCGGACCAGCGGCCTTCGAGGATCTGGCTGGACAGTTCGCTGTCATAGATTCCGTTGACGGGATCGGCCCATGCGGCCGATTCGACGCCTGCCACCACGGCAAGCACCATCACTGCAATCATGGGATACTTCATTGCTTTCACCCTCTCAAAGTGTGACGGACCCAAGCCTCCTTCAGGAAATCTCTTTCCATACTTCCGCGACGCCGGACGCGCCGAGGCACCCGCGTCGCCGTTGATGCGGTCGCGACAGAGCCGGACCGCGTCCCCGCCACGGGGTCGCAGCCCGCCCGAAATGTTCTCCCGGCCTGCGCCGATCCTGCCGTCGGACCGCCTGGCACAAGGCGCCCCGCCGTATGCGGCGCGAACCGGTCACCGAGCCGTCGCGACGTCAGGCCTTGCGACGGCGGCGCGCCACGGCCAGCAACCCGATGCCTGCCCCCAGCAGGCCGCAGGTCGCCGGCTCCGGGATCGGCGTCCAGTCGACGGTCATGCGGATCTTCTGAACCACACCCCACTGACCGACGTCCTTCTCGCCCAGGTAGCCGTCCGGCCATTGCCATTCGGGATAGCCGGCCGGCACGGGGCCGCCCGATCCCGCGGGAATCGCCTGGGCCACCAGCATCTCGAGGTCGTAGTCCGGGTACAGGTCGAAGGTTCCTGCGGCCTCGATGATCGTCGCCATGGCCACAGCCACGCCGCCCACGTAGACGACCTGCGTCGTGTGAGCGTAGTGGGTCAGCGTGATGCTGTAGTCAGCCACCTCGCCGCCTCCCGGC
>JAFGPY010000404.1 GCA_016935955.1 Planctomycetota bacterium
AACCTGAACGTCGGCTACGAGTCGGTGCTCGCCATTCGCGAGCGTCTGGCCGCGCGAGGCGGTTGAGCCGGCGGCATGCGGCCGGTACAATGGTCATCCGAGACGTTACCCCGCAGAACAGACAGAACCTAAGGAGAGGCTCGTGCAACGAACCCTGGTCATTCTGAAACCCGACGCGACGCACCGCCGCATGATCGGCCGCATCATCCAGCGCTTCGAGGACAAGGGGCTGCGTCTGGTGGCCATGAAGATGATCCGCGTGACGCCCGAGTTGGCGGCGCGGCACTACGGCGAGCACAAGGGCAAACCGTTCTACGAGCCGCTGCTGGCGTTCATCACCAGCGCCCCGGTGGTGGTCATGATCCTGGAAGCGCCCGGGGCGATCGACATGGTGCGGCGAATGGTCGGCCCGACTTTCGGCGCCGAGGCCCCGGCCGGAACCATTCGCGGCGACCTGGGCATCTCGAACCGCTACAACCTGGTGCATGCCAGCGACGGGGCGGCGTCGGCCAGGAAGGAAATCGCCCTGTTCTTCCGCGACGAGGAGATCTGCCCCTGGACCCCGTGCGACACGACGTGGGTGTCGGAATTGCCGTGGGACGGCCAGTAGGAGCCCGCAGCCAGCCATGATCGCCGCCGACAAAGATCGCATCCTCAAGCTCCGCCGCGAACTCGAGCGGCACAACCGCCTCTACTACGTCGAGAACATGCCGGAGATTTCCGATGCCGAGTACGACCGGCTCTACCGCGAGCTGGCCGACCTGGAGGCGAAGCATCCGGAGCTGTTCGATCCCAACTCCCCCACGCAGCGCGTCGGCGGGCAGCCCCTGGAAGAGTTCGAGAGCGTGACGCACGAAGTGCCCATGCTCTCGATCGACAACACGTATTCGCCCGAGGAGGTCCGCGAGTTCGATGCTCGCGTGCGGCGGCTGCTGGAAACCGACGAGCCGGTCGAGTACGTGGTGGAGCCGAAGATCGACGGCGTGGCCGTCAGCCTGCGCTACGAGGCCGGCCGCCTGGTGCGCGGCCTGACGCGCGGCGACGGACGCACCGGCGACGACGTGACGGCCAACATCCGCACGGTGCGCAATGTGCCGCTGGAACTGTCGGGCGGCAAGCCGCCGGCGGTGCTCCTGGCCCGCGGCGAAGTGTACCTGTCGCGTTCGCAGTTCGGCCGCATCAACGCCGAGCGCGAGGCCGAGGGCCTGCCGCTCTTTGCCAACCCGCGAAACGCCACGGCCGGAAGCCTGAAGCTGTTGGACTCGCGCGAGACGGCCCGCCGGAAGCTGCGGTTCTTCGCCTACTCGATCGGCCTGATCGAGGGCGGCAAGCCGCCGGCATCGCACGGCGAAGGGCTGGACCTGCTGCGACGGTTCGGCCTGCCGATCAATCCCGACACCACGGTCTGCCGCGGCGTCGACGCCGTGGTGGACGAGTTCGAGCGACGGCTGGCCGGACGGCACGAATTGGACTACGAGATCGACGGGCTGGTCATCAAGGTCAACTCGCTGAAGCAGCAGGACCTCCTGGGCCGCACGACCAAGGCCCCGCGGTGGTGTATCGCCTACAAGTTCGCAGCCGAGCAGGCCGAGACCGTGCTGGTCAGCATCGAGGTGCAGGTGGGCAAAACGGGCATCCTGACGCCGGTGGCCAACCTGGAACCGGTGCAACTGGCGGGCACAACCGTCTCGCGGGCCAGCCTGCACAACTTCGACGAGATCGAGCGCAAGGACATCCGCGAGGGCGACGTCGTGGTGGTCGAGAAGGCCGGCGAGATTATCCCGCAGGTGGTCGAGGTCCGCACCGAGCGGCGCAAGGGTCGCCCGAGACGGTTTCGAATTCCCGAGCAATGCCCCGTCTGCGAAGGTGCGGCCGTGCGCGACCCGGAAGGCGTCTACGTCCGCTGCGTCAATCCCACCTGCCCCGCGCAGCTCAAGGAGCGCATCCGCTACTTCGCCGCCCGCGACCAGATGGACATCGAGGGACTGGGCGTCGCCCTGGTGGACCAGCTCGTGGACAAGAAGCTCGTGACCAGTCCGGCCGACCTGTACAGGCTCACGGCCGCGCAGTGGGCCGACCTCGAGCGCATGGGCGAGAAGTCGGCCGAGAATCTGGTGCGGGCCATCGAGGCCTCGAAGGGCCGCAGCCTGGCCCGCGTCATCGCCGCCATGAACATTCGCAACGTGGGCGGCCACGTGGCCGAGGTGCTGGCCGACGAGTTCCGCTCGATGGAGGACCTCATCTCGGCGGCCGCGGAGAGCGAACGGTTGGAGACCGTCCACGAGATCGGCCCGGTGGTGGCCCGAAGCATCCACGATTTCTTCGCCGGCGACGCCGGTCGCAAGCTGGTTCAAGACTTGAGGGCGGCAGGCGTTCGCATGGAGGCCGAGGCGCGGACCGATCGCGGCAATCTGCCCCTGGGCGGCAAAACGCTCGTCGTGACCGGAACGCTGGAGCGGTTTTCGCGGAGCGAGATCGAGTCGCTGATCAAGTCGCTCGGCGGCCGCGCGGCCGGGAGCGTCAGCAAAAAGACCGATTTCCTTGTCGCGGGCGAGAATGCAGGCAGTAAACTGGATAAGGCGCAGAAGCTCGGCGTGCAGGTGCTGTCGGAACGGGAATTCCTCAGACTCATAGGGCAAGACGAGTGAAACGGGAAGATCGCATGAGAACGCATCCTGAAAGAGCGGCCGCCCTGGCGGCGACGATCATGATGGCGGCCTGCCTGGCCGTTGCGGCCGAGGACCAGACGCCCGCTTCCGGACAGAGCGAACCGGCGCCCGCCCAGGAGCGGAAGGCCGAGCCGCAGAGCGAGTCGGCCCAGCCCGACCAGTCGACGGCGGCAACCACGGAATCGCCGGCGCCCGACCGGCCGCAAGGAACGCTCAAGCAGACCGCCTGGTACCTGATGGGCTACGAGAACGACAAGGTCGGCTACTTGAACCGCGCCCTGTACGCCCTGGACGACGATCCTTCGGGGGCTGCATACCGTATCGAGACGCGCCGCTTCATGCGGAGTTCGCTCGCCGAGGATCGGCCCGATTATTTCGAAGAGAGTTTCATGTGGCTCGACGCGTCGTTTGGCGCCCTGCGTTTCCGCACCACGCGCCGGACGGGCGCCGAGCCGCAGCTGAAGATCGAAGGCACGGTGGCCGACGGACGGTTGAGCGTCGAGGCCGTCTGCGGCGATCAGAAGCGCAGCTGGACAGCCGGCGTGGAGGGCAACCCGACATTCGCCGGGGCGTTGCTGCTGTGGGTGGGCAGCCACGAGATGAGCGACAACGCGACATGGGCGCGGTCCTTCGTCAACGAGCGCAACGGCACGCCGCAGAATAAGGAGACCCGCTTCCGCGTTGTTCAGAAAGCATCGTTGAACTTCGACAACAGGAAGGAGACCGCGTGGCTGGTCAGCGAAGAGAACGGCCTGGTGCGGACGCTGCACATTTTCCGCGCCGGAGGGCGGCTCTACCGGTCGCAGGGACAGAACCATAACCAGACCTCCGAGGAGATCCCGGGCACGGAGGCCGCCGGACTCAAACTGGACGGCACGCTCGAATGGCAGAACGCCGTCCCGCTGAAGGTCGGCGACGGGCTCAGCAGCGAGGCCTTCGGCTACAAGCTGACGTTGCCGTCATACCCCTACGCTCCGATCGTCTTCAGTGACGGCGGCATTTTGCTGGCCGGCAACACGCTGGGAGACGACAGGCTGATCGTCCTGGCCAATCCGATTCGGTCCGGCGACGAACAGGCTGCCGAGCGAATCTACCGTTGGGCCGCCCTGTTTGGAATCAGCGGCGAACCGACGCGGGGCCAGATGACGATCGACGGCCTGCCGGCCCGGACCTACAGCGTGAAGACGACTCTGCTCGGACTCGACGTCGATTGCCGGTTCGTGACGGTCGCCCGCGACGACGTGGGCTACCTCCTGGGGCATATCGCCCCGTGGCCGGCGAAGGCCGACGATCGCGACGTCTTCGGCCGCCTGCTGTCGAGCGTCCGCTGGACGCGGGTCTTCGGCCGCGAACACGGAACCTGGGACGGCCGCCGCTACGAGAGCCTGTCCCACGGTTACCGCGTGGAACTGCCGTCCGACGGCTGGCGATTGCCGCAACAGCGCCGCGGCGTGCCGACGGACATCGAGGCGGCGCGCGAGGACGGCGCCGCCGTGATGACGCTGACGGTCCAGCAGGCGCAGCCGGGCATTACCGCCGAGGCGGTCGCCGCCAACTATCGCAAGAACATCGAGCAAAACATGAGCGGCGCGACCGACGTGTCCCAGAAGGCCTGCACGCTGAACAATCGCCCTGCCGTCGAGATCAGCTACGACGCCAAGGCGATCGACGACGAGCCCACGCGGACACGACACGTCATCGCCGTCAGCGACAACCACTGGTACCTCCTGACGCTGGTCAGCAAGAAGAGCGTCCTGGAATCGGCCGGCGCGCGGTTCGATCGCATGCTGGAATCCTTCGAGTTCGGGGGCGACCGTGAAAGCCCAGCGACTGACAACTGACCTGGCCATCGCCGGCATGCTCATGGGAACGGCAGGCCTGATGATCAACATCTTCGGCCTGTTCCACTACATCTCCATCCTGAGCACCGGCGCCGCGACCGTGGACGAGGACCGCATCCGCAGCATCTACGTCTTCATGAACATTCCGCTCAAGGTGTCGTTGGTGGTCTGCTCGATCGCCTTGCTGTATCGCAGTTCGTGGGGCCGCGCGGCCATGACGGTCGTCGGGCTGGTCAGCATCGGCCACAGCGCCGTGGCCACGATGATGCTCGACAAGAGCATCGTGCACTACTGGCTCGACATCGCCCGCCCCGTGCCCTGGGTCAAGGGCTGGGACTGGGTCGTGCTGGCCATGGTGGTCCTCTTCTACGGGTTCATGCTCTGGCACCTGCACCGCAAACGGACGCGCGAGGAGTTCCGCCTTGCGGCCCACGAACCCATCGACTGGACGGCCGGCCGCGACTCCTGACGGCGGCGGAAGGACGACTCACCGGTGCGTTTCCGATCGCTCCACAACTGGGACCTGTCGTACCACGAGGCCGTGGCCGTTCAGAAACGGTTGCACGCCATGCTCCGCACCGATGTGCCCCTGGACGTCTCGCGGCTGCGCACCGTGGCCGGCGCCGACGTGGCCTACGAGACGAAGCGCCGCCGCGTTCGTGGCCGGCCTGCCGACGAACCCGTGGCCCGATTCGTGGCCGCCGTGGTCGTGATGCGATTCCCCTCGCTGGAGATCATCGAGACGGCCTGCGCTGCGGCCGAGACGAGCTTTCCCTACATCCCCGGCCTGCTCAGTTTCCGTGAGGGCCCGGCCCTGCAACAGGCCTTCGAGAAACTCGCGACGCGTCCCGACGCCATCATCTTCGACGGGCAAGGCATGGCCCACCCGAGGGGACTCGGGCTGGCCTCGCACGTGGGGCTGCTGCTCGGGGCCGCGACGGTCGGCTGCGCCAAGAGCCGCCTTTACGGTGTCACGCGCGGCGAACCCGGCCCGCGTCGCGGCAACCGACGGGCCCTGCTGGCCCCGGAGCCTTCGGGCGAGGTCTTCGCCCCGGGCAGCCGCATCGGCACCCTCCTGCGAACGCGCGACGGCGTCAAGCCCGTGTGGGTCTCGGTCGGCCACAACATCGACCTGCCCAACGCCGAGCAACTGGTCCTGCGCACGACGCGTGGCCGACGCCTCTGCGAACCGATCCGCGCCGCCCATCGCCTGGTCAACGACGCCCTGCGAAGGGCGACACGCGAAGGCGATTCGGCGAAACGGTAACCTTCCCCACGGGCCGATTGGTAACTTCCGCGATTGACAGGCACCTAAATGGTTTTAAACTGAATGATTCCGTCAGCGAAGCCGGTGGCGGGAAACGGCGATTGCATCGTCGCCGCGGCGGCGGCCGCGACACCTTGTTCCGAATGGGAGACAAACGTGAAGGCGAATCATCCACTGCGTCGTGCCAATTGGATCTGGCCGGAAGGCTCCTACGACATGCGGAACACCTACGCCCAGTTCCGCAAGGACTTCCAACTGCCGCACGTGCCGCGGCGGGCGCCGTTCTACATCACGGCCGACCAGAACTACATGCTCTACGTCAACGGTCGCTTCGTCGGCCGCGGACCGGCGCGCGGCTATCAGGCGACGTGGGCCTACGACGAGTTCGACCTGACCCCCTACCTGGTCAAGGGTCACAACTGGATCAGCGTCCGGGCCTACAATGGCGGCATCAGCAACTTCCAGTACCGCTACGAGTGGCACGCCGGGATGCTCTGCGCGGCGCGATGGGGCAAGTTCGAGCTGGTCAGCGACGCCACGTGGCCGTCGCGCGTCTCGTCGGCCGTCAAGCCCGACACCAAGCGCGTCAGCCGGCAGATGAACCTCCAGGAACACGTCGACGCGCGGCTCGACGATCAGGCCTGGATACACTCGGCCCGCGCGCCGCGCGGCTGGCCGAAAACGTCGATGGCCCGACTGTTCGGCGTGATGCCCTGGCACAGCCTCGAACCGCGCGGCCTGCCGAATCTGGCCGAACGCATGCTGACCTACGAACACACCTGCACGGCCGCCACGGGACGCTGCGCGAGCGGCTACCGCGACATCGACGACGCCGCGTACCTGTTGCGCGAGGAATGGCCGCGATCGCGATGGCATACCGCCCCGGCAGGCAAGGTCCAGCGAGGAGCCTTCGCGCTGACCCTGCCGGTCACGGGCCCGGACCGCTATGCGGCTGTGAGTGTGGACCTGGGCCAGTTGTCCGTCGGCACGCTGATCGTCGAGGCCGAAGGCGCGGCCGGCGGCGAGATCGTGGACCTGTTCTTCTGCGAAGCCCTGGAGGACGACGGGCGGCCGGTACTGGTGCTCAAGCACGTCAGCAACGTCTCGATGACGTCGCGACTCAGGCTGCGCCGCGGGCGGACGCACTTCGAGTTCTTCCACATGATGGGCCACCGCTACGTCGTGGCCATCGCACGCGACACGCGGCGGACGCTGCGACTCAAGCTCAGCCTCCGCGAGACGATCTACCCGCACGCTGTCCGCGGACGGTTCGAGTGCGCCGACCCCGTGCTTAACGACATTCACCGCATCTCGGTGCGGACGCAGCAGGTCTGTTCGCTGGACGCCTACGTCGACACGCCCTGGCGCGAGCAGGCCCAGTGGTGGGGCGACGCCCGCGTGCAGGCCCGCAACACGTTCCACATCAGCGGCGACACGCGGCTGCTGGTCCGCGGCGTGCGCTGCCTGGCCCGCCAGGAGGTGCCCAACGGCCTGACGTTCGGCCACGCGCCGACGAACTCGTACGGCTCGATCCTGCCGGACTTCTCGCTGATCTGGGCCCTGACGATCTGGGACCACTACTGGCAGACCGGCGACATCTCGCTGGCCGCCGAGCAGTGGCCGCGCATCGAGCGGCTGCTGGGCTACTTCGTCGGCGAGGGCCGCGGACGCAACGGCCTGCTGCGCTACGACGAACGCTACTGGCTGTTCCTCGACTGGACCGACATCCACAAGAGCGGCACACCGACGCTGCTGAACCTGTGGTATGTGCTGACGCTCGAGAAGCTGGCGGCGCTGGCCGGCGAGGCGGCGCGGGCCGGGGTCGAGGGCATGGCCGCGCGGCAGCGGGAGTTGCTGAAGATGTGGCGCGAGCAGAAGCG
>JAFGPY010000405.1 GCA_016935955.1 Planctomycetota bacterium
CGTGGCGACCATGGGCCGCCGCGTCACGGCGGCGGCAATGCGGTCCCACAGGCCGCCGGTCAGGGCCTTGGCGACAACCTCTTTGCGGCCGGGCCAGAACAGCAGCCGTCCCGCCAGCAGGTAGAGGGCCGGGGCCAGGGTAAGTGAGGCGATGCAGCCGACGCCCAGGGCGACAGCGATGCTCGGGCCGGCTTTCTGGAAGGCGCGGAATTCGGCCAGGCACATCAGCGACAGGCCGGCCATGGTCGTCAGGGCCGAGGCGGCAATGGCCGCACCCGTGCCGCGAAGGGCCGCGGTCATGGCCTCGCCCAGACTGCGTCCGGCGGCCACCTCCTCCTTGTAACGGGCGATGACGAACAGGCAGTAGTCCGTCCCACTGCCGAACAGAATGACGACAACCAGCATCTCAATCGCGGGGTCGGCCTGGAACCCGAGCGGGGCCAGGGCGTAGAGCGTCCGCATGGCCACGTGGACCGCGGCCGCCAGGGTCACCAGCGGCACAAGCATGGCCACAGGGCTGCGGTAGACGGCCAGCAGGATGACCATCACCAGGACGATCGTGACGGCCGTCGAGCGGTCGACGCTCTGGACGGTGGCCTCGTTGTAGTTGACGTAGAACCCGGCGTCGCCGGTGATCTCGAACTGCAGGTCGCCGAGTTGCCCGGCGGTCTTCATGGCTTCGAGCTTGCCGCGGATGGCCCGGACGGTGGCCTGGGTGCTGCGGGCTGTGAAGATATCGGGCATGCCCACGGGTACCAGGGCCGTGGTGACGGTGCCGTCGTCGCGTCGGGCGGTCAGTTGGTTGATCAGTTGAGCGTCGGTCGCTGTGCTGCGGACCGGCGCGTCGCGGAGGGCCTGGCGGACCTGGTCGGTCCAGTGGTCGGACACCGAGTCGGGCAGGTCGACCGGATCGCGAATCCAGTTGACTAGGCAGGCCACCGGACCTTCGGGGCTGACGAGCTGCTGAAGGTCGATGCCCTTCTCACTGTGCAGCACCACGAGAGCCGTCGAGTACCGGCACTGGCCGGGGAACAGTTCGCGGAGTTTTTTCTGTGCGGCCTGGCTGGGCTGGGTGTCAGGCAGATACATCTTGGTGCCGTCATCGGCCGCACCGTCATCCTTGTGGACCCACATCCCCAGGCCGCCGACGAGCATGGCCCAGACGGCCAGGACCATGGCCGCGGTGCGCCGAGAAACCGGTTTTGGAGGTACTGTCATGGAGTTCCCCGGACAACTCTGACCACCCGGAACACCGGGTCGCATCACAGGAGCAAGGGCGTATGCTAAACAGGAGGCTTAAAAAGGGCAAGGAAAACCGTCGCCGGACGTTGACAAGTGACGGGACTTGAGGCATGAGTCCTGGGTAACGTGATGTCGGGACAGGTGGGTTGCCGATGTTGTATCGCATGGTAGGATTTCAGTCTGGAGTGTTCAGTTTGCGGCAAGGATTGCTGCTCGCGTCGATCGTCTGGGTCGCGGGGACTGCCGGGTGCGGCAGTTCGCAGGACACTGCGCAGAAGCCCTACCCCACGGACGTCGCGTCGGCGAGTTTCCAGCAGCAACAGGTCGGTGACCGGGCAACAATGCGCGGCGACGTGGACTTCGTGACCA
The DNA here is from genome assembly GCA_016935955.1 of Planctomycetota bacterium. Next base: position 1,612 of record JAFGPY010000405.1, read on the forward strand.
TGAGCACCGAGGGACGGCTGGTGGTCTACGCCGACGACCAGACCCAGGCCGACGCGGCGATTCGCGCGGCCCTGGAACGAGTGGCCGACATCGCCAAGAAACTGAACCGCTACGACCCGGCCAGCGAGCTGTCGGCAATCAATGCAGCGGCGGGCAACCAGGCGGTTGACGTCAGCGACACGACGGGGCGGGCGATCGAGGCGGCACGGCAGATGTGGCGGGACAGCCGCGGCGCATTCAACCCTCTGGTCGGACGGCTGGTGGCTCTGTGGAAGCAGGCGTCCGAGAGCGGCGTCGAGCCGACAAGCGAGTCGATTGACGAGGCCCGGTCCCTGCTGGACATGGCCGACCTGGAGTGCGAACGGTCGGGGACCGGCTACCGGGTGCGGCTGCAGCGGACGGGCATGCAATTGGACCTGGGTGGCCTGGCCAAGGGCTGGGCAGCACAGGAGGCCATCGCTGCAGCCCGACGGCAGAAAGGCCTGCGTTCGATCCTGGTCATGCTAGGCGGCGACGGCACGGTTTGGAGCGAACCGGGATGGGCGCGGCCGTGGACGGTGGCCGTCCAGGACCCTCGCGACAGCGCGAACCGGGCGATCCTGACGAAAATCGAGCTGACCGACGGCAGCGTGGTCACCAGCGGCAACTACTACCGCTATTTCGAAATCGGCGGGCGTCGTCTGAGCCATATTATCGACCCGCGGACGGGTCGGCCGACCGAGAGCATGCTGGTCAGCGCGACGGTCATCCACCCGGACGGAGCCGCAGCCGATGCCCTGGCGACGGCCTGCATGGTACTGGGGCGGGACGATTCGCTGGCCCTGCTGGGCCGCACGAAGGGGGCCGAGGGATTGCTGCTGACGGCGTCCGGGGACGACCTTGGGCGGTACGAGACGGACGGTCTCGCGGGATACGAAATTCGGCGTTGAGGATCGTAAAAGGATGTTAGGTGACGAGGCGTTTTTGTCTTGACAGAAGGCGGCCGCACGATAATTATTCACCAGCGCCGTGCGGCGCTCTGGGGTAGCGTAGAGTCGGAGACAACTGATGGCCCGTGGTAAGAAACGCAACGAAGACGCGGACGCTATTCCGCCGGAGGAACCAAGTAAGGACGAGGCGGCTAGCGATGGCACCATGACCGAGTTGGTGACTGTGGTTCAGGCACCCAATATGAGAGAGGCGCAGATGATGAAGTCGATCTTGGAATCGGCCGAAATACCGGCCTTCATTGGCAGTGACGAGACCGGAACGAGCAACGGCCTGCGAGGCGTGCCGATTCTGGTCCCGGAGGACCTGGCGGGCCAGGCGGCGGAGATTCTGGCCGACGCCGCCATGGACGATGAGGAGTTCATGGACGAGGACGCCGAGGAAGAGGACGAGGACTTCGACGGCGAGTGGGAAGACGACGAAGACGACGACCTGTTCGACGATGACGACGACTTCGACGACCTGGAAGACGGGGATGGCGACGATCTGGACGACCTCGACGACGTCGAGGACGACGATTTCTAGCCTCCGACACGCACCCTGACAATCGCGACGGACGGTTCCGGAATCGGCGGAACCGTCCGTTCTCTTGTCCGCAACGCAAACAGCCGATACGTCAGGAGCCCCCATGGCACTTCTACTGGGCATCGACATTGGAACCAGCGGCACCAAGACGCTGCTGGTGGACGAGCGCGGCCGAATCGTGGCCTCGGCATCGGCCGAGTATCCATGCCTGACGCCGAAACCGGCCTGGAGCGAGCAAGATCCTGAGCACTGGGTGACGGCGACGAAACGGACCGTGCGGGCGGTGATGCGACAGGCCGCAAACCGCGACGTTTCGGCCATCGGCCTGTCGGGCCAGATGCACGGGTCGGTGTTTCTGGACGCCTCGGGCCGCGTGCTGCGACCGGCCATCCTGTGGAACGATCAGCGAACGGCCGACCAGTGCGATGAAATCACGCGCCGGGCTGGTGGACGACGGCAACTGATCCGGATGGTGGCCAATCCAGCCCTGACAGGGTTCACGGCCCCGAAGATTCTGTGGGTCCGCCGCCACGAACCGCGCGTCTACGACCGCACGGTTAAGATTCTTCTGCCGAAAGACTATGTTCGCTACCGCCTGACGGGTGAATTCGCCACCGAAGTCAGCGACGCCAGCGGGACGCTGCTGCTGGATGTGCGGCGGCGGCAGTGGTCCAAGGCCTTGATGTCGAAGCTGGACATCGACGCGGACTTGATGCCACGGTGCTACGAGTCGCCGGAAGTGACCGGCGTGCTGAGCGCCGCGGGGGCGCGGCTTCTGGGCCTGAGGCCGGGCGTGCCGGTGGTGGGCGGAGGCGGGGACAATGCGGCCGGAGCGGTGGGCAACGGCATTGTCCGCCGCGGTCTGGTCAGCGCCAGCATCGGTACGAGCGGCGTGGTGTTCGCCCACGCCGACACGATGGAGACGGACCCGGAAGGGCGCGTGCACACGTTCTGTACGGCCGTCCCCGGCAAGTGGCACGTGATGGGCGTCGTGTTGGCGGCCGGCGGCAGCCTGCAGTGGTACCGCAACGCCCTGTGCGAAAGCCAGATGGCCGAGGCCCGCCGTCGCAAGGTGGACTCGTACGAACTGGTCACGTCCGACGCGGCTGCGGCTCCCGTGGGGTCGCGCGGTCTGTATTTCCTGCCGTACATCACGGGCGAGCGAACACCGCATGCCGATCCGTACGCCCGGGGATGTTGGGTCGGCCTGTCGAACATGCATGGGCGCCAGGAACTGGCCCGCAGCGTCATGGAGGGCATTACCTACGCCATGCGCGACAGCCTGGAGATCATCCGCGGCATGGGCGTTCCGGTGCGGCAGATTCGAGCCACAGGCGGCGGGGCACGGAGCCAGTTCTGGCGGCAGATGCAGGCGGACATGTACGGCCAAGCGGTCCACACGATCAACGCCGGCGAGGGGCCGGCCTACGGCGCCGCCCTGTTGGCCGGAGTCGGAGCAGGCGTCTGGTCATCGGTGCCGCAAGCGTCCGCAGCCGTGGTCAAAGTGCAGACGTCCACGCGACCGCAGCACAAGGCCCGTGTCGCCTACGACCGACGGTACAGCGAGTTTCGGGCCTTGTACCGCAGCCTGAAAAGCGACTTCGCCCGCATCGCGTCCATCGAGCGCGACCGGTGACAGTCGGCCGCCGTATTGCGAACAGTGCGGTCCTGCCCTATCGGCCCTGCCAAGGGGGTTGTGTTTCCTGGCAGAATTGATAGTCTTGTGGTTGACCGCTCGCGTCACGTAAGATGGCCCGACCTGTGTTCTGCGTCCGCATCCCTCTGCGGCACCGAGGGCTGTCCAACGGGCACACAGTGAACAAGCATTGTCCATGACCCAACCGCCGAACCAACTTCGCAAGGTCGTCACGTCGGTCGCCCCCGTAGCGATTGCCATCGCCGCGGCCGTCCTGGCAATCGTGTTCCATGAGCAGTACTACCATTTCAGCAAAGATCATTACCTGCTGTTCCACAGCCTCGGAGAGTTCACGTCAATCGCCATCGGGGCCTCGTTGTTCTTGGTTTTCTGGAACGCTCGAGGATTCCTGCGCAACAATTATCTGCTGGTGGTCGGCATCGCCTACCTGTTCGTGGCGCTGCTGGACCTGCTCCACACACTGGCCTACAAAGGCATGGGCGTCTTCTACGCAACAGGCAGCAACCTGGCCACGCAACTCTGGATTGCCGCCCGGTACGTCGAGAGCCTGTCGCTGTTCGGTGCGACATTAGTGCTGGGCCGCCGCATACGGGCCGGCATGCTGCTTCTGGTCTATGCCGCCGTGACCACTCTGATCCTGTTGGCCATCTTCGCCTGGAACGCGTTCCCCGTCTGCTACGACGACGCTGCGGGCCGCCTGACGCCCTTCAAGGTCATCAGCGAATACATCATCTGCGGCCTGCTGATTGCGGCCGGAGCGTTGCTCGTGCGGAGGCGACAGCACTTCGACCACACCGTCACAAAGTGGCTGCTCTGGGCTATCGCGACCACGGTTGGCTCGGAGATACTTTTCACGATGTACGAGGATCCGTACGGACTGTCGAACATGATCGGCCACCTGCTCAAGTTGATCTCGTTCTACATGGTCTACAAGGCCCTGATCGAAACCGGACTGACAAAACCCTACGACGTCCTCTTCCGCAGCCTGCGTGAAAGCCAGGAGGCCACGCGGCGATCGGAGGCCAAGTACCGCAACCTGGTCGAGCACGCCGCCGACATGATCTTCGTGCACGATCTCGACGGCCGCATCCTGGAGGCCAACCAGTGCGCGTGTGACAGCACGGGGTATGACCACGACGAACTGAGGAGAGTGAACCTGGCCGAGATCGACCTCGGTTTCCAGCACGACGGACATCAGCAGGAACTACGCCGTTTGACGTCAGGCCAGGCATCGGCCACATTCGACACGACGTTCCGCCGCAAGGACCGCTCGACGTTTCCCGCGGCGGTACGCATTGCCGCTGTGAGCGAGGAAAGCCAGTTGTCGCTCATGGCCATCGCCCGGGATGTCAGCGCGCAGTACCGGATGCAGAGTGAACTGGTCCGCCGAGCCGATCAGATGGCGACCCTGGTCCGCGAGGCCCACCACCGCATCCGCAACAATCTGCAGTCGCTGATCGCCCTGCTGGAACTGGAGCGCGATCACATCGGACCCGACGGCGTCGAAGCACTGGAGCGATGCATGTCGCGGATCCGCGCCGCCGCCATGGTGCACCGGTTGCTGACGACCGAGGCCGCAAGCGACGTGCCGCTGCTGAATCTGCTGAAGGGACTGGCGGAACTGGCCAAGGCCACGTATCTGGGCGAGCAGGGATTGCGCGTCGAGATTGGCGTGACCGGACGGAACTTCGACCTGTCTAGCAAGAAGGCCACGGCATTGGCCATTGCCGTCAACGAACTGATGTCCAACGCGATTCTGCACGCCTTCGAGGGGCGGTCGCTGGGCAGGATCAACATCGAGGTCGAGTCGCCGGAGGGCGGCCAGGTGCTGATCCGCGTGATCGACAACGGCACCGGACGGCCGAACGACGACCGCGAAGGCACGGGGCTGGCCCTGATTCGCCAACTCGTCGAGCACGACCTGAGCGGCCGCTTCGAGCTGGACAGTGCCGCGGAGGGTTGCCAGGCGCGGATCGCATTTCCGCTGGGAGGATGATCATGAGCGGCGAGCATTCGGACACATCGAGTGATGCCGTGCAGCGTGTCTTCGTCGTCGAGGATGAGTCGCTGGTAGCCATGGGGCTGGAGCGGATTCTGCGGCGCGAGTTGTCGGCCGAGGTGCACCTGTTCGCCACGGCCGAGGCCGCATTGGCCGAACTCGAACGGCTCAAGCCCGACCTCGTCCTGATGGACATCAAGCTGGGCACGGGCATGGACGGTCTGGCGGCTTCTCGCGAGATCATGGAGCGGCGGCCCTGCCCGGTGATCGTCACGACGGCCTTCACCGACGAGAAGTATCTGCAGGAGGCCGTGCAGTCGCACGTCTTCGGCTACCTGGTCAAGCCGATCGTCGCCCGGCAGTTGCTCAGCGTAATGGCTCTGGCGCGCAGCCGCTTTGCGGAATTCCAACGGCTGCGCGAGGAGAACGAGACGCTACGAGACGCCCTGGAGACCCGCAAACTGGTCGAGAAGGCCAAGGGCCTACTGATGCAGAAGAAGGGACTGACCGAGCAACAGGCCTACGAGATCATGCGAGCCCAGAGCCAGAAACAGTCGCAGCCGATGCGAGAGATCGCTCGCAACATACTCGGCGCGGCCGACTTCCTGTGATTGTGTCGGCGGCAACTCGCGCACTATCCGCGAGTTATAAGAAAAACGAGAAACGTCCGTTTTTACCCTTGGCAAGGGGGCTTCGTTCGATGTAGTATACTTTGGTCGGTCGACGAGGGCCGAGAAAATTCGTTGGGCGCCGGCGAAGGCGAGCCCGCAAGAAGAGAAAAAAGGCGACGGAGCCTTTCTGACAGCATAGTCTGTCAGAAAGGCTCCGTTTTTTTGTACCTGGTGCATTGTTGGTGGAGGTGCCAGATGGATGCGACTCAAGTTCAGCAAGTCTGTCCTGAATGCGGCACTCTGATGCAGGCCGGAGAATCGGTCTCATCTTGTGGGAATCGGGCCCGGTGGTGGCAGTGCCCTAACGCCTCGTGCGGCACGTCCTGGCTGATCCCCGTCCCCAGGGTTGAGACCACCGCCATCCTGACACAGATTACCCAGTCGTCACTGCACGGCTGGCTCAACGATAAAGCGGTCAGTCAGCCAGACGAACACGTTTCCATGACAAGGGGGTAAGACCATGCGACTCAGAGTGAGACCGCTGGAGAAGAAGAACCTCCGCTGCCTGAGATGCGGGAAGATGATGTGGACCGACGCCGCTCATCGGTTCTGCAGGAAGTGTCGTCGTCACAATAATGAGGTGTTCGATTCGCACACCTACTCGTTGACCGGTGACTCACGTGAGATGGCCGGCTGAAGCCGGTCGTCGAGAGCCGGACCCTCCGCTCCGGCTCTCACGTGTAAAGACGAGGGGGGAATTCGCCGCCGCAATCTGCGGGCGGCGGTTCCCCCATTCATTAGTCTGATGATCTGAGGAATGGTCGGGGGGAACTGGCCCCGGCCGTCTTCCATCACCGCTTGAACCCTCTAAAACCGCAGCATTTTCTCCCTCTGCAAACAAGCGGCAATGGGCCTTGACGACCCCACCTCAACGACGTAACATGCTCGCTTCGTCGCCATCGGGCCCGGGACGCTCCAAGCATTGCGCATCCCGTGTCCGGCCAGGGAACCTGAGGCCCTTGTGGCTGGAGGGAGAGCGTCGTGACCGTCAAACCCATCGGCATGGCCGTTTGGGGCCTGCACCATCAGCATCCGCGCTGGTACTGGCCGCTGTTCAAGAACTTGCCGCAGTTCAATCCGCTCTGCATCTGTGATAGCGACAAGAACTTTCTGGCCGGCGAGGAAGCCTTCTTCGGCCTGCAGGGCTACAGCGATCCCGCCGAGATGCTGGCTCGCAAGGACATCGAGGTGGTGCTGATCTTCGTGCCGCACGCCGACATGCCCGCCGCCGTCCGTCAGGCCCTTGCCGCCGGCAAGCACGTGCTGGTCGAGAAGCCCATAGGCGCTACGCTGGACCAGGTTCGCCAGATCGCCCAGATGGCCGCCGAGACCAAGTTGAAGGTCACCACCGGTTACTGCTGGCGGTTCGACCCGATGGCCCGCAAGATCAAGCAATGGATCGACGCCGGACTGCTGGGCGAGATCGTCCACTTTGAGGGCCGCATGACGGCCGGCGGCGCGTGGCGGTACATCCGCGACAACGCCCCGTGGATGCTCAAGGCCGAACAGGCCGGCGGCCCGATGCTGAACCTGGGCGTCCACTGGATCGACCTGTTCCATTGGTGGACGGGCCTGGAGGTTGCAGCCGTTCAGGGCCGCGCAACGAACTTCGGCGGCGAGCCCGAGCGGACCATCGAAGATTGTGCCTACGCCGTGCTCGAGTACGGCAACGGGGCCACGGGGCTGCTGGACATCAGCTACAGCGCCCCGCGCTCGTTCCCGCAGGGCCGCGACCTGTTCGTGTCGATTCGCGGCACCCTCGGCATGGTCAACTGGGTGCCGTCCTGGGGCGGCGACGACAACAACGTTCTGCTGGTCACCGAACACGCATCGGTCGGCGACCGCAAGGTGCAACAGATCAAGGAGCCTACGGCCCAGGTGCCGGGATACTGCGGGCAGATGGGTCTGGACTACCTGGCCGACTTCGCGACGGCCATCCGCACGGACCGCGAGGTCGGCATTCCGGTCAGCGACGGCGTGAGGGCCACGGTCGTGGCCGAGGCCGCACTGCACAGCGCCGCAACGGGCAAGCGCGTGGTGCTCTGAAGATCGTCCCGAAGGACCTGAAGCTGGGGGAACCGACGTGCCAACCAAGATTGTCGTAACCGATTACCTGGAACCGGACTTCGAGTGGGAGCAGGAGCAACTGCGGCAGCGCGGGCTCGACTTCGAGTGGACGGCCCACCAGGCCAAGTTCGCCAAGGAAGACGAGCTGGTCAAGATCATCGGCGATGCCGAGGTGGTCATCGTCAACATGGCCCGCATGACGCCCGCCGTCATCAACCGCCTGGGTCGCTGCAAGCTGATCATCCGTCACGGCATCGGCTACGACAACGTGGACGTCGCGGCCGCCACGGCGCGGGGCATCCGCGTGACCAACACGCCCGGCGTGCTGGACGACACCACCGCCGATCTCACCTGGGCGCTGCTCATGGCCGCCGCGCGCCGAATC
>JAFGPY010000406.1 GCA_016935955.1 Planctomycetota bacterium
AACGTGGCGGCAATGGGGTGCGGCGTGGCGGCCCCGCCCTCGTCACGGCGAAGCCGGGCAACGACGAAGCACCAGCCAGCGGCGACGTAGTCGGCGGCGATCGCCTGGCCGCGGGCGTCCAACGGCGACAGGGCATTGTCACGGAGCCACTGTGTCAGGGCGGCCGCGTCCGGGGCCCGCAGGACCGTCACATCGTAGCTGCCGACGCGCTTCTCGGCGCTGATCGACACGGTCGCGACGTTTGCCCCGCCCAGATACGCCAGACTCGACATCATGAGAGAGGACAAAAGAAGGAGCATCACGTAGACGCAGGCCACATTGGTCAGCCCTCTTCGCCTGTCCTGGTTGTCTTTGGCGAAGATGACCACTGCGGCCACAGGAAGGAGCAGCACGAACAGCAGCCCCAGCCAGTAGCTCGTCCGGTCCTGGCCGCCGTGAACCTCCGGCCTCTGCGACATCGCCATCGAGACGAGCATGCCGCCGTCGGCCACGCGAAGGTCGGTCGGCTCGGCCGGCAACGGCAGCACCCAGCCGAACTCCTGGGCAGCCGAGTCCATCGACGATTCGACGACGAGCGTCTCACTGCCGTCGCGCCACGAGATCATCGCCCGCTGGCCGGGAATCTCGGGTAATCGGGGGTAGGAGGGTGGAGGGAAGTAGCAGCCGTCGGCCAGGACCGCCGAGGCCGGCAACAGGGCCGCTGCGACAACGATCAACGCACGCCACACCGGGAATCCGCAGTTCACGTTTCCCTCCCGCCGTACGGAGAACGAACTGCTCGCTTGGTCCTATCGTAAGGATCACCGTCTTGAGAATCAAGTGTGAACACGGAGCCGGGCGGTTCGTCGCCGCAGGGAAGCCACGGGGCAAACAAACTTGTCGCAGCGCGTGGGCTCTGCTACGATCCACGTCAACTGTCGGACTTGGGAGCCTTCGGTCATGAAGCTAGGCGAAATGTCGTCGCGCGAGCGGGTCATGGCGGCGCTGGGCCAGCGGCCGACGGACCGCCCTGCCCTGGGCAGCGCTACCAGCGTGATCGTCACGGAACTGATGGACGTGGCCGGAGCGGCGTTTCCCGAGGCCCACCTTGACGCGGAATTGATGGCTCGCCTGGCGGCGACGGCCCGCACCGAGTTGCAGCACGACATCGTCATGCCCTACTTCTCGGTGCACCACGAGGCGGCAGCGCTCGGTTGTCACGTCGAGTGGGGCCGCCGCGACCTGATGCCCGATTCGCGACATCACCCGTGGACGACGGTCGACGACGTCACGATTCCCGTTCGTTTGCTCGACCATCCGGCGTGCCGCGTGATCTGCGACGCCGTGCGTCTGCTGCGGCAACGGCTGCCGGACATCGCGGTGCTGGGCAAGGTCTTCGGGCCGTGGACGCTCGCCTATCACCTGTTCGGCACGCAGGAATTCCTGATGATGACGCTCCTGGATCCGCCGCAGGTTCATGAGATTCTGCGGCGGCTGAAGGAAGTGACGGTGGCCTTCGCCCGGGCGCAGATCGAGGCCGGAGCCGACGCCCTGACGCTGGCCGATCATGCCACGGGCGACCTCTGTTCGCCCGAGGCCTATCGCGACTTCCTGATGCCGGTGCACCGTGAACTCGTCGATCGCATCGCGGCCCCGCTGGTGCTGCATATCTGTGGCAACACCTTGTCGCGGCTCCAGTACATCTGCGACACGGGCGTCCCCTGTTTCCACATCGACACGAAGGTGCCGTGCCGCGCGGCCCGCGAAGCCGTGGACGGCCGCCTGGCCCTGATGGGCGGGGTGAACAACCCGCGAACGATCTGTTTCGGTAGACCGGCCGACCTGGAGGGTGAAATCGCCGCGGCCCTCGAAGCCCGCTTCGAGATCATCGGCCCCGAATGCGCCGTGCCGCTGAACGCCCCGCTGTCGCAGATGCGAGCGCTCACCGAAACCTTCCTCAAGCTGGTCGCGCAATAGGGCATTCCACGGTTAAATGTACTCTAATCGGCTGGCGGTGTTGTTGTTGAAGCCCCCAGCATTGTGGGGAATCGGACGGTTGCGAACGTTCGTATCCCGCCGCAGTGCGGCGGGCTTGTGCGTGGCGACGACCGGAACGTTTCGCCCGCAATGCGCTGCAACGGGCAAAGCCTGCCGCAGCCAATCACTTCGTTGCCTTAGGGAGCGTGGGGCCGCCGGGCGGGGCCCTGTCTTCGGACTCCTCGTCGCGTGTGGCTTGCGCATCGCCGGCGGCCTTCGGCGCGGGAGGTTCCTTCTGCGGCGGCAGGTTCACGTAGATCGGATTGCCGTACGAGCGGAAGCCCACCTGAAGGCGGTACCAGTGAAACGCCTTGGCGGCGTCCTTGCCGAAGCGGTGGACGAAGCGCTTGCCGTCCACCACCTGCGGCTTGCCGTCGACGTAGAGCGTCGCGCCGTCGGCTTCCCAGGCGACCGTCACCTGCTGGTCGGCCGCCACGGCGTCGCCGATCCTGGCCACGGTGGCCGCACCGTCCTTGCCCTTGACGTCGCTGGTCACGGTGAGCGATCCGGCGGAGGCGTTGCTGCCGATGCAGATGCGGCCGCCGCACAGGGCATCGCGCAGGGCGTCGCGGGTCAGCTTGCCGTCGATCCGCGCCCATGTGGTGGGATAGAGCGTGCCCCAATGGTCGTCAGTGGCCCCGACGCCGATGATGCGTCGCTGCTCCTTGGCGATCCACTGGTCCCAGCGCTGGGCCGCCGACACGGCCGGACTGATCGGATGGAAGATCTCCAGGCCGCTGAGCCAGGGGTCGAACTCCTGCCCCTTCGGCCCTTGGGTCCACGGCCGCCAACTGCTGTTGCGCTTGAGGAGGAAGTTGGGCAACTGGTACGGGTGGGCGGCAATGGCCAGCCCCTTCTGGCGGCGGACCTCGACCAGGAGTTTGTCGAGCGGAAGGTTGACGACCTTCGACAGATCGACGAAGCTCACGGTCATGTGACCCGGCCAGGTGAAGGTGCGTTCCCATCCGAGCACGACGAGCGGATCGTCCTCGGCGGCCGTCCGCTTGGCCAGGCGGCGCTCCATCTCGACGCACCAGAGTTGCCCGCTCTTCTCATCCTTGCGGTCCATGGCGTGCGGTGTGATGATGAGCCACTTCAGGCCGGCGGTCTTCGCGGCGGCAATGGCACCGCCGAGGTTGCTGGCCGCATGATTGTAGTTGGGCGGCACGTCGGGCGGACTGATGTGGCTGTGCGTGTCGCCGGCCATCCACTCCCCGGCCGCAAGCGTAGAGGTCGATACGAGAAAGACCAGCACGACGAGACCGACGCAGACTTTTTGCATGGCGGCACACAACGGCCGCCATGGCACCCGATGGCGAGCGAGGGGGACACAGCCTACCTGTCCCGAGCAAGGCCGAACGGCCGAGCCGGCAATCGAGAAGCCGTGATGCCTCTGTGCGTGCAGCACCTCAGCCATCCTTTCGCGCCCAGTCGTAGGGAATCGACGAATCGTGGGCCGGCAGGCGGAACTCGTCGGGGTCCTTCGGGTTGTAGACCTCGGTCGGCACGTTGATGACCATGGCCTCGGTCTCGCTGATGCACTTGAAGCCGTGGTAGACACCCTTGGGAATGCGCAGGCGAATGGGGTTGTGCTGCCCCATGAAGAACTCGTTGACTTCGCCGTGGGTGGGGCTGCCCTCGCGGGCGTCGTACAGGACGATCTTCATCATGCCCAGGACGCAGAAGAAGTTGTCGGTCTGCTTCTTGTGGTAATGCCACGCCTTGACCACGCCGGGGTAGGCCGTGGTCAGGTAAACCTGGCCGAACTGCTCGAAGTCGGGCTCGTCGCTGCGGAAGATTTCGGCCAACCGGCCGCGCTCGTCGGGAATCACCCGCTTGGGCGTCACTTTCACTCCGTCGATCATCGCAAGTCTCTCCTGAAGCATGTCCGTGGCCCGCGAGGGGGCTCACTTGGCGGTAATGTCCACGTCCCTCATCAGCACGTTGGCCCTGAGCAGCGACTCGAACGTCCCGGCGTCGGTCCACGAGCCCTTGAGCAGGTCCCAGGTCATCTGCCCGCGCTCGATGTAGCAGTTGTTCACGTCGGTGATCTCCAGCTCGCCGCGGCCCGACGGCTTGAGCGTCCGCACGATCGTGAAGACCTCGGCATCGTAGAAGTAGATGCCCGTGACGGCCAGGTTCGACTTCGGTTTGGCGGGCTTCTCCTCGATGCCGACGACCGTCTTGCGGTCGGCGCTGAGTTCGGCCACGCCGAATCGCGGCGCGTCCTCGACCTCCTTGAGCA
>JAFGPY010000055.1 GCA_016935955.1 Planctomycetota bacterium
CCGCCACCCGGCAGGCCGTCGCCTACACCGACGCTGCGGCACGGGCGGCCTCGGAGGGCGAGCGGGACGCCATGACCCTGGCCTTCCGGCAGTCCGCCCGCTACGAGGTCGACTTCTTCGACGCGCCGCGGCTGCACGCCTGACAGCGGGAGCCGGGCCGGGCCTGTACGATAGGTGGGCACGGTTCCGGAAGTCGTTGCGGCAGGCTCTGTCCATACAGAGTGGTGCCTATCACGTACCTCCCTTCGGAACCAGCCTCATTTGCGGCCGAAGGCAAAATTAGCGTAGTCTAGATCTTCGGTGCTTACGCCAACACTTGGGTTATGACCTTGAGGACGCTCCACTCGATTTCGAGTGCGTTTGTCCACGGGATAGCTCATGGATTCCCCTGGGGAATCCACCGGCGTAGAGGCACAGCGTGAGCCGGACCAAACACATTGGACCCAGGTTCCGCACGCAAATCTAGTAATAAACGTCGAGAGAAGTGAGTTCCCCAGTGGTGTACGCGATTGTCCGCGCAGGCGGCCGCCAAGAGAAGGTTTCCGTTGGAGACTTCGTTACCCTGAACCGCGTCCCCGGTGGAGCCGGCAGCACCTTTGAGTTGCCCGCACTGCTCCTGGTAGACGGTGACAAGGTCACGTCTGCAGCTTCGGACCTGGCCAAGGTAAAGGTTACGGCTGAGATCCTTGAGGACCTTCGTGGTCCCAAGATCGTCATCCAGAAGTTCAAGAACAAGACCGGCTACAAGAAGCGCCAGGGTCACCGTCAGGAATTGACCAAGGTCAAGATCACCGGTATCAAGTAACTAATCGTTACTGTTCAGGTTTTCAGCAGATTCCCCAGAATTTTAAGGCAGGCATTTCCAAATGGCACATAAAAAAGGCGCGAGCTCCACTCGCAACGGTCGTGACTCGAACGCCCAGTACCTCGGCGTCAAGCGCTTCGGCGGCCAGGTAGTTTCCGCAGGCGAGATCATCGTCCGCCAGCGTGGCACCCACTTCCACCCGGGCGCCGGCGTTGGCCGCGGCGGCGACGACACCCTGTTCGCACTGACCCCCGGCGCTGTCGAGTTCGGCACCCGCCGCGGTCGTCGCGTTGTGAACATTGTGGCTGCTGCAGCTGCAGAGTAACAACAAGTCTTAAATCGGTGGGGCGGGCCATTAGGTCCGCTCCACCGGTGTTTTAACCGCATTACAATCATCTTGGGCGTCTTCGGACCCCGGGGAACAGCACTGAGGAGATCCACGTGGCTAGCTTTGTAGACCGGGTAGTACTGCACGTATCCGGCGGTACCGGCGGCCACGGTTGTGTCTCCGTCCACCGCGAGAAGTTCAAGCCGCTCGGCGGCCCCGACGGCGGCAACGGCGGCAACGGCGGCGACGTCATCCTGCGCGTGGACCCCCAGACCACCACCCTGCTTGACTACCACCACGCCCCGCACCGCCACGCCACCAACGGCGGCCCCGGAATGGGCGACTGGCGCGCCGGCAAACACGGCGAAACCCTGATTCTTCCGGTCCCGATTGGCACCGTGGTCAAGTCCAAGTCCGGCGAAGTCCTCGCGGACCTCGTGAGCGAAGGCGCGGAATACGTTGCCGCAGCCGGCGGCATCGGCGGCCTCGGCAACGCCTCGCTGTCCTCGCAGAAGCGCCGCGCTCCCGGCTTCGCGCTGCTCGGCATCGAAGGCGAATCCAGTGATGTTGTCCTGGAACTCAAGTCCATCGCCGACATCGCCCTGGTGGGCTTCCCGTCCGCCGGCAAGTCCAGCCTGATCGCGGCCATGTCCGCCGCGCGGCCCAAGATCGCCGACTACCCGTTCACCACCCTGATCCCGAACCTGGGCGTCGTCCAGGCCGGCGATGTGCGCTTCACCATCGCCGACGTCCCGGGCCTCATCGAGGGCGCCAGCGAAGGCAAGGGCCTCGGCCACCACTTCCTGCGCCACGTCGAGCGCTGCGCCGCCCTGGTGCACGTCCTTGACTGCGGCACGCTCGAATCGGACCGCGATCCGCTCTCCGACCTCGCCGTCATCGAGGCCGAGCTGGAGAAGTACGCCGTGGACATGAGCTACGCGGGCTCCGACGGCGAAGTCGTTCCCCTGAACCACCGCCCCCGCCTGGTCGCCCTCAACAAGGTGGACCTGCCGGACGGCAAGGACATGGCCGAATTCGTCCGCCCCGAGCTCGAATCCCGCGGCTACAGGGTCTTCGAAATCTCGGCGACCAGTCACGAAGGCCTCCGCCAGCTCGGCTTTGCCATGGCCGAAATCGTCCAGGCCGCCCGCGACGCCGTTGCCGCGGCCCCGCCGAAGGTGCAGGCCCCGGTCCTCAAGCCCCGCGCCGTCAACGAATCCGGCTTCAAGATCCGCCGCGAAGAGAAGAACCTGGAGCCGCTGTTCCGCGTCCTGGGCGACAAGCCCGTGCGCTGGGTCAAGCAGACCGACTTCACCAACGAGGAAGCCATCGGCTACCTCGCCGACCGCCTGGCCAAGCTCGGCGTCGAAAACGAACTCTTCAAGCAGGGCGCCAAGCCCGGCGACATGGTGGTCATCGGCGAGGACGACGGCGTCGTCTTCGACTGGGAGCCCACCATGATGGCCGGCGCCGAACTGCTGGCTGCACCGCGCGGCACCGACGTGCGCTTCGCCGACATCGGCGACCGCCCCACCCGCGGGCAGAAGCGCGACGA
>JAFGPY010000006.1 GCA_016935955.1 Planctomycetota bacterium
ACCTACGACGGCAACACGGCGGGAACGTTCGGCACGGGCCAGGCCATCGTCGACGGATCGGAACGGCTGACGGGCTGGACGCAGTGCGCCTCGGCGGCGGACGCCGACGGCAATCCCAACTGGGCGAACATGTACTATGCGTACGTCCCGGCGGGCACGGACGTCTTCGTGGCCAACATGTACGAGGACGACCAGATGCTCTGGCCGGCCCAGGACCCGAACCTGGACGACCCGTTCTACTACGACGACCTGAGCACGTTTCGCCAGATCCACAGCGATAACGTAACACGGACAAGCCTGACGGACTCGTCGTACTTCACGCAGAGCGAGGCGGACTACTGGGACGGCACGTTCCTGCTCCTGTGGGGCAACCCGAACATCGTCCGCATCATCCGCATCACGGGCTACGATCCGGTCACTCACACGGTGACGTTCGACGACACGGGGTCGACCTCGCTCTACAGCGACCGCACGGTCTATTACGCCGTGGCCAACCACATGGACAAGCTGGACGTCGCCGGCGAATTCGTGGTCAGCGAGACAGCCGAACCGAACGGCACACACAAGATCCGGCTCTGGCCCCTGACGGGCGGAGACATAACACAGAAGACCATCACCTACAGCGTCCGCCGCACGGGATTCCATCTGCAGAGCGGCGTCAGTCACCTGGTGATCGAGGGATTCCGCATCCAGAAGCACACGGCAGGCTTCGAGGAATGGCGCAGGGGCAACGCCATCCTGGCCTTCAATGGCGGCACGGACGTGACGATTCGCGATAACGACATGACGAAGAATCGCTCGCTCGAAGGCCAGGCGACGCTGCGGATGTACGGAGGGTGCAACGACATCACGATCGAGAACAACCGCATCTACGAGAACCCGAAGAATGCCGGCATGATGGTGACGGCCGACGACCTGATGTGCCGCGGCAACTTCCTGCGCAAGAACGGGGCCACGGGCATCGACTTCTATGGCTGCACGAACAGTCAGATGATCGGCAATACGGTCCGCGACAACACGGGCGTACATGCCAACGGGCTGACGCTCTACCTGGGCTGCAACAACGTGCTGGTCTTCGGCAATGAGGTCTACGACGGCAACGTGGCCCTGACCACGCAGGACGCCACGAACATCACCGTGGCCTATAACATCTTCGACGGGGCGGCGGGCGGCGGGTACACGGTAGCCGACTGGAGCAGCAGCACGCATCCGACGGACGGCCTGTTCTACTACAACAACGTCATTCGCAATGCGGCCGGGACGGCCTGTTCGTTCGGCAGCGGCACGTCGAACCTGGTCTTCCGCAACAACATCACCGACGGTCTCGGCGAGGGCCCGGACCCCAACATCACGCACAACATCTACACGAAACTCACCTGGAACCAGGACGCGGGAAACCTGGGCACCGAGAACATCTACCAGCCGAACGTCGACCTGATCTTCATCGATGCGGCCAACCGCGACTTCCACCTGCGGGCGGGTTCGCCGGCCATCGACACGGGGACGAACGTCGGTCTGACCCAGGACCACGAAGGGTACCCGGTGCCGTCGGGCTCGGGCGTGGACCGCGGAGCCTATGAATACGGAGCCGCGCCGCCACAGATCGGCGGCTGGTACATTCTGGCCGACCATGGCGGCAGCGAAGTGGCCACGGCGATCACCGAGGACATGGTGGAGCCGCGCGCTGCCGGGGTGACCAAGGTACGGATCAATTTCAGCGGCACACTGTCGCCGCCCACAGTCACGACCGGCGCGGTGACGATCGTCGGCGACGCCTCGGGCGACCTGTCGGGACGGATCACAGACCTGACGCTCGTCGACGGCAGCAAGATCGTCGCCACCATCAGCCCGACCCTTCCCGACGCAGAGCGTTTCACCCTGACGGTTGCGGCCACGGTCACGGACCTTGCCGGGCAGGCCGTCGAGGGCGATCGCGACATTCGCATGGCGACCCTGGCCGGCGACGTTGACGGGTCGGGCGCCGTGACGGCGGCGGACCTGCTGGCCATACGCGTGCAGAGCGGCGGCGCGGTGGCGAGCGGCGCCGCCAGGTACGACGTGGACGGCAACGGTCAGGTGACGACCGGCGACACGCGGGCGGTCAGGACGATGCTGGGGCACAGTCTGCCTTGAGCGGCCGCGGGCACGGCCCCTCGACGTTGCTCGGGACAAGCAGGTCGCGTCCCTACGTGGTTGTGTGCGTCCTGGCTCTGTTTGAAAACCGTGGCATGGGCATCTTGCCCATGTGCGCCACGAGCATCCTGCCCGTGGAAACGACGGAAAAGGCAGGGCCGAGACGGCCCTGCGACGCACGGGCCGGAGGCCCGTGCCACGGTAGAGACAGTTCTCAAACAGAGCTAGGCTACCTCTCCAAGTCGATGATCCACGCGTCAGGCACCGACCGCTCGACGACCAGGCGGGCCAGATTCAGCCATTGCCGGCAGCGGTCGAGGATGACGCTGTCGGACGTCGCGACGCACTCAGCGGCTGCACTCAGTCGCCGGTCGGGATCGGTGACGGTCTCGACGCGCCATGCCCACCCGTTGTCCGCCGCAGCCTCTTCCATGATCTTCTTCAGGCGGCCGGAGTTCGACACGGGACTGTCCAGGTACCAGAGGCAGTTTGACGGAGCGATGTCAGCCAGGGCGCGTCCCACAAGTTCGAGGGCCGGGATTGTCTCGGAGACTTTGCGATAGGTGCCGTGGACACTGGCCATGTCGCGGAAGGTTCCGTCGCGACATGCCATGACGACGCCGCCCGCCAATGCCGCTTCGACGGTCGTGAGAACATTGTAGCCGTCGAGCAGCAGCGGCTTGCCGCGGGCATCGTCCGGCTCGACACGTCGCGAGTAACGACCATCGCGCGCTGCGTCGCTGCATGCGGCTCGCATCACGGCCACGCGTTGCCGTTGCGTCAGCGAGAAGTGGTCGCCGACGATCGCCAATGAGGACTTCTCTGCATAGCCTTTGCTGAGCAACATCGCCAGATCGGCGACCACGCTGCGCAGGACCGGCACGACGGTCGGCGCGAAGAGTCGCCGGTCTTCCGGATGTGGACCGCGATGGACTCGTCGGTCGGGCATGGTTCACCTCGCGTGGCGGTGCAGCAGGAATCCGTGGCAAGACCAACTCTGATTATAGCCGCATGGTCCACCGTGTGCGAGCAGGGAAGAACCAGCGAGAGCCACACGTTGTCGGAAAGGAGCTGCACAAAGAACGCAAAGCGGCCTTGCGATTCGCGGCCGGCCATGGTATATTTATAGTGCCGGGAAGATGTCTAGCATGCCTTTTCCCGCACTTGCCGTGTATATTGGCAGGCCTGATGCACCACGCATCAAAATCCGACAATTAGTCGTATGTTGTGCTGAGAAGCGAAGGAGGCCCTCATGACCGTGCGCCACGGACACCATTTCTTCATGCGCAGGTGTCGGTACGTGACCGACCCGCGTGAACTGACCTCGATGCCGGCCGACGAGCAACAACAGGCGGCCTGCGTTGCGGAACAGTATGCCTTTCGGGCCAACGACTACTACCTCGGCCTGGTCGACTGGAGCGACCCGCACGATCCGATTCGCCATCTGATCGTGCCGCACCCGGATGAATTGTCCGACTGGGGCGACCTGGACGCCAGCAACGAGGCGGCCAACACGATCGCGCCCGGCGTGCAGCACAAGTACCCGCATACGGTGCTTCTGTTGTGCACGCAGACGTGCGGCGGATTCTGCCGGTATTGCTTCCGCAAGCGACTGTTCATGCGCGACAATCACGAGACGGTTCGCAACCTGGAAATCGGGCTCGAGCACATCGCCCGACACCCGAAGGTCACGAACGTTCTGCTGACGGGCGGCGACCCGTTGATGCTCAGCACGAGCCGCCTGGCGTCCATCCTCGAGCGGCTCCGCGCCATTCCGCACGTCAGGATCATCCGCATCGGCAGCAAGATGCCGGCCTTCAATCCCTGGCGCATCCTGGATGATGACGAACTGGTCGACGTGCTGGGCAGGTTCAGTTCGCCGGAGAATCGCATCTACCTGATGACGCATTTCGACCATCCGCGCGAATTGACCGAGCAGGCCACCGAAGCCCTGGACAGGGTGATCCGAGCGGGCGTGATCTGCGCCAACCAGTGCCCGATCGTTCGAGGCGTCAACGACAGCGGCCCGGTGCTGGCCCGCTTGTTCCGCGAACTGTCCTACGTCGGATGCCCTCCGTACTACGTGTTCCAGGGACGTCCCACCGCCGGCAACCGGCCGTACGAGACGCCGCTGGTCCGCTCGTACAAGATCGTGGAGCAGGCCAAGCGTCACTGCTCGGGCCTGGGCAAGCGCGCTCGGCTGGTCATGTCGCATGCCTCGGGCAAGATCGAGATGGTCGGTCTGGACGACAAGCACATCTACCTGCGTTACCATCGGGCCAGGCGTCACGAGGATCGCGGCCGCTTCATGGTCTACCACCGCGACGACGAAGCCTTCTGGCTCGACCAGTTGCGGCCGGTTGAATAGCAGCG
Source organism: Planctomycetota bacterium (assembly GCA_016935955.1). The sequence goes on from JAFGPY010000006.1 coordinate 4,507, forward strand.
AAGACACTCGGGCCGACGTGCCGTCCGGTGTTCACACGCAATGCAACGAGGGCTGCCGAAGTTCGATCCGGCAGCCCTCGATGACATCGTAGAACGTCGCTCACATGTGCGGCTCAGTCGCCGGTCTGATTGGCCAGGAAGGCATTGCCCATCATGTCAATATGCCCCTTGACGTTGTCGAAGTAGTCCAGGTGCTCTTCCTCTTCGGCCAGCAACTGCTCGAACAGCTTCTTCGAGACGTGGTCCCCCTCCTCGCCGCAGATGATCGCGGACTGGTTGTACATCTTCACCGCGGCCGCCTCCAGGTCGACGTCGGCTTTGTACATGGCCGGGATCTCCTGGTCCTTGACGATCGTGCCGTCGGGCTTGGTGGTCGGCGTGCCGCCCAGGAAGCGAATCCGCTCGGCCAGCATCTCGGCGTGCTTCATTTCCTGAATGGCCACTTCCTTGATCTTCGTGCCTAGCTTGCCGAAGTCCTCATCCTCAAGCTGGTAGTGCTGCGCCATGTACTGGATGATGGCCATCAGTTCCTGCGCCCGCGCCTCGTTCAGCAGGTCGATCACCTTCTTGCTCATAGCCTCTCCTCCGTTGACGGGACATTCACGTTACGGTGCCGCGGTCGGAAGCACTCCTCCCCATGCGGCCTTTCCCATGTCGCTATTGGTGGGTATAGCACGGTCCCCGTCGAGGGTCAAGACATGTTGTGCCCGGCGCACGGGCCATGATGATGGACAGCGGCGAGTCCGACTGATATCATACAGACCGGTTGTGCGCCGGACCGTGGAGCCCCTGCTGATGCGGATTCTGATTCTTCAGCCCATGCCGCCGAAGGCCGTCGAGGACCGGCCGGCATACGTCGACGCCGTAGCCCGGCTCGGAGCCCGGCTTCGCGAGCGAGGCCACGAACCGAGCCTGATGATCGTCCGCGAGTACGACGAGGAATCGCTGCGGCTGAAGATCGCCGACGTGCGGCCCGAACTGCTCGTGGTCTATCTGGAAAGCTACTACACCACCCTGGTCCGCCGGTTGACCGAGCACGTCGCCGGGCGACACTACCTGCCGATCATTGTCGGCGGCCCGCACGCCACGGTTGCCCCTCATGAAACGCTGAGCCTGATCGGCGTCGAGGGCATCGTTCTCTGCGAGTGGGACCGCGCCGTACCCGACTACCTGGAGGCGCGCCGCGTCGGCCCCGACTACATCAACACCCCGGGCTTCTGGTTCCGTAGCGAGGCCGGCATCGTCCGCAATCCCATCGCCGAACCCGAGAAGCCCGAGGAGATGGTTGTCGTCCCGGACCGCAGCCTCTACAGTGCCGACCAGATTCTCGACGGCCATGGACGCATCGACATCCTGGCCACACGCGGTTGCTCCTTCTACTGCGCGCACTGCCAGCAGGACCTGGCCGCAGGGCTCTACGAGGAAGGCAACATGGCCTCGCTTCGCCGCCGGCCGGTCCAAGCCCTGGCCACGGAGGTCGAGCACCTGCGAACGACCTACCCGGCGATGCGGGGCCTGCGGTTCGTCGGCTGCACGTTTCCGCTCGACGTTGAATACCTGAACCGCTACACCGAGATCTTCTGCGGCCCGATGCGGGTGCCCTTCACGGCTCGCGTCAAGACCAGCGAGTTGACGGCCGAGACGGCCGAGCTGCTCAGGAAGTGCGGCTGCTATGAGCTGGAGTTGGAGGTGCTGAGCGGATCGGATTTCATCCGCAACGAAATCTTCAACCTCGACCTGTCCGAGCGGCAGATCCTCGAAGCGTTCGCTGCGTGTCGCACGGCCGAACTGAAGACCCGGGCCCTGGTGCAGGTGGGCCTGCCCTACGACACGGTGGTGACCATCGAGCAGACCGGCAAGCTGGTTCGCCGCGCCGGCGCCGACGCGGTGGACGTAAGCATCTACTACCCGTTGCCCGGCACGAAGGCTCACCACGTGTGCCAGGAGAACGGCTGGCTGAGCGGCCGCGGGGCCGATGCCTTCCTCGCCGGACAGAGCGCGCTCGATATGCCGGGACTCGACGCGGCGACCATCAAACGCTACGCCACTCTGTTGCCGCACCTGGTCCATAATCCCAAAGCCTGGCCGGCACTGATGAAGCTTGAACGATTGCACCTGGGCAAACGCAGCCTGGCCGACCTGGTCGCGCCGCTGCTGGGGCAACGATGGGGCAGAAATCGGGGGGGCCATGGGTAGACTGTCGCTGGCCTATGCTCGCCGGTTCGGCCCCCATCAGCGCATCGGCGCCATGCGCAAGAAGGTCGGCCTGTTCCGCACCTGGGCCAGCCGCCACCCGATGTGGGCCGCATGGCAGGTCACCTACCGATGCAACATGCGATGCTCGTTCTGCCACTACTGGCAGCAGCCGAGCCGCCCCGAGGACGAACTGACGACCGATCAGTTCCGCGAGGCCTCCGAGCGTCTGGCCCAACTCGGCACCGTCTTCATCAGCCTGGCCGGCGGCGAGCCGCTGGTCCGCGACGACATCGTCGAGATCGTCGAGGCGATCGGCCGCTACCACTTCCCGTTCATCACGACCAACGGCTGGAAGATGACCGAACCGCTGGCCCGCGAGCTGTTTGCCGCCGGGTGCTGGGGCGTCAGCGTCAGCCTGGACTACTGCGACGCCGCGCGGCACGACGCCCAGCGCGGACGCGAGGGCACCTTCGACCGGGCCGTGGCGGCCATCGAGGCTCTCTCGGCTGCGCGGCAACACGATTGGCAGCGGGTCAACGTCATGAGCGTTCTGGTCGACGACAATGTCGACGAGATCGAGAAGCTGCTGAAGCTGGCCCTGCGACTCGATGCCTATGTCATGGTGCAACCCTACTCGCAACTGAAGACCGGCGACGGGAAGTTCACCCCGGCGCCGAACGTCAGCGAGCGACTGCTGAGGCTGAGGCAACAGTATCCGAACTTCCTCAGCAACCCCTACTTTCTGTCGCACTTCGACCGCTTCCTGGCCGAAGGCTCCGTGCCCGGGTGCAAGGCCGGCCGGGCCTTCTGCAACATCGACGAGCGCGGCGGGGTGGCCATCTGCGTCGAGCAGCGGCACCGGCCCGTGGGCAACATCCTGACGAACGATCCGGGCGACCTTGTGGCCAATCTCCGCAAAGCCGCGGCGGAGAACCGTTGCCACAGTTGCTGGTATAATTGCCGCGGCGAGATCGAGGCCCTGTATCACCCCTGGGGTCTGCTGAAGAGCCTGCCAACGTATCTGTTCAACCGCGGGCGTCCGAGCCAGCAGCCCTCGTGGCGGCAGGACGAGGCGGCGGGCTGATTTTCGGCTTGATGCCGGCCTCGGGCAATGCTATAGAGTGGGACCGCTCGCGGAACCAAGTGGAGCCACCATGAAGCGAATTCTCGACGCCAAAGAGCTGGCCGGCGCAATCTCCCGGATGGTCGACGACCTGGCTGCCGTTTGCCCGCCGGACCTGCCCTGGGCCGTGGTGGGCATCCGCACACGCGGCGTGGCCCTGGCCGAGCGGCTGAAGGCCCGCTTGGCCGAGAAAACCGGCCGCGACATGCCCCTGGGCTGGCTCGACATTACACTCTATCGCGACGACCTGCACGAGATGGAGGCCAGTCCGCTGGTGCGTCAGACGAAAATTGACTTCGACCCGACGGGCATGTGCGTCATCCTGGTCGACGACGTGCTCTTCACGGGCCGCACCATTCGCGCCGCCCTGGGCGCCCTGAGCGACTACGGGCGTCCGAAGGTCGTCAAGCTGGCCGTGCTCATCGATCGCGGACACCGCGAACTGCCGATTGCCGCCGACGTGGTCGGTTGCCGCATCGAGACCCGTCGCGACGAGGTGGTCGAGGTGTCGGTGTCCGAGACCGACGACGGCGACGAAGTGATTTCGCGGCCCGCGGAACAGGACCGGTAGTTGGCTTCACATCGGGTTAGGAACTCATTGATGGCCAGAGGCAAACAGCAGTTCGTCTGGACCCGTCGGCACCTGCTCGGCCTGGAAGACCTCAGCGCCGAGGAGATCGTGCACATTCTCGACACGGCCGCGGGCTTCAAGGAGATTTCGACGCGCAGCATCAAGAAGGCCCCTGCCCTTCGCGGCAAGGTGGTCGTGCTGCTGTTCTTCGA
>JAFGPY010000407.1 GCA_016935955.1 Planctomycetota bacterium
CCATGCAGTCGACGCATGGCTGCGGCAGCGATCCTGAGCGTGTTCTTCCGACCGAGGTTCATCATAATCCTTTCGATTCGACCCATGATATATATCGGATATTGGCCGTGAAGTCAACAGCATTTGCCCGCATCCGTATGGGACCGAGCAGTGTTGAAGGGCTAGGCGGTCTGTGCCTCCTGAATGCGCGAGCGATGGCTGGAGATCCGGGTGATCTGAAACTGAGGAGCCGGCAATGAGACGATACGTGATGGCGGTGGCGATTCTGGCGGCGCTGGGTTCGGCGGTTGGGGCCGCGGTGTTTTCGCAGGCCCCCGAGGGAACGTACGACGGCCCCGTCAAGACGGTGTACACCCAGGCCAATGCCCCGGCAACACCGAAGCCGGGGGACCTGGACGAGACGGACACAATAACGCAGTACGGCATCACCTGGAAATTGAAGGGAAAAGCCCGCGTGGGCCGGTTCATCACGGGCGACTACTACGTCGTGGGTCCGGTGACGGTCATCGAGATCACGCCGAAACCGCTGTTCGGGGCCGAGGTGGAGGCGGCAGGCTGGACGCTGATCAACGAGGGCTCCGTGAAGGAGGAGAAGTACAAGAACCAGTGGGCCCGCAACGGCTCGACGCTGAACCAGCCGGTGGACACCCTGCACGGGGGCCTTGACAGCCGCACGTCGGACGGCTTCTACGACCCGAAGCTGTTCGCGAAACTCCCGATCAAGATGGCTCCGGGCGACGCCCTGATTTCGAGCATCAGCACGCCCGAGCCGATCAAGCACGACGGTCACGGCCAACCTGTGGGTACCGGGGCCGTACTGACGTGCCTGAAGGAACCCGTGCCTGCGGACGCTTTTCGCCCGTCGTACTGCGACCGCAAGCAGACGATCTACCTGGCCCGCAACCTGAAGCGCGAGTTGCTCTACGCCCTGCCCCGCCCGAAGGAGGCTCCAGCCGACATGAGCGAGTGGGCCCGGGTGTTCCAGCGTCCGTGGCTCGACACCGTCGCCTGGGGCTACGCCAATCCGAAGGACAACCTGCCGCGCTACGGCCAGTGGATCACCAGGGGCTCGTCGAGCGCAGCCATTCTTCTGCACCTGGACTATCCGCCCGAGGAAAAGGAGAAGCTGCTGGTCGGCTACGTGCAGTACGGCGTGGACCTGTGGGGCGTCGTGCGCAGCGGTTACAAAGGCTGGTGGGGACAAGGCGGATTCGGCGGCGGCCGCAAGTGGGCACTGGTCTTCGCCGGGCTGATGCTGGGCGACAATACCATGCGCGACGTGAGCAAAACATATCCGAAGGTGCAGTTCGGCGAAGACCAGCAGACGAAGACCGGCAAGAGCTGGACGGGGCACAACGTCCTGTTCGAGAGCCATCCCGGCTGGCGGCCGCACTACACGGACTCGCGGCCGTTGTCGGAGTGGACTGGCGGCGAGATTCAGAGCGAGTCGTACCGGAGGTGCTGCACCAGCGCGGAGTGGCCGGGCCAGGCCCTGGCCGCACACCTGATGCGGGCGGAGAAGTATTTCAACCACGACGCGTTCTACGCCTACGTGGACCGCTGGATGACCGAGGACCACATCGACGAGTTGAAGAAGATTCGCGCCGCCTCGCAGGAGCACGGAAAGTTCAAGTGGGTCGGTTGGTGGGACCGCGTCATCGACAGCGGCCACGTGTCGCCGACGAACCCGCTGTTCCAGGTCCTGTGGGACAAGTACCGCAACGACCTGCCGCCGGCAAAGTGAGCGGGCCTGGAAGACGAGGGTGCCAACTGCAATGCCGCGGGTGCCACGCATCTACCTGTAGACGCGTGCTCTCAGGCAACCGGCTGTCCAGCACGCTTCTGCAAGCAGAAGCGTGAACCCCCTGGTCTTCTTCGTGCGGAATCCGACATGCCCCCCACATACGCGCGCCTGAAAGGATCATGGCCACGCCAGCGCGGCCATGCCAACCATCTATGTGATCGTTCATCTGCGTAATCGTTGAAGCCGGCTAGAACAGCCGCTTGAGGAGATCGCCGACGGTGATGTGGTCCAGATCGTCGCGGATTTCCTTGTCGAGCTGGTCGTAGTCGCGGACCGGCGGCGGAGCCGACAGGACCACGTCCGTCCCGTCGTCCACCCTGGCCAATCCCAGGGAACCGTCGCCCGTGACGGTGACGATCCAACGACCTTCCCCGAGCGATCGGTAGACGGCGTTTCCATACCTGGCGGCAGGATTGCTCCAGTCCACCTGGGCAAGCTTGTCGTCGATGACCAGGCCCTCGCGCGGCGGAGTCCTGGAGTCGTAGACGCGTCGAATCCAGAGGCGGCCGTCGAGGAGCACGTAATCGCAGTAGATTTCCTGCGTCGGGTCGAACGGCGTGTCGATTGTCCGGTCGGTGCCCTCGATGGTCCGGATGGCCAACGACAGGTGACCGTCGCGGACGATCAGCTCGGTGACGGCCGTCTTCCGTACGGCCTCGTTGTAGCGTGAGCGAAGCGTCTCGTACTGCCCGCTGAGTTCGACCAGGCGGCTGCGATAGACGTCGATCTCGGCCTTGGACAGGGCCAGCTTGTAGGCCACGGCCGCAACGGCACTCAGCAACACAATAACGATCGCCACTTTCCACTTCGACATGGTCAGGCACCTCGATCTTCCTGGAGCCAGCGCGGGTCCGGGGAGGCCGCCCTACCCCTTCGAGCCTCCGAGAGCATTATCGGCCGCAGGGAGGGTCATGCCTTACCTATTCGACGCGTCCGGGTCCGGCCGAGGGATGTTCGGGCGTGGAGGCAGGTTCGGGCGCGATCAAGCGGCGGGCAGGCATGCAGGATTTCGCGTGAAGAAGGCCGGGGGGAGCCATGCTTCTGCTCGCAGAAGCGTGCCGGCAAGTCTGTTGCTCGCGAGCACGCGTCTACAAGTAGACGCGTGGCACCCTCGCCATTGTGGCTGGCATGCCGATTGGTTTCCATCTCAGGCATGGCTGCGGGGCAGGCACGGCACCCCCTGGAGTGCGGCAACCGGTCACTGCATTGGCGAAGCCCGCTTGGCGGCCCGCTGGCGGGCCTTCAGTTGCTGGGAGCGCAGCAGCGACACCAGCAGGGCCACGGCGAACCGTTTGAAGGCGTCCGGCGTGCCGAGACGGGCGGCCATGTCCGCGGCCAGCGTCTGGTCTGCGGCTGGCGGCGTCCCGTCGGCCCATTGCTCCAGGGCGGCCAGGAACGGTTCGAGTTCGTCGGCCCGGGCGGCGCCGTCGGTTCCGCGTTGCGGCATGGTCCGGCGCCACTTCCCGTCGCCGATGCTCGACAGGATGATGTCGTAGCGGCGGAACAGCTTGTGGTGGCACGGCTGCAGGATGCTGTGGTCGTCGAGGCGGATCATGTCCATGGGGACGCGCGGGTCGGGCTCCTGCCGCAGGATTTCCGCCTCGATGGCGGCCGCTGCCGCCTTCAGGGCGACCAGTCGTGGGCGGCCCGGCGGCGGCAGGCTCAGGCTGTCCAGCCAGGCCTCCAGGCACAGGCAGAACCGCTCGACGTAGAGTTCCTTCAGGGCGTCGCGCGGGCCGAGCAGGTCCGCCACGTGTTGTAGCACGGCCCCCTGCGGGTCGCAGGCCTCCAGCGCGGCCATGTAGCCCGTGGCCGGTCGCACTTCGGCCGCCAGCCATTGGCGGCAGGCCAGGTAGTAGGCCCAGATCTGTCGCCAGCGGCCGGCGGTCAGCGATTTCTGGTGCCCGGTTCCGCGTGGGTCGGGCTGGCCGCAACCGATCGCCGTGGCCAACCGCGGGATGATTTCCAGCAGGGCCCAGTTGCAGATCTCCGGCATCATGACCTGGTCGACGATCGCCAGCTGGCTCGGCGTGAGCGAACCGGCGGCCGCCCGAAGGCGGCGCAGGCGCTCGAGTTCCTCGGCGGCGCGCTGCTCGCCCTGGGTCCGCCAGCGATGGCCGGCCGTCACCTCACGTTCCCACGGTTCGAGAGTCTGTTGGTTCATGCCCGTAGCCCCCAGTTCGCCCGCGTGGATGCGCCCCCCCGCAATAGCCTGAGCGTGCCAATCATGGCCCAGCCTGTGGCTAGACCATGGCACCCTCTGGTTGTCATTCGTGAGAACAGACAAAGCACCACAGCCCCGCGTCGTGGTTGCCTGGCGGGGCTCCGTAATCCTGGAACACCTCCGCCTTGAGGCCGGCCCGGCGAAACAGGCCCATATACTCGTCGAGATCCAGTACGGGTGCCGACCACGGGCAGCGCACCGTCCTCGCACGACCCTTCAAGTCCGTCAGCTCGTACTCAAACAGACCTGAGAGCCGGCGATGATCCTTCCGCAACCGGACCCGTCCCCTTCGCCGAACGGATTCGCCCGTCAAGGGATCGAGCCTGGCCTGCGACCAGCCGAGGCGTCGTTCTCGACTTGGATACATCTCGGCCCTGAATCGCCGCTCCACAATGAGAAGTCGGCCTTCGGGACTCAGGTGACGACGGACGGTCCTCAGGCACTGAAGCAGCTGTCGGCGCGTGGGCAATTCGCGAAACGAGTTGTCCGGGATGAGGACGAGGGGAAATTGGCGTCCCAGGTCGAAGCGGGCCATGTCCCGCCGAAGGAGAGTGACGCGACGGCGCACGACGGCCGGAAGCCTTTCGACGTGTTTGGCGGCGATGCCGAGCATGGTCTTGGAGAGATCGATTCCCACGACCTCGTGGCCCGCTTCGGCAAGGCGGAGCAGAAGTCGGGCGCTGCCGCAAGCCAGCCCCAGCACCGGGCCACCGGTTCGGGCGGCCCAGCCGAGATGCCAATCGATCTCCCGCGGATCGAGCGGATTGATTGCCGCGTAATCCCATCCAAACAGGTCGTACCGCAACAGCTCTGCTGGAGGCGTAGACATGGCGATCTTTCTGTGATCCGGTCGGTTTGCAGACGCCGCACGCTCACGACGACAGGACGACGGCCACGATGTTGAAGACGGCGTGAGTGATGGCGGCCGTGGCGAAGCCGCTGCGAACGTAGACGGCGCCGAGGTAGATGCCCTGGGCGACGCGGTACAGGAATTCGAGCTGGGCCTTGGCCTCGTTGCCGCTGCCGGGCGGATGAGCGATGGCGAACACAGCGGCAGCCAGGCAGATGGCCACGATCTGGGCGGCACTGGCCGGCGTGCGGAACAGTTTCTGCATCAGCAGCAAGACGATCGAGACCAGCACCAGGCGGAACAGAAACTCCTCGAAGAGCCCTGCCCCGACGCCGACCACGATCTCGCGGAAGCCGCCGCCGCGGCCGACCTCGAACAGGCTCAGGGCGGCCGCCAGCATCTCGCCCAGGGGCAAGGTGAAAAGCAGGTAGAGAATGACCATGGGGATGGTCCACAGGAGGGCCTGTCCCCAGAGTCGCCAGAGGTCCGAGGCGTTCAGTTGCCACGGGTCGCGCCGCCAGAGGTGCACCACCAGCAGGACGGCCAGTACGAGGACGCCCGGCAGGAAATGGGCCGTCAGGCCCACGTGGCTCAGGAGTTTGGCGAACCACATGTCCAGGCCGGGTTTGCTGCGGTCGCTGATGCCGACGATGGCCACGGCGATCTCGTAGAACAGGACCATCGGCAGCAGGGCCACGGCCTGGGCCAGGGGCGGGTAGGAGCCGGTCATCAGGGCCGCGCCGCCGGAGGATGTCGACTTGTCAGCCATAGCCGGACTGTTTATCATGCCGTAGCGGGAAATGCAAGGCCCTGGAATGTCTGAGGTGACCCGCGTCACCAAGGGCATCGGCCGGCACGGCTATGATTCGCCCTTTTGTCACTCAGGGACCCCCAGGGGGAGCGAGGAGCGCGGGATGACTTCGAAGGAACGGATCAAGCGGCTGATCGTGGACAAGGAACCGGCGGACCGCATCGGCCTGTACGACCACTACTGGCCCGAGACGCGGCGCGACTACTGGGTCAACGAGGGCTACCCCGAGCCCGACGTGGTGCCGACGGAGTTCTTCGGCTACGACATCATCGAGACCTGGGCCGTCAACGACGCGGGCCCGCTGCGCGGCCAGGACGGTCTGGTCGAGGAGACCGACGAATGGAAGGTCTGGCGTGACGGGTTCGGGGCGTCGCTGAAGACGTGGAAGCACAAGAGCGGCACGCCCGAGCACATGGACTTCACGATCAAGACGCGCGAGGATTGGGATCGCGTGAAGGAGTCGCTGACGGACCTGGACCCGGGGCGGACCAACGCCGAGGAGGCCCGCCGCGTGCTGGAGACGGCCAAGCGCGACAACCTCTTCTCCTGCTTCGGGCACCAGTTCTGCATCGAGCTGATGCGGGCGACGATCGGCGATATGGTCATGTTGCCGTCGCTGCTGCTGGAACCGGAGTGGGTTCACGACATGCTCCGCGTGTGGACCGACTTCTTCAAGCGGCACTACGCCCACGTCTTCGACACGGTCGGCCGGCCCGACGGCATGTGGATCTACGAGGACCTGGGATTCACCAACGGCCTGTTCGCTTCTCCGGCCACGATCCGCGAGCTGTTCCTGCCGTACTACAAGGAGCTGATCTCGTTCTACAAGAACGATTACGGGATGCCGGTGCTGATCCACTCGTGCGGCGACATCCGCAAGGCGGTGCCGATCATCATCGAGGCCGGATGGGACTGCCTGCAGCCGATGGAGGCCAAGGCCGGAGTCGACGTGCTGGAACTGGCCGACACCTACGGCAACGCCATCAGCTACATGGGCAACATCAACGTGCAGGTGCTCAACACGAACGACAAGGCCAAGGTCCGTGCGGAGGTCGAGCGCAAGATGGGCGGCATGATCGAGCGTCGCATGCCGTACATCCTGCACAGCGACCATTCGATTCCGCCCGACGTGCGGATGGCCACGTACCAGTACATGCTCGAGTTGCACGCCGAGCAGGGGAAGTACTGAGAGAGCCGATGCGGGCACGGTAGGCCGCGCCCCTACGGGGGTGCCATGGCTGCCCCGCAGCCATGCGATGAGTTGCAGGCGTTCGGCATGCCTGCGGGGGCAGGCATGGCACCCGACATGCGAGACGGAAGACTCGAACGCAACGCACGGCGGGACAAGACCCGCCGTGACACAGGTTGAGGAAACGGGGTTCGTTCTGCGGTGACCGGCAACGAGAAGATACGCGCGTTCTTCGAGGTCCTGCGTGAGGCGTACGGGCCGCAGCACTGGTGGCCCGGCGAGACGCCCTTCGAGGTCTGTGTCGGGGCCATCCTGACGCAGAACACCAACTGGACGAACGTCGAGCGGGCCATCGCCAACCTGAAACGGGCTGGCATCCTGTCACCCGAGGCCCTGTGGCTGTTGCCGCCCGAGGAACTGGCCGAGATGATCCGGCCGGCCGGCTACTTCCGCCTGAAGGCCGGACGGTTGCGCAACTTCCTCGACCTCGTAGTCAATCGTTACGACGGTTCGCTGGAGCGGCTCTTTGA
>JAFGPY010000408.1 GCA_016935955.1 Planctomycetota bacterium
GTGGCCGTCGTTCCGGCCGCCCAGGCCGAGGCGGCTCTGGCGGCGATGCGCGGCACGCGATACGGCAAGGAAGCGGCCCAGGTCGGCCGTGTCGAAGCCGGCAAGCCGCGTGTCATCGGCGTCAGCGAACTCGGCGGGCAGCGCATCATCGAGGTGCCCTACGGAGAACAGTTGCCGCGCATCTGTTGAGATGATGTAGGGTGCCTGTTTGCAGACACGCGCGTTGCAGCAAGGACTTTCGGCATGCTTCTGCAAGCAGAAGCATGGCACCCGCGGACGACCTTCGTGCGAAACCCTGTGTGGCGTCCGCGGAATCGGCATCGACCGCCCCCTGGAGAAAGCGGCAAGAGCATGACGGCAACGAAACGCGATCGTTGGCGAATCGGCACGGTGAAGTTCCTGAATGCCGCGCCGCTGGGGTTCGGCCTGGACCGTCGCGACGACGTACGCCTGGTGAGCGAGGTGCCCTCGCGGCTGAGCGAGATGCTCGAGCGCGACGAACTGGACGCGGCGCTGCTTCCCGTGATCAGCTACTTCCGCCAGACGGCCGAAGCCCGCGAACGGCATCGCCACAGGCCGCTGGTCATCGTGCCCGGGATTTCCATCGCCAGTTGCGGACCGGCCGAAAGCGTGCTGCTGTTCTGCCGCGCGGACTATCCGCTGATCCGCCACGTGGCCCTGGACCCCGCGAGCCAGACGAGCAACTGCCTGGTGCGGATGATTCTGAAGGAAACCTACGGCCGCGAGCCGCACTATCGCTGGCCGATGCCGGACCCGGCAATCGAGGACCGCGAGAGCGACGCCTTCCTGCTGATCGGCGATGCAGCCCTGGCCCGGCCGCAACACGACTTCTACCACGTGCTCGACCTCGGGCTGGCCTGGCGTCGGCTGACCGGCCTGCCGATGGTCTACGCCGTCTGGGCGGCGCGGGAGTCGGACCACTTAGCGGCACTGTCGGCAATTCTGTCCGAGGCCAAAGCTGCGGGCCTGGCGGCTCGCGACGAGTTGGCCCGCGAGGGGGCGGCGCGGATCGGCATTCGCGAGGAGGCGGCGCGGCGGTACCTGTACGAGACGATGCACTACGACCTGGGCCCCGAGGCGCTGGCCGGGCTGCAGCGGTTCTACCGCTGGTCGGCCGACCAGGAGTTGGCCCCGCGACACATTCCGCTGGTCATGGCCGGTCGGCCCAGTGCAGCCGAGGAGACCCCATGACGCGACTCGATGCGAGCGAGGCGCTGGACCTCCTGCGGCACGAGGAACTGCTCGTGCTCGGCCAGCGTGCCGACGCCGTGTGCCGCGGCCTGCACGGCGACAGCATCCGGACCTTCGCTGTCGATCGCAACATCAACTACACGAACGTCTGCACGTCGCATTGCCGGTTTTGCGCGTTCTATCGCCTCAGCGGATCGACCGACGGGTACGTGCTGCCGGACGAGGAACTGTTCGCGAAGATCACCGAGGCCGTCTCGCGCGGCGCGACGCACATCCTGATGCAGGGCGGACTGCACGCCGGGCTGGGCCTGGAGTTCGCCGAGGGGCTGCTCGGGCGCATTCGCCGGCGGTTCGACGTTCACCTGCATTGTTTCAGCCCGCCGGAGATCGTGCACTTTGCGCGGCAGGCGGACTTGGACGCGCGCACCGTGCTCTCGCGGCTGCGCGACGCGGGGCTGGGCAGCCTGCCGGGCGGCGGCGCGGAAATCCTGTGCGACCGCGTGCGGCAGCGCGTCAGCCCGAACAAATGCAGCGCGGACAAGTGGCTGGCGGTGATGCGCGCGGCCCACGAGCTGGGCATGCGGACGACCGCGACGATGATGTTCGGTCACGCCGAATCGCTGGAGGAGCGGGTCGAGCACCTGGAGCGGCTGCGGCAGCTGCAGGACACTACGGGCGGCTTCACGGCGTTCATCTGCTGGCCGTTCCAAGGGACCGGCACGGCGCTCGGCGCGGACCTGGCGGCAGGTACCGAGAGCGCCCCGTGGTCACGTGACGGGCGGTGGCACGCCGCGGGCGCGGAAGATTACCTGAGAACTCTTGCCATCAGCCGCCTCTATCTGGATAATTTCGAGCATGTGCAGGCCTCGTGGGTTACCATGGGACCGAAGATCGGCCAGGTGTCGCTGCGTTTCGGCGCCGACGATCTGGGCAGCACGATGATGGAAGAGAATGTGGTCCGCGCGACGGGCGTCGCGCACCGCCAATCACGCGAACAACTCGTCGGCCTGATCGCCGACGCAGGCTTCGAGCCGCAGCAGCGCGATTGCCTGTACACACGCACCTGGCCGGCCTCGCCGGCCGCAACAAGCGGAGAGTCGCCGTGCCCGACCGGGAAGAACTGATAGCGGCCGCACGCCCACTGCTTGTCGGGCCCAGCCTGCTGGGCCGCGAGGACACCTACCTGCTGGACCAGGCCCTGCGAATTCTGCGCTACGTCGACACGATCCTGGCGTTCGACGAGGTCCAGGCCCTGCGCATCGACCGTGTCTGCCTGGACGCCGCAGCCTTGTTCCACGATGCGGCCCGCGTCCGCCTGGAGCGCGAACGGCGCGAGTCGCCCGTCTACGCCGCCGCGACGATGAGCACCGATGACGTGCGCGGCTACTCGGCCGAGTTGGCCGGCGACGCCCTGCGCGACCTGCTGACGTCGCGACAGATCGAGCACACCCAGGACGTCATCCGCCAGAACCAGAACCGCGCCA
>JAFGPY010000056.1 GCA_016935955.1 Planctomycetota bacterium
ACGTACATGGCCTACCTGGTGCTGGAGCCCCTGCCGCCGAATCCGCCGGCCGCAGAGTACGCCGCGACCTTCGGCGAACGGCTCTCGAAACAGGCGGCCGCGACCGACAAGGACGCTCTGCCCAAGGCGGGCCAGGTGTTCGGCGAACTGGCCGCCGAGGCGAAGGAAGCCGCTGCGGCCACGCCCGGCCTGCGGGCCGACGGCCTGCTGGCGGAGTTGCAGACGTTCGCCGAGGAGCGGCAGGACAAAGCCGACGCCGATCGCGACGACGACGCCTATGAGGCCTGGGACAAGGCACGCGAGGTGGTCACCGAGGAGCAACTGCTGCTGACCGAGCCGATGAAGGACCCGGCCCTGCTCAGGCACATCGAGCGGCTGCAGGAAGCTATGGCGGCCAGCGGCTACGTCGGCAAGTCGACCTCCGTGGTCGACGTGATCAAGACCGTGCACCGCGACATGTACGAGGGCGACGCGGCCCAGTACCGCATCCCCGATTCGCGGCGGGCGGTCGGCAGCGTGCTGATGCAGTTCCAGAGCGGCCACCGCCCCGGCGACCTGTTCCACATGGTGACGCGCGACTACAAGCGCTGCGCGCTGTGGGTGCAACTGAAGAGCGGCGACAACCAGAACATGCAGGAAGTGGTCCGGGTCGTGGACTCGTTCTTCGACGGCTACCTCGAGGCGCCGCCGATGCCCGTGCGGTACCGGGCCGAGCGCGTGGCCGAGGGCGAGCCGCAAACCGAGCAGCGGGCCGGCTGGTTCGGCCTGACCTACATCAACGTCGAGTGGCAGGACAAGATGGTCAGCGGCATGCTGATGTCGTTCATGGGCTCGTTCCTGGTGGTCTTCCTGATGATGATCGTGCTGTTCCGATCGGCGCTGTGGGGGCTGCTGTCGATGATCCCGCTGACGGTGACCATCGCCCTGATCTACGGGCTGGTTGGCCTGCTGGGCATCGACTACGACATGCCGATCGCCGTGCTGTCGTCGCTGACCCTCGGCCTGGCCGTGGACTTCGCCATCCACTTCCTGGCCCGCAGCCGCCAGATGGTGGCCGAGATCGGCTCATGGGACAAGGCGGCCGTGCCCGTTTTCGGCGAACCGGCCCGGGCCATCACCCGCAACATCATCGTCATCGCCGTCGGCTTCCTGCCGCTGCTGGCCGCGCCGCTGATGCCCTACAAGACCGTCGGCATCTTCCTGGCCACGATCCTCATGGTCTCCGGCGTCGGCACGCTGATCATCCTGCCGGCCCTGGTCAAGCTGCTCCAGAAGCGGCTCTTCCTCGAACGCAAACGTCCCCTGGCCTGCTATTGCGGCACATGTTTCGTGGCCGGCCTGGCGGCCGTGGCCACGATCGTCGTGAATGTCTGGCAGTACGTGCACGTCGGTATTACTATGATGACCTGGATCAGCATCGTCGCCGTACCGGTGCTGTTCGGAACCTGCTGCTTCATGTCGCGCCGCCAGTCGTGTGCGGCTCGGGCGGCCAAGGCAAACGTGGAGGTGAAGTCGAATGACTAGGACACTGAAGATCATCGTGTGGACGGTCGCCGTGCTTGCGGTCGCAATCGCGCCGGTCATGGCCCAGGACGAGAAGGCCGCCGAACCGAAGAAGGAACTCACGGTCGACGAGATTGTCAAGAAGGCCAACCATGCGGCCTACTACCAGGGCAAGGACGGACGCAGCCTGGTCAAGATGACCATCAAAGACCCCGGCGGCACGACGCGCGAACGCGAGTTCACCGTACTCCGCAAAACGATAGAGGACGGCGGCGACCAGAAGTTCTTTGTCTACTTCCACCAGCCGTCGGACGTCCGCAAGATGACCTACCTGGTCTGGAAGCACGTCGGCGACAAGGACGACGACCGCTGGCTCTACATGCCGGCGCTCGACCTGGTGAAGCGCATCGCGGCGAGCGACAAGCGGACGAGCTTCGTCGGCTCGAACTTCCTGTACGAGGACATCTCGGGCCGCGGCACCGACGAGGACACGCACACGCTGACCGAGACCACCGACAAGCACTATGTCCTGAAGAACGTGCCGAAGGACCCGAAGGCGGTCGAGTTCGCCTCGTACACGCTGTGGATCGACAAGACGACGTTCCTGCCGGCCAAGGCCGAGTACGTCAACGACCAGGGCAAGGTCTACCGCACGGTCGAGGCCCTGGAAATCAAGACGATCGACGGCTTCCCGACCGTCGTCAAGAGCGTGGCCAAAGACGTCGCCAGCGGGGGCGAAACGGTTAGCGAATTCAGCGAGATTCGCTACAATATCGACCTGAAGGACGATGTCTTCGAGGAACGGTCGCTCAGGCGGCCGCCCAGAGAGGCCCGCAAATGATCGTGTCGCCGCGCCGCGTCACCCTGCTAGCACTCTTTCTCGTGCCGGTCGTGTCGCTCTGCGCGCAGGGACTAGCCGCGGACGATGCGGCCCCGTCCCCTGGCCCGACCACGACGACCGCCGCGGAGCCGTCGCAGGTATCCGCGGAACAGGCCACGGACGAGCAGCGCGATGACAATGCCGGCGGACCAAGCTGGACCGAGTGGAAGGAGCGGCTCCAGGACGAGCACAACATCTACGTCGGCGGGTTCCTGGAGATGCGCGGCGGCATGCGCACGCAGCGCGACCAGACCCAGCGCCGCATGTCACTCGGCGAGCTGCGGCTGCAGGTGGACGCCGAGAAGGAGTTCGAGAGCGGCGCGATCCTGAAGCTGCGGCCCGATTTCGTGTTCGACCCGGTGGCCAATCGCGACGACCTGAACCTGGAGGAGGGCCGCGGCTGGCTCGACCTGCGTGAGGCAAACTTCGCCTTCAGCCCGACGCGCTGGATGGACGTCAAGCTGGGCCGCCAGATCCTGACCTGGGGCACGGGCGACCTGGTGTTTCTGAACGACCTGTTCCCGAAGGACTGGAACTCGTTCCTGCTGGGCCGCAACGTGGAGTACCTGAAGGCCCCGAGCGACGCCGTCAAGACGAGCCTGTACTCGGATCTGGTCAACTTCGACGTGGTCTACACGCCGCGGTTCGACGCCGACCGCTACATCGACGGCGACCGCGTCTCGTTCTGGAACCCGATGTACGGGCGGCAGACCGGGCGGCGGCACTTCGTCCACGTGGACCGGCCGGACGACTGGTTCAGCGACAGCGAGGCGGCGTGGCGGCTGGCGAAGACGATGAAGGGCTACGAGACGGCCCTCTACGGTTACTACGGCTACTGGAAGAGTCCGGCCGGGTACGAGTCGTTCGGCGGCAAGGCCACGTTCCCGGACCTGTCGGCCTACGGCTGGAGCGTTCGCGGGCCGGTGGGCAAAGGCATCGCCAACTTCGAGATGTCGTACTACGACTCGCGCGACGACCGCGACGGCGACGACCCGCTGGTCCGCAACAGCGAGTTCCGCGGACTGGCCGGTTACACGTTCGAACTGATGCGCGACCTGAGCCTGGGATTCCAGTACTACCTGGAGCACATGACCGACTACGACAGTTACCGCCACAGCCTGCCGCGCGGCATGGTCACATCCGAGCAGAACCGCCACGTGCTGACGATTCGTGTGACGAAGCTGGCCATGAACCAGAACCTGACGCTGTCGCTCTTCACGTTCTACTCGCCGTCGGACGACGATTCGTACCTGCGGCCGACCGTCAGCTACAAGATCACCGACAACTGGATGGTCGAGGCCGGGGCCAACTTCTTCGTCGGCAGCCGGGACTACACGTTTTTCGGACAGTTCGAGGACAACTCGAACGTCTATGCGGCCATGAGATACAGTTTCTGAGTGGACATGCAGGTCGGCGGCCCGCCGCCGGCTAGACTGTAGGGGCACGGCCTGCCGTGCCCGGAGCCAGAAGGGACGTCGGATTCATGAGTTCAGGTGCAGTTGGTGCATGGCCGCTCGCGGCCATGCCGAAACGCACGGCGGGGCAAGACCCGCCGTGGCACACAGCGAGGGTGGCAGTGGGAAACCTGTGATGAAGGTCATCATGGCCTAGCCTGCGGCTAGACCATGGCACCCAAGCCTGACCCGGTATAGGGAGTACCTCGATGAACACCTACGACGTCGTCATCCTCGGTTCGGGACCCGCCGGCGGCACGGCGGCCATTTACACGTCACGGGCCAATCTGCGGACGGCCCTGATCACCGGACCGATGCCCGGCGGCCAGCCCAGCACTACGCACCTGATCGAGAATTTCCCCGGCTTTCCCGACGGCGTCGAGGGACCGAAGATGGGCATGCTCGTCGAGCAGCAGGCCCGCAAGTTCGGCGCCGAGTTCCTGTTCGACGTCATCGAGTCCGTCGACCTCTCCGCGCGGCCGTTCCAGCTCAAGGGCCAGCAGGACGACTATGCCGCCCGGGCCCTGATCGTCGCCACGGGCTCGTCGCCGCGACGCCTGGGCATTGCCGCCGAGAAGGAGTTCGAGCATCGTGGCGTCAGCACCTGCGCCACCTGCGACGGGCGGTTCTTCGAGGGCAAGACCGTCGCCGTGGTAGGCGGTGGCGACAGCGCCTTGGAGGAGGCCGTCTACCTGGCCCGCATGACGGCCAAGGTGTACGTGATCCATCGCCGCGATGCCCTGCGCGGTGGGCCGGTGCTCCAGAAACGCGCCGGCGAGAACGAGAAGATCGAGTTCGTCTGGAACGCCGTCGTCGACGACCTGAAAGGCGACGAGGCCGGGCTGAAGCAGATCATCGTCAAGGACGTCCGCGACGGCAAACTCCGGACGATCGACGCCCAGGGACTGTTCGTCGCCGTCGGCCACACGCCAAACACGTCGCTGTTCACGGCAGCGCGTGGGTCCGGTGGACCCACCCTACAGGTTGACGAGCAGGGCTATATCGTCACCGACAA
>JAFGPY010000057.1 GCA_016935955.1 Planctomycetota bacterium
GTCGGCGACATGAACGACGTGCTTCCGAAACTCATTGCCGCCATTAAGGCGAAGGGCTAGTCATGCCGAATTTCCTGACCGATAACGACGACATTCTGTTCAACCTGGACCATCTGCCGCTCGGGGATATCGCCGAGCTTCAGGAGGACGGGTTTCGCGACGCGGGCAAGTTCGATTACGCCCCGACCGATGCGGCCGATGCCGTGGACGGCTACAGGAAGATCCTCGAACTGGTCGGCGACATCGCGGGCAACCACATCGCGCCGCTGAGCGAGTCGATCGACCGCGAAGGATCGACCCTCGAGAACGGCAAGGTGACCTACGCCGAGGGCATCCGCAAGTCGCTGGACCTGCTGAGCAAGGCGGACCTGATGGGCTTCACGCTTCCGCGGCGGTACGGCGGGCTGAACTGCCCGGCGACGGTCTACTCGATGGCCACGGAAATGGTCTCGCGGGCCGACGCCAGTCTGATGAACATCTTCGGATTGCAGGGCATCGCCGAGACGATCAACGCCTTCGCCAACGAGGACCAGAAGCAGCGGTTTCTGCCGCGATTCTCCTCGGGCGAGGTGACCGGGGCCATGGTCCTCACCGAACCCGACGCCGGCAGCGACCTGCAAAACGTGCAGCTTCGGGCCTATCAGGACGCCCAGGGCGCCTGGCGGCTGAAGGGCGTCAAACGATTCATCACCAACGGTTGCGGCGAAGTGCTGCTGGTGCTGGCCCGCAGCGAGCCCGATGAGGCTGGCGGCATGGGCTTGTCGCTCTTCCTGCTGGAGAACAACGAGTCGGTGCAGGTTCGCCGTATCGAGGACAAGCTGGGCATCCACGGGTCGCCGACGTGCGAGTTGCAGTTCAACGATTCGCCCCTGGAACCGTTGCCGTCGGCCGTGGAACTGGTGGGCGAAAGGCGGCGCGGTCTGGTGACCTACGTCATGGCCCTGATGAACGGGGCTCGTATCGGCATCGCCGCGCAGGGATTGGGCGTCGCCGAGGCGGCCTACCGCGAGGCCCGGGCCTATGCCCACCATCGCGAGCAATTCGGCCGCGCGATCGAGAAACTGCCGCCGGTGGCCGACCTGCTGATGGACATGAAGATGAACATCGAGGCTGGCCGGGCGCTGCTGTATCACACCTGTCTGGCCGTGGACCGCGACGTTGCCCTGCAGCGTCGTCTGGAAGAGAACCAGTACTCCGACGATGCGGCCCGCACGGCCGACAACCGGGCCCAGAAGCAGCTCAAGCGGCTGACGGCCCTGCTGACGCCGATGTCGAAGTACTATTGCAGCGAGCTGGCCCAGCAGTGCGCCAACGACGGCATCAGCGTGCTGGGCGGCAGCGGCTACATGCGCGACTACCGCAGCGAGCAGTTGTTCCGCGACGCCCGCATCACGACGATCTACGAGGGCACGTCGCAGTTGCAGGTGCTGGCGGCGATCCGCGGCGTTACGAGCGGCCAGGCCGAGAAGCATTTCGTGGAACTGGCCTCGCGCGAGCCGGCCGACGAGGCCGAGCGGCATCTCAGGGACGCCCTGGGCGAGATGCGAGGCCTGCTGCAGACGGCCGTCGACAAGGTCAAGGCCGGCGGCGCCGATTACCTGGACCTGTCGGCCAGGAACCTGGTGGACGTGGCGATTGACATTCTGATCGGTTACCTGCTGCTGGACCAGGCCGCTGCCAACGACCGCAAGAAGTTGGTCGCGCGGCGGTTCATTCTGCGAGCCCTGCCGCGTGCCAAGGCCCGCATCGAGCGGGTCATGTCCGACGAGCGGTCGACGCTGGAATCCTACGACGAGATCATCGGCCTGCTGGTCGAGGAAGAGGCCTGAGAGCCTGGTTTGGCTGACATCATGCTTTTCAGCCCTGGCGCTAGGAAGATGTTCCGAACGATGCGGGAGCCCGAGACACGGCGCTTCCGCATTTCCTTTTGGGCTTCCGAGTGGGCGGCAGGGCAAGAGCCGGCGCGGCGCTACGGCCGTTGACCGGCGTCGGTGGCCGGGGTAGGATGCCGCCAGTAGCGTGTCTGTGCGTCAAGAGGATCGTCAGGGCGAGAAGGCGGGCCGGGCAATGACTCACGAGGCCGTCGTGCTGCTGCTGGGCGAGGTGTCCAAGGACCTGCGCGGCGAGATGTTCAGTCCGCACGTAGGCAAGAGCGCACCGCCGTACTATGCGGCCAGCGTGCCGCGACAGATCGCCATTGACGGTGTGCACAGCGAGATCAACGGTCGCGAGGTGACCTTTGAGCTGCGCGGCTATCCGCCGGACGTGTTGCTGATCCAGGCCCGCATTGTCCTGGACGATGTCTTCAGCCTGGGGACGTTCGATGTGGAGTCGCGCCTGCTGGAGCGAGCCCGCGAGATTCTGGGCGAGAACGGCGGCAGCACGGAATTCAGCGAAGAGTACACCGTGTTCATCGTTTCGGGTTACGCGGGGGAGCCGGAGCAGTTCCTGGACCACGGCGAGATCATCGCCTCGCTGCTGAAGTCGGAGCGGCAGGAATTGGCGGCGCGTGAAGTGGAGTACACGCTGCAGTCGCAGATCAAATACGCCCGGGACGACCTGGCGATCGTCGATTGGGACGGGGCGTTCCTGTTCGATCCGGCGGGCGACGTGGCCCAGGAGATCGAGCTGCTGACGCTGGCCAACCTGCAGCTCCTGCGGCACCGGACGCTCGACCGGGCGCTGGACTGGCGTCTGGCGCGAATGGCTGAACTGGTGCAGCGACCCGAAGGGACGCCGCTGTCGTTTCGCCCGAAGGACATCGAGCGCGGGCTGATCGAGACAATTGACGCCCGCACGAAGTCGATCTCGGAACTGCAACGGTTGGACCGCGACATCAAGCTGATCGGCGACTGGTACTCGGCCCGGTTCTTCGAGGCGACTGCCGGGAAGTTCAAGATTCCCGACTGGCGCCGCTCGATCCAGAGCAAGCTGGAATCCATCGAGGACATCTACTCGATTGTCGCCGAGAATTTCAGCGTCTCGCGGAAGCATCGCGCCGAGTGGATACAGATCGTCGTTTTCTTCATCCTGCAACTCGGCTGGTTCGCCCTGATCGTTCTGGAACTGTTCTACTTCACGCGGCAGGTGGGGGCGCAATAGCTTCGGAATCAGAAGGTCGTGGCGGCACGCCGGATGCAAGGAGCATACGGAATGGATCGACGGCAAACCGTAATCGATGCCCTGGAGTTTCGCCGACCGGCCTACGTGCCGTGGCAGTGGAGCCCGACGCAGACCTGTGCCGAGCGGCTGCGGTCCTATCTCGGCGTGGGCGATCTGAGCGGCTTTCTGGGCGACCATTTCTGTATCTGCGGTGCGTCGATCGGGCGGTTCGAGCCCGTGGACGACGATCACGTCCGCGATGTCTACGGCGTCGTCTGGGACCGTTCGGTGGACAAGGACATCGGTGTGCCGGCGGACTGGCCGATCCGCGAGCCGCAGGACTTGGACCGCTACAGGTGGCCCGATGCCGCCGATTCCGCGTGGTACGCGGACATTCCTGCGGCCCTGGCCCGGCGCGGTGACCGGTTCACGGTCTACGCCCTGGGTTTCTCGCTCTACGAGCGGGCCTGGACGATGCGCGGCATGGTCGAACTGCTGGGCGACATGATCGGCCGGCCGGAGTTCGTGGAGCGGCTGCTCGACGTGATCACCGACCACAACCTCGTGCAGATCCACAAGGCTCTGGCCTTCGACTTCGACGCCGTCTACTTCGGCGACGATTACGGGATGCAGACGGGCCTGATCATGGGGTTGGACCGCTGGCGACGGTTCATCAAGCCGCGGCTGGCCCGCATGTTCGCCCCGGTCCGCGAGGCCGGCAAGTTCATCATCCTCCATTCCTGCGGCCGCGTGGACCAACTGTTCGACGACCTGGTCGAGATCGGCCTGAACTGCTTCAATCCGTTCCAGCCCGAGGTCATGGACACCCTGGCTCTGAAGCGGCGCTACCACGGCCGCCTGGCGTTCCACGGCGGGCTAAGCGTACAGCAGGTGCTGCCGTTCGGCACGGTCAACGAGGTCCGCCGGGCGGCGCAGACGCTGCTCGACGCCGGCCGGGAGGGGGGCCTGATCTTCGCCCCGTCGCACGCCGCGCCGGCAGATGTGCCTCCCGAGAACCTTGTGGCGATGATGGAGGTCCTGCGGGGCCAGCCCGGCGCGCCTGCCTGATTTTGCCGCAGCGCATGTGGCGGTCGCGGTGTTCAACAGGTAGAATGTGACCGCAGTCCTATTCCCCCGGTACACGCTGGGAGACAATAGCACACAATGCGGTTTCCGCACGGTTGCCCGGGCCGCCAGGACCGGGTAGGCGGATTGTCGCTCTTCATGCTCGACACCCACTGCCATAATATGGTATTCGATGACAGCAGGCTGCGGCCGGGCACTCCCGGGCCGCACGTCGCGAGGGCCGGAACCGTTTCGGTCCCGAATTCGCACAAGGAGAATGTCTTCAGGTGGAGCGTCATGACTGAACGCAAGGAAGGACGGACGCACTGGACGCTGCGACTTACGGTCGCGATGTTCGTGGTGCTGGGTTGCTGGCTGGCCGCAGGTTCGCCGATCGCGGCCTTCACGGTGGACAAGAACGTCAACTCGGGCGAGCCGCCCGCCGAGAAGCTGGTCATCTTCGACCACAAGGCCGGCCACGAGCATATCGTGCTGAAGGATCCGGCCGGCGGCTGCACGATGAGCTTCGCCGACGACGGGACCATCGACGTGCCGATCACCGGCAACGCCGAGATCAAGCCGACCGTCTACTGGAAACCCAAGGGCGACCTGGGCGAGACCGTCGACCTGACCTCGTGCAGCTACCTGCTGGTGCGGATGAAGCTCGAAGGCGACATCAAGCGGACCTTCGACAACGGCAAGACGTCGTCGTCGCGGCCGGACAACCTGTGGTTCGGCCTGCGGCTCTACGACAAGGACGGCCAGCCGGCGGGCAACGTCAACATCGCCTCGGTGACCGACGACGAGAAGACGCCCGCCGAGATGGTCACCGTGAAGGTGCCGGCCGTGCTGCTCGTGAACACGGCTCACGGCGACGCCAAGCAGGTTGCAGGCGTCGGATTCTACTGGCCGAAGACGCATGACTACAACGACCGGCAGTGCCGCCTGGTCGTCGAACGGATTTCACTGGCCGACTGACACAGGCCACCAGATGGGAGTCGCGAAATGAAGCTGCGCAGTGTTGTTACTCTGATTGTCGCAACGTTGCTCATCCTGAGTGCCGTCCGGGTGCGGGCCGCTGGTCCGGCGGCAGGGGGCGTCGACTACGAGGCGAACCTGGCCAAGGTGCCGGCCCAGGATCCTGCGGCCACCGACGCGCCGCAGGTGGTCGAGGCGATGAAGGGCCA
>JAFGPY010000409.1 GCA_016935955.1 Planctomycetota bacterium
ATCGCCGAAGGCAAACAGGTGACCTACGACATGAAGCCCGACCGCAACGACCCGACGGCCGTCGGCACCAGCCAGATGGCCGATGCCATTATTGCCGCCATGGGCTGAGCGACGCTCGGACGAGCGGTTGACGTAACACAAAGGCACGCGACTCGAATCGAGTGGCGTGCCTCTTTGCTTTCCGTTCCAGTTATGTTGGGTGCCGCCGGTGTTGCCGGCCTGAGGGCGGACACAAACATAGTCCGCCCCTGGCCTGTCCTCCCCCCATGGTGAACCGGCCACGGGCCGGCCCCTTTAACGGGACGATTATATTGATCCTGGGAGCGGCTCGCCCCGAGCTTCGTGGATGGGCCGGCCGCGAGTCTGGTGACAGGCAACCGCTGGTGCATGTCGCTTCCGCGTGGCGTTCTACTGGCGGCGGAACGTCTGAGGCATGGCCCAGGTCGGCAACTCGACGCCGGCCAGGGGCAGAGCGGTCTTCTGCTGTTCGTCGCCCTGTTTCATGGGCAGACCGGCAGCGTAGATCAGCTTCAGGTCACGGTAGACCGTGCGCCGACTGACGCCGAACCGTCGCATCAGCTCAGGCACCGTGATGTCGCGTTGCTGCAACAGCCAAGCCATCCGCAGTACGCGGATGGACTTGCTTTGGGCGCCGGTCCCTCGGCCTCCCTTCTGTTCAAAGACCAACTCTTCCATGCCACGCCTCCATGACGAGGGACACTGCCGCGCCAGGCGTCGATCAACCAGCGAATATGGCGAGCAGATTCTGGAGGTGCATATGTTAGTGCTGACCGTTATACCCTACTGTTGCTGAGAGTCCTTTCAAGTCAAAACGGGTGCCACGTGAGTGACACTACGCCATATGCATGTCGCGCTTTGTGCCCTTTTTCATCCGGATTCTCGGTTATCGGACCGTTGTCTTTGCGTGCCACCAAAGTTGGCGGGACGAGCGGACGCAGGGGTATGCGTGCGGCAGGTCAACGCGCGGGGGTCTTGCGCGGGTCGCTCATGCGGAGCACGGCGGCAAGCGACAGCACGATGGCCGTGGCGGCTATGGCGGCGGTGAGGGTGAAGCTTCCCGAGGTGCTGCGGACGATGGCGCAGATGCCGGTGGCCACGAGCATGCTCGGCAGGTTCACCAGCGACATGACGCCCAGGACGGTGGCCCGTCGGCGCACCGGAACGATCTCCATGGCCATGGTCATCTGGCCGACGTTCTGAATGTAGAAGGCGAATCCGTAGACGAAGAAGATGGCTCGGAAGGCAATGTTGCTTGAGGCTACGGCGGCTGCAATGGCGATGAGCACGAAGAGTATGCGACCAATGATCATCGGCCAGCGCGGTCCCCATCGGTCGCCCTGGTAGGCGGCGAGCAGGTTGCCGACAATGGCTCCGACCATCTGCATCAGCAGCAGGTCGCCGACGTAGCTTTCGCCGCGGCCGGTTGCCAGGCGAGCCTGGATGGCGAGGAACGGAACGAAGATGTACAGGCCGCAGCCCAGCGCCTGGGCGATCAGGAAGAGCCGCACGGAGCGCTCTTCGCGGAGCAATGGCGACACGAGGCGAAGGCTCGACAGCAGGTTGGCGGCCGGTTCGGCGGCCTTCGGCGGATCGTGCGGCCGTTCACGAACCAGCAGGAAGACGACGTACGACAGGCAGATCGTCGCGAAGGCGCCCAGGTGCAGCAGTCCGTAGCCGGTCGCGCCGGGCCAGCGGGCCAGCACGACGCGGACCACGCCTCCCGCGGCGACGCCGAGCAGGCAGGAGATGATGTTGCGGCCGGCCAGCATCGACGCCCGACGGCGGACGGGAATCGTCTTGATGAGCAACTGTTGCCAGGCGGTCAGCGTCAGTCCGCCGGCGAAGCCCGACACCAGCGGCGCGGCCACGACCAGTGCCAGGGCCAGGGTCTGTCGTGTGCCGCCGAGAGCCAGCAGCACCAGGGCCGCAGCCAGGTACGGCAGCCGCTGGAAGACGCCGCTGACGACGCAGTACGGTTTGAACCGCCGCACGCCTTCGATCCGGTGGGCCAGCAGGATGGGCGCCGCCGTGAAACCGATCAGCATCAGCACGGGCACCACCGAGATGAGCCACGACGGGCCGCCCAGTTCCTTGACGATGGTCGGCATGACGGTGTCCATGCTGAGCAGGGCCATGCCGCCGAGGTAGAGTCCGCCCTCGATCATGTGGGCGGCGTAGTTGCGGGCCACGTGGTCCGTGGCGTCGGCGGGGAGCATGGGATTCTGCGGCTCGGTCATAGCGACCTGTGGTCCAGCGCTGCGATGGTCTTGTGCAAGGGGAAGATGATACGCAGGTCACCGCGGAAGCACAAGCTCGTTTCCGCAGGCGGAACGGCCCGGCCGCGGGCGGCGGGGCCTTCCGCCGGGAACCCGGGACCGGCGTTCGATCTGCAGCCATCGCCGTTGCTGGCAGTTGCCCAACCGCTTTGCGGGCCACCTCGTGCGGTCCGGGGGGTTGAATTCACGTGGTCCCGGCAATATAGTCTGGAGGTCATCCCGGAGGGTCGGTCATGGTCAAGCCCATGGTGGTGTTGAGTTTGTGCGGCGTCTCCCTGTGCGTGTGCCTGGTCCCGGCGGTTGCGGCCGACGAGGACGCGACGCCCAGTGTGGCGACGGTCGCCGCAGGGGCGTCGGAGTTGTCGCCGATCAAGACAGTGGAAATTGGCCGCAACGGAGAGATGCGCGTCGACGGGCGGCCCTTCATCCCGCTGAAGGTCTGGCTGCAGGATCCGCAGCATTTTCCGAAGCTGCATGCCGCGGGTGTCAACACCTGCGCGGGCTACTGGTGGAGCGATGAGAAGAAGCGCGGCTCCGGCGACACCGGGGGCATGGACGAGTACGCCGAGATGGTCCGCCGCGCGGGGTTCTATTACATTGCTCCGTTCATGGACGAGCAGCCGGAAGCCACACGGAAGGTGGCGGCGATGGACCATCTGTTGGCTTGGATTCACAACGACGAGCCGGACCTGCCCAGGAAGGTCACCGGGGCGGACGGCAAGCGTCGCAGCGTGCCGCGGGACACCCTCGAAGAAACGGCGGCGCGCTACAAGGCCATCAAGGCCGTGGACACACGACACCCGGTGATCATGGGCCTGACGGCCAACTTTATGAAGTGCGAGACCACGCACTACGACGAGGCGACCAAGGCCCGCATCTATCCCGAGTACGTCAAGTACTGCGACGCCACGGGATTCGACACCTATCCGATCTACGGCAGCAACCATCCCAACTGGCTGCACAAGGTGGCCGACGGCGTGACGGAGTTGCGGGCCATCGCCGGCCCGAAGCGGCTGGTCGGCTGCACCGTCGAAACGTGCAAGGGCAGCCAGTGGATCACTTACGAGAAGCAGTTGGAGGTCGAACCGAAGCACACGCGGTGTGAGGTCTGGATGGCCCTGATCCGCGGGGCGACGGCCATCAGCTACTTCACGCACGCGTGGCGACCGTCGTACTCGCAGTTCGCCTGCACGCCGGAGATGGTCGCCGAACTCGGGCGGCTCAACGCACAGATCACGCGCCTGACGCCGGCCCTGACGGCCGACGCGGCGAAGGCGGAGATCGGAATGGCTCTGAGTGCCGAGGACGGCGCGAAGCTGGACTGCCACTTCAAGGCCACGCAACTCGACGGCGCGGTGTACCTGTTCGCGCAGAACATCGATCTCGGTCCCGGCGCCGACAAGCTGGCCCAGGGCGAGCCGATCAGTCCGCGGTCGGGCAAGGCCGTCTTCACCGTGACGGGCCTGAAGGCCGGAGCGACGATCGAGGTGCTGGACGAGGACCGCACGATCACGGCCCAGGGCGGCACGTTCACCGACGCCTTCGCGCCGCTGGCTGAGCACGTCTATCGTCTCAAGCTCTAACCGGGGAACGCCGTGTGTTGTTTACCCCTCCCGTCAAGAGAGGGGCATATCGGGGCCGCTGCTCGCACAGGCGGGTTTTCATCGGCACCGCCGCGCTTGCCGTGGGTTCCAGAGGGGGAGCATTCGACGCATCCCACCGGCAAGGTTTTTTGAAAGGGAGACAGGCGTGAACTCCAACGCGATGAAGCTGGCGGCGTCAGTGCTGGGCCTGACGGTTTTCGTAGTCGGCTGCCGGCCGACCGCGGCTGCGCCGTCGCAGGGCCTGACGACGACCACGAGTGTCTCGCAGTACGGCGTCACGTGGACCTTCGACAAGCCCGTGCAGGTGGGCCGCTTCGTCACCGGTGACTATTACATTGTCGGCTCTGTGACGGTGACGGCTGTCAGCCCCAAAGCGAGATTCGGCGCCGAGGTGACCGACGCCGAGGCGGGCGACTACGAGAAGCGCCGCGTCAAGCTCGGGGACCGCGTCCGCAACGGTTCGATGCTCAACCCGCCGACCACGACGGATGTGGCGTACGATTCTCGTATCCAGGGTCACAACGGCAAGCTTGCCGCCCGGTTGCCGATCGCCATGAAGCCCGGTGACTCGCTCGTTACGGCAATCAGTCTGGCCGAGACGCAGCAGAACCAAGTGCTGCCCAACCCGACGAAATCGCGAGAGACCTCGCCGCTGAAAACCCACGCCGTGCTGACGTGCCTGGCCGAGGCGGCGCCGGCGGACGCCTTCCGGCCGTCGTACTGTGACACGAAGAAGGACAAGCTGCACCGCGCGAGCGAGATCCGCTGGGAGCTTCTGCCGAAGATCGCCCCGGCCGCGAAGATGCCTAAGGTGGCCACGGTCGAGCGGATGTTCGAGCGCCCGTGGATCGACCACGTCTACGCCTGGCACAGTCGCGAGACGCACGCCTCGGAAAACATGCCGGGCTACGGTCGCGAGATCGGGCGGGCCGTTTCGATGGCGGCTCTGTTGCTGTGCTGCGACCTGCCGCGGACGCAGAAGGAGAAGATCGCACTTGGCCTGATCCAGGTGGGCATCGACAACTGGGCGGTGGCCAAGCGCTCGACGCGCGGCGAATCGGGCGGCTGGCCGGCCGCAGGCGGATTCGGCAACGGTCGCAAGCTGCCGATCGTCTTTGCCGCCGTGCTGCTCGACGACAAGGACATGCAGCAGATTCGCAAGTACGCCGGCGAGGCCTCGTTC
>JAFGPY010000410.1 GCA_016935955.1 Planctomycetota bacterium
AGCACCACGGGCTCGCGCCCGTGGCTAGTTATCAACCGCCCCTAACGGGGCTCTTCTGCACCACCTGCTTGTCGGGCAGCAAGGCCCGAAGGGCCGGCGAGAGTTTAGCCGGGGGCGTAGCCCCCGGAAACCAGGCACAAAAAACATCTGATCCCCGAAGGGGCGACACCTGTTCGTCGATCAACAGCGTACCGCCCCTTCGGGGCTCATGGAGTTTGGGGAGGCCAAGGACCGGGGGCTTCGCCCCCGGCTAAAATGCTGACGGCCCTTCGGGCCTCGATAGCAGTCTCACGCGCCCAGCGAGCGTATCTTCTGCTCCACCGGCAGAATCTCCTCGATCCGCAGGCCGAACTTCTCGCCCACCTTCACGGCCACGCCGCGACCGATGATCTTGTTGTTCACCATCAACTCGAGCGGCTGCTCGGCATTGCGGGCGAACTCAACGATGCTCCCCGGCGTCAGCTCCACGATGTCGCCCATCGGCAGCATCTTGTCGGCCAGCTTCACGATGACCGGCACCTGAATCTTCAGGATCCGCCGGGCCTCGTCCGACAGGTCAGCCAACGGGTCAATCACGCCTCCGCCGGCTCCGGCCTCCGTCAGCAGCGATTCGATGCTCGGTCCGTCGTCGACGTCGCCGCCAGACGCTTGGCCGTCCGCGCCGCCGTCGGCGGCAATGCCTCCGTTCAGAGCGGCAGCCAGGGCCTCGGCCTCGGCCAGGGCTTCGGGCGAGGCATTGACCTCGGCCGCGGGCGCGGCATCCGCCGGCGACTCCGCGGTGGTCGTCGCGGCTGCGTCGGTCGCAGCGGCCTCCTCGGTCGGCGCCGCTTCGGCCTCCTGCGTCTCAGCCTGTTGGGTTTCCTCGTCGGCCATGATCCGCCTTCCTGCTGTCGGTCAACACGCTCGCCGCGAGCGCAACACAACCATCTCGCACGCCTCGCGACGAGTATCCATCTTATCGGCCAGCCGACCGCCAAAACATGAAAAATCGGCCGCTCCGCTCGCCAGCGTGCTATAATGCCGCCCTGCCGCCCGCGGCGGCAAGATGGAGTGACGGTCATGCGTTTCACGAAGATGCACGGAGCAGGCAACGACTACGTCTACGTCAACGGCTTCCAGGAGCAGGTCAGCGACCCTGCGCGGCTGGCCCGACGGGTCTCCGACCGCCACACCGGAATCGGCGGCGACGGCCTGGTGCTGATCCTGCCGAGCGATGCGGCCGATCTGCGAATGCGGATGTACAATCTCGACGGCTCCGAGGCCGAGATGTGCGGCAACGCGATTCGCTGCGTCGCCAAGTACGCCTGGGATCACGGGCTCGTCCGCCGCAACCCGCTCCGCATCGAGACGGGCGCCGGCGTCCTGACGCTCGACCTCTTCGAAGGCCCCGACGGCCTGATCGAGCGCGCCCGCGTGGATATGGGCGAGCCGCGGCTCGAGGCCGCGAAGATTCCCGTGGCCCTGACCGGCGACCGGGTCGTCGACGCGTCCATCGAGGTCGATGGCCGCACCCTCAAGATGACCTGCGTCAGCATGGGCAACCCGCACGCGGTGTTCTACACCGACGACGTGACGGCGATCGACCTGGAGCACATCGGCCCGAAGATCGAGAACCACCGGCTGTTTCCCGCGCGGATCAACGTCCATTTCGTCGAGGTGCGGGCGGCTGACGAGGTCAGGATGCGGACCTGGGAGCGCGGCAGCGGCATCACGCTGGCTTGCGGCACCGGGGCCAGCGCCGTCTGCGTGGCGGGCGTCCTGACCGGTCGCAGCGGCCGCAGCATCCTGGCCCACCTGCCGGGCGGCGACCTGAAGCTTCAGTGGGCCGACAACAACCACGTCCTGATGACCGGCCCGGCCGTGGAAGTCTTTTCCGGCGAGTGGCCCGGGGAAGAATCCTGAGCCCCTGGCCGTCATAGCTGAGAGCGGCGAGCGCCGCCGCGACAGACCATGACAAACAGGGAGACCTTCGCATGAAGACCAAGACGTCGGCACTTATTCTGTGGCTGCTATGGCTAATCGGCCTGGGCGGACTGCACCGCATCTACCTGGGCAAGGTGGGCACGGGCATCCTGTGGCTGCTGACCTGGGGCGTCTTCGGCATCGGCCAGATCATCGACCTGTTCACCCTCGGCACCCAGGTGGACCTCTACAACACGATGAACGCCCGGTCGGTTCGCTAGATGGATGGCATGGACGAAGCATGGTAGGATGGGTGTACCGCACCCACCGTTTGAACTCCGCGTGGGTCCGGGGGACCCACCCTACTCCTCGCTCGCCGATCACACCACAGAAAGAGTCGGGTGCCACGCCCAGGCCGGTTTCAGCCGACTGGGCGTGCTGATGACGCGATCATGGCCACGCCCCTCGACGCGGCTCGGGAACTTCTCAAGCGTGGCCATGCCACTCTCAGACAAAGAGCCGCGCGATCACTGCATGCGACCGTGCGGCTCCTTGCTTATCGCCACGTCAATCACCCCGGCCTCACCCGGCGGCGCGGACGGTCTTCAGACCCTGATCGAGCAGGGCGACGTCGCGGGCCAGTTGGTCGGGCATCGGCTCGTTGTAGATGCCGACGCAGACCGCGTCGTTGGCCCGCATGGTCCGGGCGGTCACGGCGAAGGCCGCAGCCGGATCGTTGCGCCCGGCGGCCAGCACCTTGTAGTGAATCACCGGCCGCGACAGGCCCGCGATGACGTTGAGCATCGTCTGCCGGTCCTCCTCGGCGAACTTCTCCTTGGCCCCGTGGACGTGCTCGGGATTCTTGTCGCGCGAGGTCGGGTTGTAGTAGCAGCACATGTAGTAGTCCACGTCGAGGTGCTCGTCGGCGAACTCGAAGACGCGCGGGTTGTGGCCGGCGATGCCCACCACGAGCCCCTTGCCGCGCAGGTCGTCGATGTCGGCCTGCAACTCGGCCAGCCGCCCCTGGGCCAGCAGGAAATCGGTCACGCCGCCGTGAATGTGGCAGGCCTTGGCCCCGCCCTGCACCGCGTTGCGAGCCGCATTGGCCGTCGGACCCAGCTCCGGGCAACTCTGGGCGAACCACTGCAGCTTGCCGCCCTCGTCCCAGTACTCCAGCATCACGCGGGCGATGTGGTTGTCGGCCCGCGCGATCACCGCCGTGATGCCCAGCGACTCGGCCTGCCGGAAAAGCTCCTTGATCCGCGCCACGGTGAAGAAGTGCCGCATCTTCGAATCGACGTCCGGCGTCTGGTGACTGAAACCGCTGAAGGGATTCCCGCCCAAGATGAACTTCGACACCTCGACGCCGCCAATCTTCGACATGTCCATGGTACGCCTTGCCTCACAGAAAACCCGCCCCGAAACACGCGAGCGGCCGCCACAGCCGCCCGACCGATCCGAAGAATTTTATGCTCGGCAATCTCGCTGTCCAGCCCCTGGGGCCGGGAATTCGAAAACACTTTCCCACCCCGCCCCGACGAATGGGCGGCAATCAACAAGCCCCCAGTTTCGCTGGGGGATCGAACGGCCTCGACCCCCTGGTATCCCGCCGCAGTGCGGCGGGCTTGTTCTCAGGGCGGATCCTACGGATGGGGGGTACGGACCTGCTGGCTCCGGGCGTACCATTGCCGCCAATCGGCCAGGGCCTTGCTGCGGACTGCGGCCGAGGCGTAGGGACGGTACCCGAAATCCTGCCCCGTGATCTTGCGCAGGGCCTCGGTCGCGGCGGCCGTCAGGCGCGGATTGGTTTCGCTCAGGCGCTGGACCAGCGTCGGCACGTAGTCCACGTGCGGCGCGTCGCCCATGGCCTCGGCCGCCTGCACCTGCATGGCGGTCGTCGTTTCGTCCATGATGCGGATCAGTTCGTCGCGACCGATCTGCCGGCCGAGCTTGGCCAGGGCGGCCCCGAAGGCCAGCCGGCCCGGCATGTCGGGCGTCCGCAGGGCCAGCTTCAGCGGCTCGACGGCCGCCTGATCGCCGATCTCGCCCAGGGCCCACGCGGCGGCATACTGCACGTTCGTCCGCTCGTCCTTCAGGGCCTCGACGAGGTGCGGCACGGCCTTGAGGCTCTTGAGTCGGCCGAGCAGCAATGCCGCGCTTTGCCGCGACCGCGGGTCCTCGAGTTTCAGGCCGTGGACCAGCGTGTCGTCCAACCCTTCGCATCCGGCCTCGTACAGCCGCTCGGCCAGCATGCGGCGCACCTGCCCGTCCGTCTCCGACGAGAGGGCTTCCCGTGCCCGCATCCAGGCGGCCTGCGGCAAGCGACGCCCCTTGGCGGCAATCGAGAAATGGATCGCCGCCTGCCGCCGCGCGGTCTCGTCGCTGCTGCGAAGCTGCTTCAGCGCCGCGTAGAGCGGATCGATCGCCGGCAACACATCGTCGAGAATGGCCGTCACGATCTCGGGTTCGCGCGAGTCCGCCGACGCCTCGAGCGCCGGCAGCGCCGCTTCCTTCATCCGCACCAGCGAAGCCACGGCCAGTTGCCGATGCTCGCCCGGCGGCAGGGCCAGCGCATCGATCAATCGCCGCGTCTCGGGATCGATCGTCGTCGCGGCCGCGTCGCCGCCGTTGTCCGAGCTCGACGAGGAGGTCGCCGAGCCGTGTTCCGCGGCCCAGGCGCGGGCTCGGTCAATGGCCTCGGCGTTCTTCCACGGTTGCTGCAACGGATCGTAGTCCTTCAGCTCGACGCCGGAGGCGCGCTCGAACGACTCGGCGGCAGCCTCGCGCACCGAGGCCGCCGAATCCGACAGCAACTCGACGAGAGTCGATGCCGCGGTCGGGCTGCCCATGTCGCCGAGAGCGACGGCCAGGGCCTGCCGCACGTTGTAACTGTCGTCGCCGGTCAGTGCCGCCAGGGCACCGAGGGAACGCACGGACTTCATGCGGCCCAGGGCCTCGACGGCCGCCTTGCGTATTCGCCAGCGGGGAATCTTCAGGGCCTGCTCCAGGACGCCCGTCTCGCCGATCTTCTCGGCCGTGGCGACCACCTCGCGCTGCACGGTCAGCGACGGATCGCCGAGCAGCTTGACGAGCAACTGCCCGGCGTCCTGGCTGGGGGCCAGGGCCATCTGCTTCACGGCGGCAAGACGCACCTTCTCGTCGCTGCTGGCCAGCAGTTGGCCGTAGCGCCGCGTCATTTCGTCGCCGCCCCAGCGGCCCAGCGTGCCCATGGCGGCCAGGACGATCCGCGGGTTGCGGTCGTTGAGGGCCTGGACGACCGCGGGCGGCGTCTCGGTCATCTGGACGTCGCCGAGGGCTTCCAGGGCGGCGTGCAGCAACGCGGGATCGTTGCTGTTGAGCATCGCCAGCAGAACGTTGCGGCCCTGGGGATCGTCGGTCACGGCGGCAGCCCGCAGAATGGCCGTGCGAATGTGCCGCGAGGCGTCCGTGGCGCGTTTGCGCTGATGGAACAGGTTCATCAATCGCTGGAAGTCGAGGATCGACGAGCGGTCGTCGGACTGTCGGGCCAGGTCCACGAGCCGATCGATCGCCTTGCCGCGAATGAGCGGCCGGAGACTCTCCTGCTCGGCCGTTTCGTAGAGGACGCCGACGGCCGACGCGTCGCCCAATTGAGCCAGGACCATGGCGGCATTGCGGCGCACGATCGGATCGGCGTCGTGCGTGGCTCGCCGCAGGTCGGGCGCGACCTCTTTGCCCATGGCCGCCAACTGGTCGGCCGCCTCGCACACGTGACGATCGAACTCGCCCTGGAAAAGTTGAACGGTGCCCGCGGGATTGCCGGCGACCACGGATTCGTCACCCAGGCCGCGGATCAGTTGCGCCACGCGGGCCGCGTCCACCCTGCCGCCCGATTCCGCCTGGCTGCGAACCGCGGGGACAGGCGCCGGGCCGGGCGCCGCCCCGTCGCCGAACCATCGGCAGCCGGCGATCCCGGCGGTTCCGGCGACACAGAGGACCGAAACGACAAGCGAGAGGAAAAAGGGGTTTCGTCGCCTCAGCATGTCCGCCTATAATACCCTGACCGAACGGTATTGACCAGACTCCAGGAGCACATCATGAGACAGGACGTACGGATTCTCCTTGCGGCCATCGTCGCGCCGCTCGCCATGGCAACAGTCTTCCCGCGCAGCGCCGCCGCCGAGGTGACGCCCGGCATCGGACCGGAGAACATCGTCATTCTCGTCAACGATCGCGTCCCGCAGGGCGTCGAGTTGGGCACGTACTACGCCCAGAAGCGCGGCATCCCGACCGAGAACATCTGCCACCTCCAGACCACCGACGCCGAGATCGTCTCGCGCGAAGATTACGACAAGCAGATCCTCGCGCCGCTGACGGAGTTCCTCGACAAGCGGCTCGGCAAGGTCCGGGTGAAGCTGCCCGAAGGCGAGCTGGTGCTGATGATGGACCAGAAGCAGATTCGCTGCCTGGTGCCGATGTTCGGCGTGCCGCTGAAGATCGACGGCTTCATCAGCGTCAAGGAGATGTACAAGTCCATGGCCGCGGGGGTCGACAGCGAACTGGCCCTGCTGCCGAAGCGCGGCCACCTGCTGGGCGGCGCCGCCGGGAGCCCGTACTACAATGCCGACATGCCGTTCAACGATCTTCTGGCCCGGCACATGCTGCTGGTGTGCCGGCTGGACGGCCCGTCGCCGGAGATCGTCCGCCGCATGATCGACGACGCCCTGTGGGCCGAAGCCAACGGCCTCTCGGGGCGGGCCTACTTCGACGTCCGCAACATCGACAAGGGCGGTTACGCCCAGGGCGACCGCTGGATTCGCGAGGCCTGCCGCCTGATGACGGAGGCCGGAGTGCCGAGCACCCTGGACGAGAAGGCCGAGGTCATGAGCATCGGCCAGAAGATGCCCGAGGCCTGCTACTACATGGGATGGTACATGGAGAACGTCAGCGGCGCGATCGCGCGGCCGGACTTCAAGTTCGAGCGCGGGGCCGTGGCCTACCACCTGCACAGTTTCTCGGCCCTGACGATCCGCAGCACGACTCAGCGCTGGGTCGGCCCGCTGCTGGCCCACGGTGCGGCGGCCACCATGGGCTCGGTCTACGAGCCGTACCTGCGCGGCACGCCGCACGTGGACGTCTTCACCGACCGGCTGCTCAAGGGCTACACGTTCGCCGAGGCCGGCTACATGTCGCAGGAGATGCTGTCGTGGACGATGACCTTCGTCGGCGACCCGCTCTACCGGCCGTTCGCCAAGCCGTTCCGCCAGCCGGCCGGCGGTTCAGACACTCCCGAAAAGAAACCGCCCGCGCCGCAGGAATAGGGCGGTCGGCCTCTGTAGCCCGGCCGCCCTCGGCCGGGAGCAAGACAATCATGGCCAGGCCTCTCGACGTTGCTCGGGACCTGCGACAAGCAGAAGCGCGTCCTGCCTTGTGCTGCGAGCAAGGAAGGCACAGGCGCCCAGCGAAATTCACTTGCCTGATTATCCTTCATGGGCTACAGT
Organism: Planctomycetota bacterium; assembly: GCA_016935955.1. Next base: position 7,383 of record JAFGPY010000410.1, read on the forward strand.
GTATATTGAGGGCGTGTCGGATACTCTCCGACATGTGTCGTGAAACCGGGGATCTTCGGCCTGTTGCCGTCCTTGTGCAAGGGCGTCCGTGGGCTGGAAATCTCCGGTTTTTTTGTGCGCTGACTGGGACTCAGGCAGGCGATTACGGGGAGGAGGGGTTGTGATGGGGATTGATGCAGAGCGCGGATGCCGCGCGGCGGCTCGGTGGTTGGTGGGAGTGATGGGCGTTCTCCTGCTGCTTGGAGGGACGGCCTCGGCCCAGGGCCTGTACGTGCCGGGGCCGTGGTACGATCAGGACAAGTACAACGACT
>JAFGPY010000411.1 GCA_016935955.1 Planctomycetota bacterium
GGCCTCGACCGGATCACCCTCAGCGATTGCCGAGGCTTCTTTCAAAACTGTGGATACGCCACGTGATTGTGCAAACCGCTCTAGTCGGGTGACGCGCGACGGCTTGCCGTTCGGCATGGCGGCAGACTACGGCCGCCATGGCACCGATTCGCGTGTGTGAGTGTTTCAGGGCTGGGCCACGACCTCGATCGGTATGCCGGCGGTCTTGAGCATCTCTTTGCCGAGTTCGTCGGGATAGTCGTCGCGGATGACCACGCGCTTGATGCCGGCGTTGATCAGCATCTTGGCGCACAGCGAGCACGGGTGGCACGTGGCGTAGAGCGTCGCCCCGTCGATGCGCGTCCCGTGGCGGGCGGCCTGCAGGATGGCGTTCTGCTCGGCGTGCAGGCCGCGGCACAACTCGTGCCGCTCGCCCGAGGGCACCTTCATCTTCTCCCGCAGGCAACCCACCTCCGAGCAGTGCGGGATGCCGGCCGGCGGCCCGTTGTAGCCCGTGGCCAGGATGTATTTGTCCAGCACCAGGATGGCCCCGACGTGCCGCCGCAGGCAGGTCGACCGTTTGGCCACCTCGGCCGTAATCCGCATGAAGTACTCGTCCCATGTGGGTCGCTCGCTGTTCATGACGCGGCAGCATAGTCGACCCGTGCCGCCAAGTCAAGTCAGCCCGCTGCGGCTGGGCAGTCGGTGTGCCGGTAACGAGTTGCACTTTCCTCGCGGCTCCGGTGCCGGATTGCACTTTTCACTGATCGTCCGAGGCAGCACCAAATGCCACTACCCGGCTGCAACCCATGGGTTTACAATACCATGCTGTCAATCGCGAACCCCAAAGGAGGCTGACATGGCACACAGTCTGAATCTGGTCACTGTCTCGTTGTTGGCGGTTCTGGTGCTGGCGGCCGGATGCCAACCGACGACGGCCACGCCCCGACTCGAAGGCGACGTGAAACTGCGTACGGAGACCATCGAGCAACTGGTGCTGGCCAAGGACCCGTCCTCGGCCGCAGTCTTTCAAAGCGCCATGGCTGACGAAGACCCGGTCATCCGGCGCCTGGCCATCTACGGCCTTGAGCGGATCGGCGACGAGAGCCACGCTACGGCCATCATCCCGCTGCTGCAGGACAACGACAGTTGGGTTCGCCGCACGGCAGCCACGGCCCTGGGCAAACTCCGCTCGCGCAAGGCCGTGCCGCACCTGGTCAAGGCCCTCAGTCACGACGACGTGCACCTGCGGTTCGAGGCCTTCGTGGCCCTGGGCCGCATCGGCGATCCGCGTTCGCAGCAGGCCATCCTCGCGGCCATGCGCGACAAGCGAATCTACAACGAGCTGGAGATCTGGGATCAGATGTCGATCGTGGCCGTGCTCGACCGGCCGTTCTTCACCGACAAGGATGCCGTGCCGCTGCTGAAGTGGCTGCTGACCTACGGCCAGTGGGACCATCCCGCGTGGGCCGACGCCGCACAGTTCCGCAAAGACATGTACTCGCTGCTGATCGCCAACCGCGCCGCCGAAATTCTGGCGACCAAGTTCGGCGACGCCTCGGGCGAAGAGTTCATCATCAAGGGCTTGGCCGGCGACGATCACATGCAGCAGACCTCGGCCTTCGCCGCCGCGGCCGTGAGGTCGCGTGCCGCCGTGCCGGCCCTGGTCAAGATGATGGAGACGAGCGAGTGGATCAACAACAAGTGCTACGCCATCGAGGCCCTGGGCACGATTGGCGATGCGGCCGCCGTGGAGCCGCTGGAGAAGATGATCGCGCACGAGGACGTCGGCGTCCGCCGCGCGGCCTTCGAGGCCCTCAAGAAGATCGACGGCAAAGCACGCACCGTGAACCTCGACGAGCCTGCCGCCGAGACCCCGGAGATTGCCGCCGCGGATCTCAAGACGCCCGGCAACAAGCGCCCGCCGCAGTTCATCGTCCTGGGCGTCGACGACTGTGCGAACATTGAGGGCATCGAGTCGATGCTCGACATCGTCGAGACGCTGGCCGGCTACGGCGTGAAGGTCAACTACACCATGTGGGTCGCCCCGCAGGCCGGCGACTGGCAGAGCCGCGACACCGTCAAGCAGAAGCTGATCTACCAGCGGTTGTTCGACCTGGGCAGCGAAGTGGCCCACCACACCCTGAACCACAACCCGGGCGGGCGGTTCTGGACCTCGCTGCCGAAGGAAGACCAGATCAAGCAGATCGACGGCTGCACGCAATGGTACCGCGACAACATCATCGGCTTCACGCGGCCGTTCTCGCACAAGGGCGGCGGCGGCGGACGAGGCACGGCCGTGGATCCCGAGTTCAGCCGCCAGCTCATCGCCAAGCAGCGGTTCCTCTACAGCGGCTTCGGTCGCGGCAGCCATCCCGTCGATCAGGCCTGGCCGGTCGAGAACAATGGCTACTGGCGCGTGCCCACCGGGGCCATCGACGGCAACGCGCCGCCGGTTCACGCCAGGATCACGCGGTCGATCAATTCGGACTATCCCGGCCAGTTCGACTACGAGGTGGCCGACGGCGCGGCCATGATGAAGGCCAACCTCGATTACCACTACAACCATCCGCGTCGTCCGATCCTGGCCGTGAACGCCTTCCACGACTGGGGATTCAAGACCGAGGACGACAGCACCTGCAAGTTCACCCATCGCAACCAGGCCCGCATCCTCAAGGCGTTTCTGCTTGAGGTCCTGGTCCGCGAGAAGGACAAGTACCCGGACACCCACGTGGTGACCTTCCGGCAGGTGGTCGAGTACGCCGCGTCGAACGGCGACCTGAAGCACACGCTGGCCGTCGGCAACTGCCAGGACAGCCGCAACCCCGTCAAGCCGCTGATCGACTGACGGGCGAGCAGCCAGACCGGACTTTGCTATGGGTGCCGTGGCTGCCGAGCAGTCACGGCACCCGACAGCATGGGAGTCATAGTTGTTGTAGGGGCGGCTCGTGAGCCGCCCGCTTCAGGGTCGCTCACGAGCGACCCCTACAACCGTCCCGGCGCGCGAGGGCTTTGCCGCCGCCCGGCCGCCCTCGGCCTGGGACGTCGTTGGGATACGGCACCTGACAGCATGGGAGGAGACTATGAGCCGCAGCATTACGATCACCGTGGCGTTTGCCCTGGCACTTGCGGTGTGGCCGGCGGCCGGTTGGGCCGCGGCCGATGGCGCGACGCCCGCGAAAGACGGGCCGCCGGCCGTCGATCCGTCGCAGGTCGTCACCTCGAAGACGCAGGTCGGCCAGGAGCTGGTCTTCGGCAACCATAAGGCCGTCGTCCGCGCCGTCGATATCACGCCCGTGGTTCGCAACGGCTACAGCGAGCGGTTCAAGTTCGACGCCTACGACAATCCGAAGCTGCGGCAACTGCGCGACCAGGAGAAACTCGAGGACGTGGTCGCCGAGGGCA
>JAFGPY010000412.1 GCA_016935955.1 Planctomycetota bacterium
CCGGGCCCGGCCGCAGCCGACGCGAAGACCGACGTGCCGAAGAACCAGTTCGGCGATGCCGCCCACCAGGACGACAATCGCATGCGAAACGGCATGATGACGGTCTTGGAGATCACGCACAAGCAAGGCTACGACAGCCGCGGGAAGGACTACGACCCGAAACTGAGCCTGTCGGTGCCGTATCGCCTCGAGCCCAACCGTTCGCTGATCTCGACGATCAGTCACGCCTCGGTGCCCAACCCGAGCCTGGCGGCCAAGCTCATCTGGCCGAGCGAGCAGAAGGTGCGGGCCGCGCTGAAGACGGCCGCCGTCCTGACCTGCCTGCCCGAGGCGCCGCCGGAGGACGCGTTTCGTCCGGCGTACGCGGGCACGGAGAAGCTCATCTTCCGCCTGGGCGACGTCCAATGGGACAAGCTGGGACGGTTGAAGCGTCCCGACGGGCCGGTCGAGCCGAAGTTCCCCTGGCAGGCCGCTCCGACCTGGGACGAGATCGAGCGTTGCTTTGAGCGTCCGTGGCTGGACCATTCGCACAGTTGGATCTTCTGCCACGTCGTGCCGACCGAGAACCAGGCGGGCTACGGCCGCGAGTACGCGCGGCTGGTGTCGCTGGCTTCGGTGATGCTGCAACTGGACGAGCCGCAGGAGCGGAAACGCAAGACACTGATCGGCCTGGTGCAACTGGGCATCGACCTGCACGGCCTGGTGAAGTCGGGCATGCGCTGGCCGGCCGACGGCGGCATCTGGAGCGGCCGCAAGTGGCCGATCCTGTTCGCTGGCATCATGTTGGGCGATCAGGATATGGCCAACCTGTCGCCGGAGATTCCATTCCAGGAGGATCAGCAGACCTACTACGGCAAGGGCTGGGCGGGGCAGACGGTGCTCTTCCAGATGTCCACACACCACGGCCCGCGCCGCCCGTACGAGGAGCGGCCGCCGGAGCAGTGGGACGACATGGACCGCCGCAGCGAAGGGTATCGGGTCTGCTGCAACGCCCAGGCCTGGCTGGGCTCGGTGCTGGCCGCGCGGCTCATGAAGGCTCAGCGGGCCTGGGGCCACGATGCCCTGTTCGACTATTGCAGCCGGTGGATGCAGCAGGACGACCCCTACGCTGCGGCTCGCGGCGAGCACCCGCGACCGAAGGAGGAAGGCGCGACCTACGACCCGCTGGTCTCGAACATGTTTCTGGCCTACTGGGACAAGGCGCCCGGGCAGCTCGGTGCCGAGAAGAACCTGAAGTGGGTCTGGGTGACCGACGACAAGGGCCGCACCGAGGGCCGGTGGGCGCCCAATTCCCCGACTGCAGCCCGTTGAAGAAATGTAGCCCGGCCGCCCTCGGCCGGGGGAACACGAACACAAACGATCGTTTGCAGCCTTGCGCCACGCCCGAGGGTGGGCGTGCTACATAGACTCTGACGTCTTCAATGGGTTATTGGAGGGAGAGCCCGATCGCGAGCAGTCACGGCACCAGTTTGCCGGGATTTCAGTCCTGGTGGGCATGCTTGTAGTCTTCCAGTTCGCCCTTGGCGGCGTAGGGCTTCGACCGGGCCAGCAACTCCTTCTGCCGTTCGGGCGACAGCGGCTGGAACGAGCGAACCGTTTCCAGGTTCTCCCGCAACACCTCAAGGCTGTCCATACCGCAGACCAGAACGTCGATGGGCTGGCTGAGAGCGTAAGTGATAGCGTCGCGAGCCGCAATGCCCGTCTTGAGCAGATGGCCGCTGGCCAGGCTCTTCATGCCGATGACGCCGATGCCGCGTTCGCGAAGCTTCGGGATGATACGCTGCTGAAAACTGCGGAAGTGGGCGTCGAGCAGGTTGACCGGCAGTTGCACGGCGTCCCACGGCTGTTCGAGGTCGAGCATCTTCTCGAGCACCTCGGGACGGAAGTGGCCGCTGAAACCCAGGAACCGCACCCGCCCGGCCGACTTGGCCTCCATGGCCGCATCGAGTACACGGTGACGAAACAGGTAGTGCGGCTCGTCGGGGTCGCGAATGTCGTGCAACTGCAGCAGGTCCACGTGGTGAACGCCCAGGCGGCGAAGGCTCTGGTCGAACTGCCGCCGGAAGGTCTCGGCGTCGCGGCCGTGGTTCTTGGTCATCAGGAAGACCTTCTGACGATAGCCGTCGGCCAGCGCGCGGCCCATGATCTCCTCGCTGCGGCCCTGGTGATAGCACCACGCGTTGTCGAGGAACGTCACGCCCGCGTCAATCGCCTCGCGAACGATACGCACGCCAAGCTCCGGACCGGCCGAACCGATGTGATAACCGCCGATGCCGAGAATAGGCACCTGGCGTCCGGTGTGACCGAGCAGTCTCGTCGGAATCGGTGTCGAGGAAGGTCGCTGATCCGCCATAGTCCCTCCCGGAGGTCAGGCGGCAACGATGTGGGCAAAAAAATAGAGAGGAACCGACCCAGCCGCTATGGTCGCCGACACAGCGGACCGGGGTTTTCAGTTCCCCTCTTCACCTGAATTATAGCATGCCGTTTGCCATTTTGCAGGGATGGGCCGTCAGTTTTTTTGCACAGAAAGTCCAAAATCGGCCTTTTCTGCATAGAAACGCAGTTTCGGGGCCGCCGGCCGAGCCGTTTTTTTGTAGCATGCACACCGGCTCTTGACCCATGCCCGAGGTCCGCGCCGCCCGACTGCGACCGGACTCGCACCGGCTCCGCGCCTCGCCACCGCGCGAAGATGGCGCGCGGTCGGCGGTCCGTCAGATGGCTGACATCGTATCGCTCAAAAAACTTCAGCGCCGCTATCGGAGGAAAGAAAAGTGCGAAACTGGACAGAAAATCCTTTATCTGCGTCCGATAATTTTATAAAGAAGTGGCAGGCACACATCCGATAATTCTCTTTGACAAGCCATTTCAGTACTGCCAGGCCTGCGGTTTCGCTGCCGGAAGTGACCCACACCGCAACCTGACTGTCACGCATGGCCAGGGGGGAGTGCGGAGGAGACTCATGCGAACAATCGCCGTGTTCAACCAGAAGGGCGGCTGCGGCAAGACCACCACAGCCATTCACCTGTCGGCTTGTCTGGCCGAGGCCGGCAAACGCACCATGCTGATCGACCTGGACCCGCAGGGCCACGCCACGATCGGCACCAATGTCAAACAGCAAGACGTCGAATGTTCGACCTACGATTGCCTGGTCGATCGCGACGACGGTTGCGCCATGCTCTCGCTGGCCGACATCGCCTGGGAAATCCTCAACGATTTCTACCTGGCCCCGGCCTCGATCATGCTCAGCGCGACTGAGCAGCGGCTGGCCGATACTGATAACCGCCAGGAGCGGCTGCTCGAAGCTCTGCGGCGGATCGAGCACCTCTACGATTTCACGGTCATCGACTGCGGCCCGTCAATGAACCTGCTGTCGATCAATGCCCTGAGGGCCGCCGACACGGTGATCGTCCCCGTCGAGACCGGCTTCTTCGCGGTCGAGAGCGTCGGCCGCGTCCGCGAGACCATCCAGATGGTCGCCCAGCGCACCGGCCACGAGCCGCGCGTCGTCATTCTGCCGACGATGTACGATCCGCGGACCAAGAGCGACCGTGCCGCCTACAAACAGCTTCAGCGCGACTACAGCGACCTGCTGGCCGAAACGACAATCCGCTTCAACGCCAAGCTCAAGGAAGCCGCCGCCGCGGGAAGCCCCATCACCGAGTACTTCCCCGGATGCCGCGGTCACAAGGACTACCAATCGCTGGCCCATGAACTGATGGCCGAGACAGTCCAATTCCAGATGGCCGAGGCAGCCGAGTCCGAGCGGACCGTCAGACAGGAGCAGGCGGCCGTCATCCAGCAGATCACCGAGGAGATTCTTGGCCCCAACCTGGTCGACGACGGCATTGTCTTCGTGGCACGGGCTCCAGGCGCCCAGAGCGTGCGGTTGGCCGGCAGTTTCAACGGCTGGAATCCCGACGCCGGCGCCATGTCTCGCGACAGCGACAACGATTCCCTCTGGCGGCTGCGCGTGCCCCTTGATCGCGGGCATCACGAATACCGTCTTGTCGTCGACGGCCGATGGACCGCCGATCCGGCAAACCCGAACACGCGCGTCAACGAATTCGGCGAGTTCAACAGCGTCGTCGAACTCGGCAACGTCGTCTGATCGCCGGAGGCGATCGGACGCTCGTCGTATGGCGTGCGATACGGTGCATGGACGCGGAGGCCGTTAGGACGTGAACCCCCAATCCTCCATGGCGAAGCCGATCGGTCGGCGGCAAGCCCTCGACCAGTTGGGTGATCTGTTCTTCGGGGCAGCGGGCGGTCGCCAGTCACCGTCCCCCGCCGGCCCGTCGCTCGACGATCTGCTGGCTCGGCCGCTGGAAACACCGAACCCCGAGGCCGCACAGGCAACGCCCCCTGCTGTCCCCGTGACCGCTTTTCTGACGGCCGGATTGCCGCCCGAGCGACGACTCGTCCTGGCCCGCGAGGCCATCTCCAAGCTCAGCGCCTCTCATGGCCGGACAGCGCTGGTAACCTTTGACGGCGACCGGGCAACCGTGGCCGCCCTCGGCCGCAGTGGCGAGGACTCCGCCGCCACGCCACGGGTGGACCATTTCAGCGACGTCATCCGTGCGGCTGACCGCCTGACTTTAGTTCTGGTCGACGGCGCCGCGTCGTTTTTGGAATCCGGAAGGTGCCTGCCGGATCATTGCGTCGTTCTGACGCTCTCAGACCCGGAATCGCTGGTCGAGGCCTACCGCGAACTGAAGGCGGCCACAGCGGCGACTTCCGGCCCCGTGCCCGACCTGTTCGTGCTCGAAGCCGACTGCCACGACCAGGCGGAGCGGACATACCGCCGCCTGGCGCGCGTGGCCATCGCTCACCTCGGCTGCACACCGACCTTCGCCGGGCACCTGGTCGGCAAGGGACACACCGCCAGCCTGGGCCCGACCGAATGCGTCTTCAACCAACTGGACGCTGAGATCGTCTACCGCACGCTGCGGCCGATGCTGAAGGCTCACGCCGCCGCGACAGCCAAGCCTGCACGCGCAGAACCCGAACGACCCCAGCCGGTGGTCCGTCCCGCGGAACCGCAGCCCGGCCGACGACAGACGTTGCCGCCCGTAGCGGGAGTGGTCGATCTGGACGGTCGCCAGGCGACACGCGGCGGCACGTTCGCAGTCTGGACACCCGTTTCCCGTGATGACATTCTCCACGCCGCCGCCACGTCGCTGGAGGGGCTGTTGCCCGGCCATCGCGGCCTGATTGACGTGCGGACCGAATTGGCGTCCGAAGCCGAGTGCCCGGACCTTGTCGCCGTGGACCGCGACGGCGGCCCCATAGCCATTCTCCTGGCCGACGGTGGCGACCCAAGCGTCCTGCTTCGCGCGGGACGTTGCCGGACCTGGCTAGCCACTTATGGGCGGCTACTCGCACGGGCCTATCCGGAGGCCGGACTTGCCGCCGAGGGCCGGCCCGCTACCTGCATGGTTCTGGTCGCCGAGGAAGCGACTGCGACACTGCGGGGCCTGTGCCCACAGGACGTCCGCCTGATCACCTACCTTCCCCTGACATGTGGATCCGCCCACGGGCTTCTGCTTCGAGAAGCGAGCGACGCAGTGAGCACCGTGATCGGCACTGTCTGTGAAAGGAAGCCGGCGAGCGCCGCGGTCGCGCTGACCGCGGTGCCGCCGGTAACCGAACGACCAATTCCCGAGAGGGTCGACCTCCAGCCCGATTGGCCGGCGACGGCTGCCGCGACAGAACCCGATGCGGCGAACGATTCGTCCACGGCCCGCGGCACCAGCCCGGACGACGACCTGTCGGCCGACGAGTTGAGCGACCTGAGAACCGGCTTCGAAATTGATGAACTTACCTAGGGGGCGGTAGCCGATAACTTATAGGACTATCCTTAGTCACAACGGAATTCCCAGCCTTACCCAAGGGCGTGATGTCGTCCCCCTCCGCAGACGTCACGCCCCCTTCCTTTTCTAGGGCCTTCCGCCCTCTCAGGAAACAGCGCGACCGAGGCAGCCCGAAGCCACCTCGGTCGCGAACGTTTGCAGGTATTCCGGCGACGCGACTAGAGCGGTTTGCACAATCACGTGGCGTATCCACAGTTTTGAAAGAAGCCTCGGCAATCGCTGAGGGTGATCCGGTCGAGGCC
>JAFGPY010000413.1 GCA_016935955.1 Planctomycetota bacterium
GGCCTCGACCGGATCACCCTCAGCGATTGCCGAGGCTTCTTTCAAAACTGTGGATACGCCACGTGATTGTGCAAACCGCTCTAGACCCGCTCGTGCCCCTGGTTTTTTCCGGGGACAATCAGGCACAACCGCGCGGACCCAATTCACCTTCAGCTTTCGTTGAACCAGACGTCGATGTGTCGTTCGGGATGGTACGGTTTGCCGATGATGTCGGGCAGCCCGTTGCCGGTCAGGTCGGCCGCCTTGGCCTCGTGCGTCGGGATGCCCTGCTGCACCAACACTTCCTCGAACGCGGCCCTGCCCAGATTGCGGAAGATCAGCATCTTCGGCTCGGGGTTCTTGCCCAGGCCCATCTCGCCCACGAAGATGTCCGGCCGCCCGTCGCCATCGAAATCGGCAATGGCCAGACTGTGCGGATGGAAAAGGTCGTCGCGAAGGATTCGCGGACGCCAGTCGGGGCCCTTGCACCACACCAGACGCCCCGGGCGGCTCTCGCCCTCGCACAGGACGATCTCCGGCGATCCGTCGCCGTCCAGGTCGGCCGCCGCGACGCGCGTCATCACGAAACCGTCCGCGAACGATTCGACCCGCCACGCGCCGCCCGGACCGTCGCATCGCCAGATGTTCGGTCCCGCCAGTAACTCCAGCCGCCCGTCGCCGTCGATGTCCACGACGGCCAGACCTTCGAGTTTGTCGCTGACACCGTCGGCGATCAGGTGAAAGCACTCGCGCGGCCACGGCTCGACGCGCGGATTGTCAGGAATATCGTAATAGGCCAACACGCCGCCGAGTTGCGAGACGAAGACGAGTTCCGGCTCGCCGTCGTTGTCCACGTCGCCGATTGCCTGGTCGTGGTACTTCCGGAACCGGTCCTCGATCACACGCCGCGTCCACGGCTTGCGAGGATTGTCGGGGCATTCGAACCAATAGAGTTCGTTGCCGTTGTACTGCTGCCCGGCGACGACGTCCGGTCGCCCGTCGCGATTGACGTCGAAGACGACTCCGCCGGCCTCCAGTCCCGGGGCCTCCGCCATGGCATGCCGCCGCCACGTCGGGTTCTCGTACCAGAACAGGTTCGGCGGTCCCTTCTTGCTGCCGATGATGATGTCGTTGCGGCCATTGCCTGTCAGATCGGCCACGAGCACGATGTCATGCTCACTGCCCGGAGGGTCGGCGTCGATCACCTCGTGACGAAACTTCAGCGGACGTGCGCTCATTGGCCTCGCCCCTTCGCCGCCTCCCGGTAGCCTGCACGACTACAGCTTCACCCACACCGCGCCCTTGTCGGACGACTCGACCGCGCGGTGGATGAACTTCACGCCGCGAAGCCCGTCGTAGACGGTTGGGAACCGGTACTCGGACGTCTTCATGGGCTTGCCGTCGATGTGGCGACGAATGGCCTCGACCGCGCCGCAATAGATCGTCGCGAAGGCCTCCAAGTAACCCTCCGGGTGCCCGGCCGGGGTTCGCGTTGCAGCCGTGGCTTCGTCCGACAGGTAGTTGGCGTGCCCGCGACCGAGCGTCTGCGGCGGCTGGCCGACCCGGTAGAGCTTCATGTAGTTCGGGTTCTCCTGCTCCCAGGCGATGCCACCCTCGCTTCCGTAGACCCGAAGCTTCAGGGCGTTTTCCTCGCCCGTGGCCACCTGGCTGCACGTCAGCAGCCCTTTGCCGCCGCCGGCGAATCGCAACAGCACATTGGCGTCGTCGTCGAGTTTGCGGCCCGCGATGAAGGCGGTCTTGTCGCAACTCAGTTCCAACACCTTCTCGCCCGTGACGTACTCGGCCAGGTTGAAGGCATGCGTGCCGATGTCACCCAGCGAGCCGCCGACCCCAGACACGGCCGGATCGGTGCGCCAGACGGCCTGCTTGGCGCCGTCCCTCTCCACGGGTCGGCTCAGCCAGTCCTGAAGATACTCGGCGACCACCTTCTGGACCTTGCCCATCTGGCCCGAGCGAAACAGTTCGCGGGCGTGGCGAATCAGCGGGTGGGCCGTGTAGTTGTGTGTCAGGGCGAAGACCAGTCCCGTCTTCTCGACCAGGGCCACCAGTTCCTCGGCCTCCGCAATCGTACAGGTCATTGGCTTGTCGCAGACGACGTGGATGCCCGCCTCCAGAAACGCCTTGGCCGCAGGATGATGCGACGAGTTGGGCGTCACGATGGCCACGAAATCGATGCGTTTCTCTGCTGGCAGCTTGGCCTCGCCCTCGGCCATGGCCTGGTAGCTGTCGTAGCAGCGAGCCGAATCCAGGTAAAGCTGCTTGCCGGTCAACTTGGTGTTTTTCGGATCGCGCGAGAAGCATCCGGCCACGAGTTCGATCTGCTGATCGAGCGCCGCCGCGATGCGATGGACCGCGCCGATGAATGCTCCCTGCCCGCCGCCCACCATGCCCATTCTCAACTTTCGCTTCCACGAATCCATGTCGGCCTCCCCTGCTCTGTCCGCTCGTGCGAATGTCTCATGAGTTTGCTGCCGCTCCCGCTCCACTTGCCTCCGCCGAGCTACATCACTCGGCGGCATAGGCCTCGTACCTTGCGTCGATCCGCCGACGATGGTCGCCGGCGACAAACCGTTCGAGTTCGCTCGGCGTCACGCGCACCGTGCCGCCCGACAGGCCGGCCACCATGGCACCCAGGGCGTTGCCCAGTCGACAGCTTTCGCCGGCCGATCGGCCGCGAAGCAGCCCGTGCAGGAAGCCCGCCGTACAGGCGTCGCCGCAGCCGCACGTGTCGACCACCGCGACCTCATACCCGGGAGTATACACAATCCGGCCTTCGCGCGAAGCGACCAGCGACCCGAATTCTCCGAGCGTCACCAGGCAATGCGAGAGCGACCATCGCGCAGCCATTTCCACGCACCGACCCGCCAGATCGCCCGAGACCAAGCCGAACATGCCGGCAAGCTCGCCCACCTCGCCGTCGTTCAGCTTCACGATGTCGGCGGCCTCCAGCGAGCTGCTCACCGTGCCGCGATCGTAGCAGTTACGACGAAGGTTGATGTCCAGCAGTTTCAGCGCCCCCTGCCCGGCCTCCAGCACCTCGTAGAGCGTCCGTCGTGACGTTTCGTTGCGTTGGATCAGCGTGCCGAAGCAGATGCAGTCGGCGGTTGCCGCTGCACCAAGCATGGCGTCGCTGGTCTTGATGAAGTCATAGGCCACGTCGGTATGAATCGTGAAATCCGGATTGCCCCGCGCGTCCAGGCGGACCGTCACGCTACCGGTCGGCCGATCGTCATCCCACTGAACGAGCGACGTGTCGACGCCCAGCGCGGCGACCCGCTCACACGCCTCGCGGCCGAGGTCGTCGCAACCCAACCGGCTGGCGACTCGGCCGCGCTCGCCCAGGGACGCCACGCGACAAGCCAGATTCAACGGCGCGCCGCCCAACTGCGGCCCGTCCGGCAACAGGTCCCACAGAATCTCTCCGAACGACAGAACGGTCTTCTGTTCCATGACCCCCGTGTTCCCCTTACCCTGATTGCCGGATTATCCCGACTCAGCCGGATTTGGCCAGCAGAATCCGACGAGGCGGCGACAGCGCAAGAAGAAACGCCCGCTCCCTGCTGCGGGGCGGGCGTTGTGCTTCTACGATACGAACAACCGCGATCGAGTGCGGCTACTGCTTCGCGGCCTCCTTGTGGTGATGCGGCGACTTGACCAGCGGCGTCACGATGGCCGCCGCGACCAGGAGCACCACTGCACCGTAGTAGGCCACGTTGAAGCTCTGGTACTTGTCGTACATCTTCCCAGCAAGCATGGCCAGCATGAATCCGCCGACGCCCCACGAGGTGAAGACCAACCCGTAGTTGACGCCGAAGTTCTTCAGGCCGTAGAAGTCCTTGGTGATCGACGGGAACAGCGACAGGTTCGCGCCGTAGTTGGCCCCGATGAGGGCACAGATCACGGACAGGACAGCCGTCGAGGCCAGAACGCTGCCCGTCGTCGCGCGCGACAGGAGAACGATCAGGACCGCCTGCAACAGAAAACACATAGCCATGGTCGCCTTGCGGCCCAGTTTGTCCGACAGCACGCCGGCCGCGATGCGACCCGCCCCGTTGCCGATCGCCAGGACCGCCACAAGTACGAACCCAAGCTGCAACCCCGCTTGCTGGCTGGCGATCTTGGCGAGTTTCGAGATCACCATCAGACCGGCCCCGGCGCCACAGGCGTACATGAACCACAGCAGGTAGAACTGCGGAGAACTCAGCATCTCCTTGGCCGTGAAGTCTTCCCTCTTGACCGCCGGTGCGGCCGGAGAAGTTCCCCCGGCATTGGCGAACTTCAGGGGCTGTTTGGGCGGAAGGAGAAGCTGTGCCAGCGAAACCACCACCACCAGAAACGCAATGCCCAGGTACATGAAGGCGTTCTGGATGCCGTAGTTCCCGGCCAGCCAGTTGCACAACGGAGCGGCATACACCGAGGCCAGACCGAATCCCGATACGACGATGCCCGCGATCAAGCCGGTCCGGGCCGGAGAAAACCACTTAACGGCCGGAGGCGTCGCCGAGGCGTAGCCAAAACCGATCCCGGCGCCAGCCAACACGCCGAAGCCGATGATGTAGCCCATCGGAGAGGTGGTCAGGCTGGCCAGGATCATCCCTGCCCCAACCAGAACGCCGCCGATGGTCGCGACGATTCGCGGGCCGATCCTATCCTGCAGGCGGCCGGCGGGAACCATGACCAGCGAGAAGATCAGGCAGGCCACGGCATACGGCCACGACTTGTCGCCCTCGCTCCAGTTCCACTCAGCGGGAATCCTCTTGCTCAGAACGCTCCACGTGTAGAGGATGCCCAGCGCCAGGTTGATGCCCATCGCGGCAAACGTCACTCGCCAGCCATGATTCTTCACGGGCTCCGCCGGTGCGACAGATTGCTCAGTCATACTCGGCTCCTAATGACATTCAGGCCTAGGGACTTCTGCAAGTCGCGCGGGGCCGCACGTGCGGCCCCGCGACGGGTCCAACCGATACAAAACGACGGTTACTTGCCGCGGCCAGCGATCAGGGCGTCAACGACATGTGGATCGGCCAGCGTCGAGGTGTCGCCCAGGGTGGCCTTGTCGACCACGCCCTCGGCGATCTTGCGGAGGATTCGCCGCATGATCTTGCCGGAACGGGTCTTCGGCAGGGCCGGGGCGAACTGGATCACGTCCGGGGCGGCAATCGGCCCGATCTCGTTGCGAACGTGCTTGACCAGTTCCTTCTTCAACTCGTCGGTCGGCTCGACGCCGTCCACCGTGGTCACGTAGGCGTACAGGGCCTGGCCTTTGATGTCGTGCGGCATCGGGGCCACGGCGGCCTCAGCCACCTTGGGATGGCTGACCAGGGCGCTTTCGACCTCAGCCGTGCCGATGCGGTGGCCCGAGACGTTGACGACGTCATCAATGCGACCCATGAGCCACAGATCCCCGTCGCCGTCCTTGCGACAACCGTCGCCCGTGAAGTAGTAGTCCTTGAACATCGTGAAGTACGTGTCGACGAAGCGGTCGTGGTCGCCCCACATGGTCCGCATCATACCCGGCCATGGCTTCTTGATGCAGAGCTTGCCGCCCTCGTTGACGCCGCACTCGCTGCCGTCGTCGCGCAGGATGACCGGCTCCACGCCGAAGAACGGCCGCGAGGCGCTGCCCGGCTTCAGCGTGTGGGCGCCCGGCAACGGGGTGATCATGAAGCCGCCCGTCTCGGTCTGCCACCAGGTGTCGACGATCGGGCACTTCTCGCGACCGATGTGCGTGTGATACCACATCCAGGCTTCCGGATTGATCGGCTCGCCGACCGAGCCCAGGATGCGCAGCGAACTCAGGTCGTACTTGGCAGGCCACTCGTCGCCCTGGCGAATCAGGGCCCGGATGGCCGTCGGCGCGGTATAGAACACCGTCACCTTGTACTTCTCAACGATCTGCCAGAACCGGCCCGGATCCGGGTACGTCGGCACGCCCTCGAACATCAGGCTCGTCGCGCCGTTGGCCAGCGGACCGTAGACGATGTAGCTGTGCCCAGTGACCCAGCCGATGTCGGCCGTGCACCAGTACATGTCGTCCTCGTGAATGTTGAAGACGTACTTGTGAGTCAGGGCCGTGTGCAGCAGGTAGCCGCCCGTGGTGTGGACCACGCCCTTGGGCTTGCCGGTCGAGCCGGAGGTGTAGAGGATGAACAGCGGGTCCTCGGCATTCATCCGCTCGGGCTCGCACGCGTCGGACGCCTTGCCCATCACGTCGTGGTACCACAGGTCGCGTCCGGCCGTCATGCCGCACGGCTCCGCGTTCCGTTCGACCACGATGACTTTCTCGATCGACGGCGTCTCTTTCAGGGCCGCATCCGAGATGTCCTTCAGGTGAATGTGCTTGCCGGCCCGCAACGACACGTTGGACGTCACCAGGATCTTGCAGTCGCTGTCGTTGATGCGGTCACGGAGAGCGTCGGCGCTGAAGCCGCCGAAGACGATCGAGTGGATGGCTCCGATGCGAGCGCAACCCATCATGACCACCGGCAGCTCAAGGATCATCGGCATGTAGATGCAGACCCGGTCGCCCTTGGTCACACCGAGCGACTTCAGGACGTTCGCGAACTTGCAGACTTCCTTGTGAAGTTCTTCGTAGGTGAGCGTGACGACGTCGTCCTCGGGCTCACCCTGCCAGACCAGCGCGGCCTTCTTGGCGATCGGCGTGCCGAGATGGCGATCAAGGCAGTTGTACGTCACGTTGAGTTCGCCGTCGGCAAACCAGGTGTGTTTGATGTTGCGGCCGTTGGTGTCCCAGACGAACTCGCGGGCCTTGGTCGGCTTCTTGAACCAGTCGAGCGTTTCGGCCTGTTCGAGCCAGAAGGCATCCGAATCGTTGACCGAGCGATCGTACATCTCCTGGTACTGTTCGAGCGAATTGACGTGGGCGTTGGCGACGATGTCCGCCGGCGGCGGGAACGTCCGACCCTCCGTCATCAGAGAATCAATCGCCTTCTTCTGCTCAGCCATACTCTCTGCTCCTTTCTATCCTGCCTTGACGTCCAGACCAGACGGGCAACCGAACCGGCCCGCTGGGCCACGGTATTGATAAGTCAGAAGCGACGTCTCGTGTCCAAGCCGGAAGACCATCACGAGTACGGTGTGCAAAGGGTATTCTCCGGGCGGTCCAGAATTCTGTCAACGAAAAACTGGGAAAACTACCAGTAGACGTCCGGTGTTCCACAGTGAGCAAAGATGCGTGCATGCATACCGATGCCACGGGGCCCACAAGGCCCGCCCGCCGCAAAGCCGGCGTTGACATCGTCGGCTGCGGATGCTACAAGAGTGCTGCCCCGAGCGGGGAACGAGCGTTTCTGAAGAACACGAGTGCGGGATTCTGCCCGCGTGGGTCGCTCGATGGACCGTTGCGCCGCGCGTGCCGCAAGCCGGATACGTATGGAACAGCAACACTCAGCCTTCATTCACTCGCCCGACCTGGAGCGGTACCCCTACCCTCCGGAGTGCCCGTTCAACACGTCGCGTGCGGGCAAGGCGCGGCGAATCCTCACGTCCATGGGCATGCTGACCGGCCGCGGCAAGAGCCTAGTTGCGCCCGAGCCCACAACGCGGCAATCAATCGAGCGCTATCACACGCCCCGCTACCTGGACGTCCTGAGCGAAGCGGCTCAGGGCCGCATGGGCGTCGAGGGCCTGCAGATGGGCCTCGGCACCTCCGACTGCCCGGTCTTCAGCGGCATGTATGACTATGCCGTGCTGGCCTGCGCGGCCACGCTCACGGGCTGTCGCCTGCTGGCCGAGGGCGAAGCCCGCGTGGCCTTCAATCCGTCCGGCGGCTACCACCACGCGATGGCGTCTCGCGCCGCCGGGTTCTGTTACATCAATGACGCGGCCCTGGCCTGCCTGGACCTGGCCGGCCGCGGCATGCGCGTGCTCTACCTCGACGTGGACGCCCATCACGGCGACGGCGTCGAGGCTGCAGCCTACAGCCGCAACGACATCATGACTCTCTCGTTTCACGAGAGTGGCCACACGTTATTTCCGGGCACGGGCTTCGAGAAGGACATCGGCACCGGACCGGGAACCGGCTACGCGGTCAACGTGCCGCTGCCAACCGGAACCTACGATCGAGCCTTCCTAAAAGCCTTCGAAGCGCTGGCGTTGCCACTGATCGACGCCTATAATCCGGATATTCTTGTCATGGAACTCGGCCTCGACGGATTGTCGGGCGACCCGCTGGCCCATCTCAGCCTGACAAACAACGTCTACGTGGAGGTCATCGAGCGGGTGCTGGGCTTCGGCAAGCCCGTGCTGGCCGTGGGCGGCGGCGGGTACAACGTAGAGAACACGGCCCGCGGCTGGGCGCTATGCTGGGCGGTGCTGTGCGGCGAGGTGGCCGACGAGGGCATCGGCCTGGGCGGCGTGATGCTCGAAAGTGTGGACTGGCTGGGCGGCCTGCGCGATCGCGTATTGGCCGTGGACGACGAGCAGAAGAGCCGTGTGGATGCTGCCATCGAGGCGACCATTGCGGCGGTCAAGGCAAACGTCTTCACGTACCACGGACTCTGAAGAGGCCTGCGCCGACGGCACGCAGGCGCGACAGGCAAGAAAGAGCGGCAGCTATGAGCCTCAAGGACTTCTTCACTCCCCAATCGGTGGCTGTGGTGGGCGCCTCGCGCGAAAAGGGCAAGGTCGGCCACGAGATTCTCAAGAACCTCGTCCGCGGCGGGTTCGAGGGCAAGGTGTTCCCCGTCAATCCGAAGGCCGACGAAGTCGAAGGGCTGAAGTGTTATCCGGACCTGAGGAGCATTGGCGAGAAACCCGATCTCGTGGTCATCGTCGTTCCGTCGAAGTTCGTTGCGGGCGTCATGGAAGAGTGCGCCGCCCTGGGCGTGAAGTCGGCCATCGTGATCACGTCGGGCTTCAAGGAAGTGGGCGGCAAGGGCATCGAGCTGGAGCAGGATCTTCTGCGCATCGCGCGGCGGGGAGAGATTCGTTTCCTAGGTCCCAACTGCCTGGGCATGATGATCCCGTCGCTCAAGCTGAACGCCTCGTTCGGCGGCAGTCTGCCCAAGCCCGGCCGCGTGGCCTACTTCTCGCAGTCGGGCTCGCTCCTGGCGGCGATCGTCGATATGGCCAGCGGCAGTTCGGTCGGGTTCTCGAAGCTGATGAGCATCGGCAACAAGGCCAACATCGACGAGCTGGATATTTTGCGGGCCCTCGCGCAGGACGAAGAGACGCGAGTCATCGCCGGATACCTCGAGACGATCCAGGACGGCGATGCGTTCATCCGCGAGTCGGAGCGCATCAGCCGCGAGAAGCCGATCCTGCTGATGAAGTCCGGGGTGACGCGCAGCGGGGCCCGGGCTGCGTCGTCGCACACGGGCCGCCTGGCCGACATCGAGATGGCTTACGAGTGCATCTTCGAGCGGGCCGGGGTGATCCGCTGCGAATCGATCAAGCGGCAGTTCGATTTTGCCCGGGCGTTCTGCAACCAGCCGCTGCCGGCCGGTCCGCGTGTGGCCATCATCGCCAATGCCGGCGGACCGAGCATCATGGCCGCCGACGCCCTGGACCGCGCGGGGCTGGAGCTTGCCGCTCTGTCGACGGAGTCCATCAAGACGCTTTCGGACGTCCTGCCGTCGCACGCCACTCTGCACAACCCGATCGACCTGCTGGGCGACGCCTTGGCCGACCGCTTCAACCTGGCCCTGCGCGTAGCCCTGGCCGACGACAACGTCGACACGGTGCTGGTGATGCTCACGCCGCACGCCATGACCGAATGCGAGAGCACGGCCGAGGCCGTGGCGGCTGCAGCCTCCGAGAACGGCAAGAAGCCCATCCTGGCCTGCTTCCTCGGGGCTGACCGGGTGGCCGAGGCGATTCGCATCCTGAAGCGCAATCGCATTCCGCAGTACGACTCGCCCGAGAACGCCGTCGCAACCGTCAAGGCCATGACCGACTATGGCAAGTGGCGCAGCCGTCCGAAGCGCGTCGTCAAGCTCTTCTCGGTCAACCGCCGAAAGGTCGAGCAGATCATCGACCGTCACGTGCGTCGCGGCCATCTGGAAATCGGCGAGATGGAGGCCAAGGAGATTCTCGAAGCCTACGGTTTCGTGACTCCCAAAGGCATGGTGGCCATCACGGCCGAGCAGGCGGCGAACATCGCCCAGCAGATCGGTTACCCGGTGGTGCTGAAGATCTGGTCGCCCGACATCGTTCACAAGACGGAGGTCGGCGGCGTCAAGACTGGCCTGCACAGCCCGCAGGAAGTGATGGACGCGTTCGACCTGATGATGTACCGCATTCCGAAGAAGGCCCCGGACGCTGACATTCTGGGTGTCCTGGTCGAGGAGATGTACAAGCGCGGGCAGGAAGTGATCCTGGGTATGAACCGCGATGTCCACTTCGGCCCGTTGATGATGTTCGGCATGGGCGGCCTGCTGGTCGAGGTGCTGAAGGATGTGGTGTTCTACCCCGCGCCCCTGACAGCGGACGAGGCCCGGGAGATGCTGCGAAGTACGCGGGCATTTCAACTGCTGCAAAGCACGCGCGGCGAGGCGACTGTCGATGTGGACGCCATTGCCGAAGGTCTGCAACGCTTGAGCCAGTTGGCCACCGAGTTCCCGCAGATCAAGGAAATGGACGTCAACCCGTTTGTCGTTGGGCCGGAGGGCACCACGCCGGTGGCCGTCGACGCGCGCATCAGTCTTGAGAACTCAACACGGGGATGAAATCATGCCGCAGTTCAACTGGAAGGAACGGTACAAGGATCGCATCGTCACCGCTCCTGTAGCCATGAAGCAGATCACCTCGGGCAGCAGCGTGTTCATCGGCACGGGCTGCGCCCAGCCGCAGCACCTGGTCGAAGCCCTCGTCGAGCATTCGGGGCACCTGGTGGATGCTCACATCATCCACCTGCTGACCATGGGCTCGGCGCCCTACGCCGACGAGCGGCTCCGCGAGCGGTTCAAGATGAACTGCTTCTTCGTGATGGACAACGTGCGTCACGCCTTGGAAAAAGGCATCGGCGACTATACGCCGATCTTCCTGTCAGAGATTCCTCGCGAGTTTGAAATGGGCCGCATCCCGATTGACGTGGCCCTGATCTCGGTCACGCCGCCGGACGCCAGCGGCCTGTGCAGTTTCGGAGTGTCGGTCGACATCGTCATGGCGGCGACCCAGAGCGCCAAGTTCGTCATCGCCCAGGTCAACTCCCGGATGCCGCGGACGCTGGGCAACAGCTTCGTCCACGTCAACCACATCGACATGATGGTGCCGTTCGATGAGCCGGTGATCGAGGTGCCCATCAACGAGCCCGACGAGGTACTGCTGAAGATCGGCGAGAACCTGGCGCGGCTGGTGGAGGATGGCAGCACGATCGAGTGCGGCATCGGCCGCATCCCCCAAGCCCTGGCCCGGACGCTGCGAGGCAAGAAGGAATTGGGCGTTCACACCGAGATGTTCAGCGATTGGATCATCGACCTGATCGACTGCGGCGCCATCACCTGCACGAAGAAGAACATCAACCACGGCAAGATTGTGGCTAGCTTCTGCATGGGATCGCAGCGGCTGTACGACTACATCGACAACAATCCCCTTTTCGAGTTCCATCCCACCGAGTACGTGAACGACCCATTCGTCATCGCCCAGCACGACAAGATGGTGGGCATCAACGTGGGGCTGGAGGTGGACCTGACGGGGCAGGTCTGCGCCGATTCGCTGGGCTACCGTTTCTACAGCGGCATCGGAGGCCAGGTGGACTTCATCCGCGGAGCGGCCCGCAGCCGTGGCGGCAAGGCCATCATCACAATGCCCTCCACGGCCCGCAACGGCGAAGTCTCGCGCATCGTGCCGCACCTGACCGAGGGCGCCGGCGTGGTCACCACACGTGGCGACGTGCATTATGTGGTGACCGAATACGGCATCGCCTACCTGCACGGCAAGAGCATCCGCGAGCGAGCCCTGTCGCTGATCAACATCGCCCACCCGAAGTTCCGCAACGACCTCATCCAGTTCGCCAAGAAGCAGAACTACGTGCACGAGGATCAGATCGAACTCGATTGGCGGGAGGTCCGTTACCCCAAAGAACTGGAACGCTACGACACGCTGCGCGACGACACGCAGATCTTCCTGCGGCCGATCATGCCGACCGACGAGCCAGCCCTGGCCGACATGCTCTACTCGCTCAGCGCCCAGTCGGTGAGGTCGCGGTACTTCACCTACACGATGACCTTCCCGCACCGCGATGTTCAGAAACTGACCAACATCGACTACAAAAACGACTTGGCCATCGTCGGCGCCGTGCCCGGCCCGTCGGGCGAGGAGATCGTCGGCCTGGCCCAGTACTTCATGGACCCCGAGTCGCAGTCGGCCGAAGTCGCGTTCATCGTCCAGGACGAATGGCAGCAGAAGGGCATGGGCACGCTGATGCTCGAGTACCTGACGCAGATCGCCCGGCAGCGAGGCGTCCGGCGGTTCCACGCCAAGGTCCTGCCGACCAACCGGCCGATGCTGGCCATCTTCTACAACAGCGGCTACAAGGTCAACACCGAGTTCGACGGCGAAGTCTACAGCATCGACTACGACATCACGCGGCACGA
>JAFGPY010000414.1 GCA_016935955.1 Planctomycetota bacterium
CACCGTGTCGTTGGTCGTGTCGGAGCCGACGTCGCGGTACTCGATCGGGTTCGGCGAGGGCTTGACCGATTCGACCTTCTCGACCTTCGCTCCGGTCCGCACGGCCTCGCGCAGCTCGGCGCCGGGGTTGGCCCCGATGTCGATGCGGTGGCGGGCGGGGTCGAAGCCGTCGGTCGGGCCGGTGAAAACGCCCTTGACCCGCGGGAAGAACTCGACCATGCCGAAGTAGTTGACCCGCTGGCCCTGCTCGACCCGCCGCTGGCAGGCCAGCTTGAGGGCGGCGGTCACCGCCAGGATGTCCGGCTTGTTCACCGTCGAGCCCTGGTCGATGATGTCCTGGACCAGGTCGTCGCCGGCGGCGCTGCCGCTGATCTGGACGATCGCCGCGTAGTCGTCGGGGTCGGCGGTGATGTTGTTCTCGAAGAGGGCGTGCTTGATGAGCATCGGTCAGCCCTCCCAGGCTGTGACCGTTCCGCACAGTGTACGCGTCGGTGGGCGGGCGTCAAGGACATTCTGACCGGCGTATTGAGGCTGTGACTACCGGGAATTCCGTGGGGTCGTACGTTTGGAGCGCGTGCTCGACACGTCCGCCGTCGATGAGCAGACGCTCGCCGCCGTCAGACAGCGACAGCCCGCACATCGGATGCTTGGATGCCTTGAGCCGGCGGCTCAACTCGGATAAAGGAACCACGCAGGCCGGCAACGGCCCGTCAACCGGCATCTGCGCGAAAAGCGAGAGTTCACCGACCGTGGCCGACTATTCCGGCGAAGCGGCCGGCAAGACCGCCCACTACGTGCTCCGCTTGGTCAGCACCGGCGGCGAAAAGGGACCGTGGAGCGAAACGGCCAGCGCGACGATCGGGGCGTAACGGGGACCGCGAACACTCTCCCGCCGGACGGGCGCGGGCCGGTTGTTTCAGAAGCTGATCTTAACGCCCCCGAGCGCCGCCCCCAGCTTCGGCTCATCCAGCGTGGTGACGACGCAAACGCAGACGTCGTTACTGGCCATGTGCATCAGGTACAACTTGCCGACGCGTACGCCGTGGCCACCGTGTGAGCCAACCGAGCACGGCAGGCATTCGTAGTCGCCGTAGTTCTTCTCGACCTTGGGCGGGCACTGGAGCAACAAGAGGTGGCCGCCGCTCGGCGTCGTGTAATGGAACGCCAAGGCCTGATGATGCTTGCCCATGTTAAGCAGGTAGCGAGCTTTAAGGCGCAGCTCGCCTGGTAGTTCGTCGGGGGCGTGGACGCGGACCTTCATCCGCTTGGCGGCATCCTCCGGGGAGATCCTCTCACCCCCGTATGCCTGCATAAGGGCGCGAATACCCGCGGCGATATCTCCATCGGCTTGCTCCAGAAGGGGACGGAAGTCGATCTGCGCGGCCATCGCCCGCGGCTCCCAAGGCCCGTTGAACGCCAGCCAGCCGAGTCCAATGGCCAAGACAACAACAGCCGCTGCAGCCAGGGGTCGCCGGGCAAGCTTGTAGATCCAGAGGCGGTGCGGCGCGGGCTCGGCTGACGGCGTGGACATCGGCGGTGCCTCGTCCAGCCGCCGCTCGATTGCCTCCCACAGGCCCGCCGGCAGCTTCGCTTCAGGCGGCCTGGCGATCGCAGCAGCCATCAATTGCAGCGATTCGTATTCGCTACGACAGTCCGGGCAATCGTCAAGATGCCGCCCGACGACCTGGCGCTGCTCGGTCGGCGACTCGCCATCGAGCCATTCGCCCAATCGAGATTTGACCTCATCGCAACTCATCGTCTTCACTCGTTCGGCGGTGGCTTATCCCTTGTCGTCAGGGCCGCTCGCTCTACCTGTTGGATGCTGTTGATCGGCCGTTTCTTCCCCCGAAAGCGTTGATTCATCGGCCAAAATGGCCCGTAATTCAGCTCGGGCCCGGTTCATTCGTGAAGCCACGGTTCCCGGGGCAATCTCCAGCACTTCTGCGATCTCCTCGTAACTCAAGCCTTCCTGATACTTCAGGATCAGGATTGCGCGGTGCGGTCCCGATAGTTGCGCCAGGGCCCCGTCCACGTCCGGGCTGTCGGTGGCCGAGCCGGGATTGGCCGCCACGGATCGCTGTTCCGCAAGAACCCGTAGGTGCCGCTGTTCGGTACCCCGTTTGCGGAAGAGCTGCA
The DNA here is from genome assembly GCA_016935955.1 of Planctomycetota bacterium. The sequence continues at coordinate 2,137 of JAFGPY010000414.1, forward strand.
GTGCCTCATTAGTGGCAATGCGGTACAGCCAAGTGCCGACTCCTGAGCGGCCATCGAACGCGGAGATACGTTGAAAGGCCCGGATGAACGTTTCCTGCGTGAGATCAAACGCATCCTGCGCGTTTCCAGCTAGACGCAGCGTCAACCGGTAGATTCGTTCCCCGTACCGCTTGTACAGTTCGTGTTGTGCGCTACGATCGCCTCGCCGGCAGGCATCCATGAGTCCGGCCTGTTCCATCGCAACCATCATATGCCTAGCAGCCCGTGGCAAAACTGTGGCACCGGCGTCTCGCCGGTGGTTTTTACGGTCAGGAACGGCGTTTCCGAACCGCTGTTTTCCCTTTTACCACGGGCTGCTAGGGTCTGACTATGGGGGCGCTCTGATTTTATCAACAAACCACCGCCTCTGGCGGTGAGAATCGACAAGGCTCTACCGGTTCGGCGTTTCCGTTGCCGCGATGTCGCTCGCAGAAACGTGATGTCGCCTGCGGGGTTTGAGCACTTCGGCCCCGGGGC
>JAFGPY010000415.1 GCA_016935955.1 Planctomycetota bacterium
GATCCGCGGACGCTCCAGGCGGCAGGCCGCCGGCACCGGCTCCAGCCAGACCGTCTGCCAGATGCCGGTCGTCCGCGTGTAGAGGCAACCGAAGTTCTCCGGCTCGTGGCACTGCTTGCCCTTGGGCTGCAACCGGCGATGGTCGTCGCGGGCCCGCACCACCAGCGTCACCTCGCGGCCGCCGTCGGGCACCACGCCCAGGTCGCACGCCAGCGGCGTGAACCCGCCGCGATGCCGGCCTACCTTCGCGCCGTCGGCCCACACGGTCGCGTCGTAGTCCACGGCCTGGAAATGCACGAGCGCCCGACGCCCGGCCCACTCACGCGGCAGCGCGATCTTGCGACGGTACCAGACGGCATTGAGGAAATCCGTCTCGCCGACGCCCGACAGTGGCGACTCGGGACAGAACGGCACGGTGATGCGGCCCGACAGCTCTCGCTCGCGCAGGCCGCGCTCGAGGCCCGTATCGTCGCGATCAATTTCGAACTGCCACGGCCCGTTCAGACAGACCCACTCCGGCCGCACGAACTGCGGCCGAGGATATTCGTTTCGCGGAACGCTCATTGCCCTTCCCTTCGCACCCTGTCCCGTCGTCGGACGGGGTCGCACACCACAACACTCTAATGCTCTCCCGATACGGCTTACTCCGGCGAGCCGCCAACGCCGAAGGCCGCGGCGTCCTCGTGCCAGTCGCGCAACACGCGATCCATGATACGCCGCACCTCGGCCTCGACGCGGTCTACCGAACGATCCTGCGGCGGCAACATCATCCAGCAGAACATAACCGCCTGCCGCAAGCTCTGGTCCACCTGGGCCGGCGAGAAGAACTCCCGCATCCGCTCCATGTCTCCCTCGTCGCCGCAGAACTCTCTGAACGCTGCGCCCATGGCCGCCTCCTTTCATAGTCTGACGCTTCGCCGATGATCGGGCCGCCGAGCGCGGCCGTGATCAATAGCCCTGCGGCTGGTCGCCGGCCTTCACGTCGCGCAGCGGAAGACCCAGACGCCGGCAGGCTTCGTCCAGGATCGCGCGCGTGGCTGTGGCGCCGAATCGCGTGCAACCCAGGGCTCGCACCTGGAGGGCCCTCTCCGGTGTCCGCACGCCGCCGGCCGCCTTGACCTGCACGGTCGCCGGCGCGTGCTTGCGCATCAGGGCCAGGTCGTGGTCGGTGGCGCCGCCCGTGCCGTAGCCGGTCGAGGTCTTGACCCAGTCGGCCCCGACCTGGCCGCAGATCTCGCACAGGCGAATCTTGTGCTCGTCCTGGAGGTAGCAGTTCTCGAAGATGACCTTGACCTTCTGACGGGCGGCATGCGTCACGGCGACCACGGCCTCGATGTCTGCCCGGACGTAGTCCCAATCGCCGCTCAGGACCTTCGAAATGTTGCAGACCATGTCCAGCTCCACGCCGCCATCGGCCAGGGCCCGTTCGGCTTCGGCCACCTTGATCGCCGTGGTGTGGCAACCGTGCGGAAAGCCGATGTCGTGCTCGGCTTCACGTCGCTGCCGGTTAGCCGCTCGGCCGCCCGGGCCAGGTAGTGCGGCAGAATGCACACGCTCGCCGTGTCGTAGGCCAGGGCGATGGCCAGACCCTCTTCAAGCTGCGCGTCGGTCAGCGTGGGATTGAGCAGTGAATGGTCGATCATCCTGGCGATGTCTTCGTACGTGAAATCCATACGGAGTTCCCCTTTATCCCCTTTCGCGGCGCGCTATCGGACGCCGTGCAGGCGACGGTCGCGCCGCCCGGGCCGATGTCTACGTACCGGCCGCTCATGGAGTTGTGTCTTCCATTGCTCGCGCCTCGGCACTTGAGCATAGCGGGATGTCGTGGAAATGACAATGCCCGACCGGCGGTCGGGAATCGGCCGGTTGCAGATGCAGCGGGACAGAAGTGGCTGCAAGGCAATCGCCCGGCGAGAGACGATCCGGAGGCAGCTCGCTACGGCAGGCTGTTGCCGATGCGGGTGCGGGCGGCCTGCAGGTCGGCGGGCGTGATCTGGCCCGAGAGGTCCACGTCCCAGCGGCACGTCGCGGCGGCAACGGCCTCGCCGGCATGGTCGCGCAGGGCAAGAACATCGGCCGCCGTCACCGCGCCGCTGGAGTCCACGTCGCCCGCCAACCGTCGCAGCACGAGGTCGCGGTCGCCATCGAGCGCGCCGCCCGGACCGCCCACCGATTCGCTGAGCGTGATCGTCCAGACGTCGTCGCCGAGGTTCGACGGCAGGACGATCGTCAACGTCATGCTGCCGTTCGAGAGAACCAGGGCTCCGAGGTCCAGAGTCAGCGGACCCGACGACTGCCCGACCACGGTGACCGAACCGTCGCCGACCGTGGCCGGATCGAGAGCGCGGTCGAAATCGACGCGAAGGCCGCTCACGGCGGCACGCGGATCGACGTCTTGGTCGGCGACGACCATGGCCATCGCCCCGGCTGCACCGTGTTCGGCGATCGACGCCCATTGCCGCACGCGCGGCCGACCCACGCGGTACTCGTAAGGTCCCGTGTCGGGAGTCGCGCCGCGGTCGAGGCCGTCATAGTCCACGCCCTCGGGATTCTCGGTCGTCACACCGGGAGCCTGGGCGGGGTTGCCCTGGTCGCGGACCGCGGCATCCGCGCGCAGGTGGAAGTCGGACGACGCCGAGTCCACGAATCCCACGGCCCCGACGCCCGAGACGGTGAAACTGTGCGCGCCCTCGTTAATGGACGCCGGCGGCGCGGACATCCAGCAGTTGTAGTCCGACACCGGCACGCCGGACGTGAAGACGGCCCCGGAGATGATGTTGTTATAGAACTGGAGGTTCTGCCACGGTCCCTCGTCTTTCTGCAGGAACCGGATGCCGCGGGCCAGCGGCGCGTTCGGGCCGGGATAGACAATGTTATGCCGGAAGACGCAGTCGATGCCTCCCGACATCAGCAGCAGGTAGGCCGGCGACGCGGTCCGCGAGAAGAACAGGTTGTTCTGCAGGACGATCTCCTGCGGGTGGCCGCTGACGTAGTCGAGCTTGACGGCCTGGGCGGCATAAGTCGTGACCTCCAGGCTGTTGCGCTCGATCACCACGTTCCGCACCGGCCCCATGATCGAGATGCAGTCGGTGTGCGTGCTGTCGCCCGTGCCGCTCGGCGTAAAGTAGACGTTCTCGGGATCGGCGTCCAGCCGCCAGACGCCGGTCGTGTTGCGGACGGCCACGTGGTCCTCGTCGTCGGCCAGCAGATAGAGCCGTCCACCGGTCATGTGATAGAAGATGCCCGAGGCCCCGGTGCAGTTGAGCGTGTCGCCGGCGGCAAGGGTCTGCTGGGCCCGCGTCCACGTTCGCCACGGGGCCGACGCCGTGCCGGTGTTGCCGTCGTTGCCGGATGCCGCGTCGAGATAGTACTCGGCCGCACCGGCAGGCGCCGCCGCAAGCAACAGGCCGACGCCCGCAAGGACCGCGAGCGAGATCGCGATACGTTGCATGGTATGGCTCCTTCGTGGAAGAGTTATCGCCCGCCATCATAACGTGCGGCCGGCCGCCGGACACGTGATTTCCCGCGTCGTTAAGGGACGGGTGGAAGTATGCGACGGAACGCGCAGGGGATCAGTCGCCGGGAGCCCGGACAGTCTCTCTGTGTCATTTATCAGTTGCGGTGTCGGCCACGGCGCTTGCGCCCGGCAAGTACGAAGGCCACCGCACCAGCGGCGGTCATGGCGATGGAAGCGGGTTCGGGGACAACGGCCAATTGCCAACTGCGCGCCTCATACTCCATGCGTTCCTCGCCCCCCGTCAACAGGCAGCTGTACACCGCATCAGATAGCTCGCAGTTGTAGTAAATGCGATCCTCGAACACATCCATGCTAAGAACATGACGATCCTGCGCCAGCAGATCATACGTGCTGCCGTCCATCGAGTAACGCAACAGGCAATCCACATACTCGGGACCGACATCGTAGACGCCGACATAGATCGAATCGTTCTGGATCTCCACGCAGAATGCCCTCCCCCCGGCCGCCAGGGAGATCTCGTAGTAGTCCGACCCGTCGAGTCGGCAGGTTCTCACCGAGTTGCCGCTCCAGGGCGTCCAATAAAAGCGCCCGTCATAGATCTCAAGGTCGTCGATTCCTGTATAATAGTCGCCACCCGGCATATCAACCACGCGCTGGATGTCCGTACCATCCAGATTCGCCCGGTAGATGTCGGCAGTCGTGCCGGTGCTCCAGTAGACATGATCCCCATGGAAAGCAATTCCACGAGGCTCCTGGACAACCGTGTCCAGAAGAACATGCGCATCCTCGCCATGCAGCCCCGAAGTCCAAAGCTCACCGGTTCCAAACGTCGTCCAGTAAAGACGCCCGCCATAGGATTTGAAGTATATTGGCCTGGTGCGCTCGTACACGCTGTCATAAGCGGTCGTGAAGACACCCTGCGGCGTGCCTGGTAGCTCCGCCATGTAGATAGTCCTGCCGAAGACATGGTAGACGATAGGATCAGCCTTCGCCGCACAAGTCATCCCAAGAATGACCGTCGTTAGTACCACTGTTGCTCGCGCCATACGCCCTCCCCCCTTCATTGTTGTCATCGTGCCCTCAAGCCGCCAGTACACCCCGCGAGCCACGCGCCTTTCACCATGGTTCCGCCGAATCTGCGGCACTTGATTATGATGCACTCACGTCTAGAAGTCAAATCCTGCCGCTGCTGGGATATGGTTCGATGGAACCTTGAGTGGCCCAGCACATCCACATCAGCAGGCGCGATTCCGAGTTGGCGTTACGCCGAGGGAACTGGCCACGCGGCTTGTGCCACCGAAAGGCAGTGCCCCGGCGTCCGCCGTCACGGGATGAGCGGGAGTGTGCGGCGGAAGGCCGTGGGGGACTGGCCGTACTCCTGGCTGAAGGCGCGGCTGAAGTACTGCAGCGTCCGGTAGCCGCAGGCACGGGCGACCTCGGACACGTTGTGCCGCCGGGCCTGGAGCATCTCGCGGGCCCGGGCCATGCGCAGCCGCGCCAGGTAGCGGATGGGGCTGACCTTGTAGCGCGTGCGGAACAGGCGACCCAGGGTGGCCGGCGACACGTGAGCGTGCCGGGCGGTCTCAGCCAGCGAGATCGGCCGGTGAAGGTTCAACTCCATGAAACCGATGGCCCGGTCGAGCCGCTGCTCGGCCGCCGAGCCGACCAGGCCCAGACAAGCCTCGTGCAGGTGGGCGATGACGTCCATCAACGTGGTGCTCAGACGGATCTGGCTCAGGTCGTCGTCGGGCCGCGTGCGGATGCGGAGCAGCTTGTCGGTGACGCCCGCCGTGTCGATCTCGGCGGCAAGGGCCACCGGCGGCAGGCCGGGCAACTCCAGCCGCAACCGCTTCGCGTCGGCGTACGGGGCAGCGTCCAGCACCGGCCGCCCGTCGACGAGGCAATCGAAGTGCACGTACATCATCACGAGTTCCTGCCCGGCGGCCGTGCGTTGCCGCACGCGGATGCCGGGCGGAATGAGGATGGCCCGGCCCGGCGTCAGCTCGAGCCTGCGGCCGAGCAGGTGCACGTCGCACGAGCCCTCGATGCCGAGCCACAGGTCGAAATCGTCGAACAGGTGGTCGCCGTCGTCCTGGCTGGGGCCCATGGAGTAGATGTTGGGTCCCATGCCCCATGGCCGCACACGGCGGCTGGTGACCGTCAGGCGAGACCAGGGAGCGAAGTCTGCGGGCGGCAGCATGACCAGATTGTGCAATATCTTGGCCTATAATCAACAGCATTTCAGCTTTCCCAGCGGTGTTTCACGAATTAGACTGCTGTGATCGTGCAAGTGCGATCCCGTGCCGCCGGAGGGTCCTTGTCGGCCCCAGCGGTCCCGGCGGCCTTGTCACAAGGAGAGGTGGTTCATGGACAGGTTTCTCTGCGCAGTGGCGGTTCTGGTTCTCCTTATCACAATGGCCCCCGCGGTCGTCGCCGAGGACGCTCCGGCCGCTGGTGCGGCCAAGGCCACGATCAAGGACGAGCCGGCGAAGTACCTCGACGGCTGCATCAGGAACGCCGACAAGCACATGGACGGCAA
>JAFGPY010000416.1 GCA_016935955.1 Planctomycetota bacterium
CGATGACCAGATCGGTTGGGTGCTGCTTTCGTTGGAGTGGCTTATGCCGAATGTGTATCGAGACCGGATCGTCAAGCTGCTTCAGCACGCCGACTACACCCCTGTCAAGGTGGCGCAATTGGCCAGGGCGCTCGGTGTGGAATCGGACGCCTATCCGGAGTTCAAGGCGGCCTTCGAAGAACTACGCCGCGCCGGGCATGTCGTGATCGGGGGCGGCAACGTCGTGACCCTGCCGTCGATGGCCGGCCAGATCGTCGGCACCTTCCGCAAGAACGCCAAGGGGTTCGGGTTCGTCGTGCCGCTCGAAGCGAACGCGCACGGCGATCTGTTCATCCCGCCCGACAGCACCGGCGACGCGATGACCGGCGATACCGTTCTGGCCAAGGCCACGCGTAAGGGCAAGCGGGCCGGCCAGATGCGCTATACCGGCGAGATCATCGAGGTGCTCGAACGCGGCGACAACCAGTTCGTCGGAACGCTGGTGCGGCACCCCGAGGCATGGATCGTTCAGCCCGACGGCAGCCGGTTCATCGAGCCGATCGTCGTCGAGGACGTCACCGCCAAGAACGCCAGGGAGAAGGACAAGGTCGTCGTCGAGATTCTCTCCTATTCGACGGAGAAGTACCTCGCCCGTGGTGTCATCATCGAGGTGCTCGGCCGGGCCGGGCAGTACGAGACGGAGATTCAGGCGGCCATACGGCAGTTTCATCTGCCCGGCGCGTTCGACGAGGAGTGTGTGGAACAGGCCCGCCGTGCCGCTGCCGCGTTCGGAGGCGAACCCGGCGCCGAACGCGAAGACATCACCGACACGATGATCGTCACGATCGACCCGCCCGACGCCAAGGACTTCGACGACGCGATCAGCCTGGAGACCGACGCCGACGGGAACTGGGTGCTCGGCGTTCACATCGCCGACGTCAGCCATTTCATCCCGGCCGGCTCGCCGCTGGATGAAGAGGCCCGCCTTCGGGGCAACAGCGTCTACCTGCCGGGCAAGACGATTCCCATGCTGCCGGAAGTGCTCAGCAACGGCATTTGCAGCCTCCAGCCCGACCAGCCGCGATTCGCCAAGAGCGTCTATATCACCTACGACGATGCGGGCAAGATCCTGCATCGCCGCTTCGCCAACAGCATCATTCGCTCCAAGGCCCGGCTGACCTATGAACTGGCCGACCGCATTCTCAAGGGCCACACCAAGGGCGCCAAGCCCGAGGTCATCCAGTTGCTCGGCAAGATGGAGTCGCTGGCCCGCCGGATCGAGAGACGCCGGACGGACGATGGGATGCTCCATCTCGATCTGCCTGAGCCCGAGCTGGACTTCGACGAGTCGGGTCAGGTCGTGGACGCTCATCCCGCCGACAACAGTTATCCGCACACGATCATCGAGATGTTCATGGTCGAGGCCAACGACGCCGTCGCCTCGCTGCTCGACCGGCTTGACGTGCCGTTCATGCGTCGCATCCACCCCGAGCCCGATGCCCTGAGCATCAAGAACCTCTCCAAGCTGCTCCGGACGATGGGCTTTCCCATGCCGCGCAACCCGGACCGAAGGGCGATCCAGGGCCTGCTCGATTCCGTCAAGGACGCCGAGCGCTCGCTGGCGGTCAATCTCGTCGTGCTCAGGAGCTTCGAGAAGGCCCAGTACGCGCCGCTGCACATCGGCCACTACGCCCTGGCCTCGACGCACTACTGCCATTTCACCAGTCCGATCCGCCGCTATGCCGACCTGCTGGTGCATCGGCAGTTGCAGTTCTACCTCCAGGATCGCATGGACACCGCCAGGCAGATCGCCGCTGGTCAGGACCTGGCCGCGGTGGGCAAGCACATCACCTTCACCGAGCAGCGGGCCGAAGACGCCGAGCGAGACCTCGTCGCCGTGCTCACCCTGCAGATGCTCAGCAAGCGGGTCGGCGAAGAGCTGGACTGCGTCGTGACAGGACTGGCCGGGTTCGGGCTGTTCGTGCAGTCACGCAAATTCGGGATCGAAGGACTCATTAAGTTCGAAGACCTCGGACCCGACAAGTGGCAGCTCAACAAGCCCGCCCAGTGCGTCGTCGGGGAGCGCAGCGGCCAGGAAGTCCACCTGGGCCAGCCCATGCGCGTCCGCATCGTTTCGGTCAACGTGCCGGGACGCCAGTTGAACCTTGCTCCCGTGACGTTGCTGGGCGAGGGCCGAGGCAAATCGCGACGCGAGTCGGACCGCAAGCCTCGCCGAAACGCTCGCAAGTCAGCCCGCACGCCGCAGACGAAGAAGAAGAGGCACAAGTAGCGTCTGCTGCGAGACCTTAGCCGCCAGGCGAATCGGCCAGGGGCACAACGACGATGGCCTTCTTCGGTTTCGTGGGACAGACCGCCTCACAGGCGCCGCAGCCGGTGCACTTCTGCGGATCGATCTGCGGAATGAGCGTGTACTCGCTCTCGGACCACACGTAACGAATCGCTTCATGCGGACACCACCGGCGACACTCGGCGCACTCGCGATCGGCACCCAACAAGCACACGTTCATATCGACCTGAGGCAGCCCGATGGGTTTGCTGGCCTTGCCCTCGGCCGACAAGCGGACCAGCGCGCCGCTGGGGCAGACCTCCATGCAGTTGGTGCAATCGACCAGGCAGTAGTTCTCCCGGAATTGCAGGATGGGCGTCAGGAGGCTCGCCACTCCATGCCGACCGAGCGACGGCTCGATGATGCGGGTCGGGCATGCGCGAATGCAGTTGCCGCAGCGGACGCAGACGCCGAGAAACTCCGGCTCGTCGATCGCGCCCGGCGGGCGCAACGGCCGCAAGGCGGGCCGGTGGGCGAGACGCGCTGCCGAGGCCAGTGCAGCGCCGGCACCGATGCCGAGCACCGTTCGCCGGGCGACAGGCAGACTCCACCGCTGCGCCGCAGGATCGTCCTTGGCTCGCCGGCGGACGTGGCGGGCCAGCGACCTGAGCATGTCCTGAAACGCTCCCAATGGGCAGATACGACTGCACCAGATGTGCGGCCACGTGAAGCTCAGCGCCAGGATGACCAGCAGGGGTATGACGGCAGGTCCGACGGCGAACGCGCCGGAGAAAATCGCCAGCGGGTCCAGCCACAGCAGCACGGGATAGCCCA